>DATFKW010000147.1:0-11090 GCA_035268405.1 Gammaproteobacteria bacterium
CCGCGCCGGGACATCGAGGTTTAGCCATGACCCGTGACGAGATGGACATCTTGATGGGCCAGCTGCTCGACGAGTCGCTCGAAGTGGAGTTCGCGGAGCTTTGTCGCATGTGCCACGCGAGCGAGGATTTCGTGCTCGAGCTGGTGGCCGAGGGCGTGATCGAGCCGGAGGGCCCGGAGCGCGCGCACTGGCGTTTCACCGGCCGGAGCGTCTACCGCACACAGGTGGCGCTGCGGCTGCACCGGGACCTGGGCGTCAACCTGCCCGGCGTGGCGCTGGCGCTGGACCTGCTCGAAGAGATCCGGCGGCTGCGGTAATAGGGATTGGCCCCATTTAAATAAGGCCAATCCCCATTTATACCCTGATCCCCGCCCAGCCTTTCCTCATCCAGAACAGGGTAAACACCCCCGCCATCCCGGCGCGGTAGCCGACCTGCAGGCACCAGATGACGGAAAGCCCGAAACCGAGCACCGGCCCCACCAGGTAGGCCAGCGGCAGGAACACGCCCCACTGCGCGACCACGGCGATCTTCATGACGCGCTTGTTGTCGCCGGCGCCCAGCAGCGCGTGCATCATCACCATCCCGAGCCCCTCGACGGCCATCCCCAGGCCCACCAGGCGCATCGGGAAGGTGGCGATGGCCATGGTCTCGGGGTCGTGGATGAAAACGCCCAGCAACAGCTCGGGCCAGAGCACGCCCGGCAGCCCGAGCACGGCCAGCGCGATCATGCCCACGCGCGCCACTTCCCACGCCCAGCGCGACGCGTCTTCGGCATCGCCGCGTCCCAGCGCCTGCCCGACCAGCGTGCTGGCGGCGATCCCCAGGCCGAGCCCGGGCAGCAGCGCCACCAGCGTGAGATTGAGGATCACGGTGGCCGCGGCCATCTCGCGCGTGCCCACCTGGCCGATGATCCAGAAGGTCATGACGAAGCCGGCGGCGAAGAACAGCTGCTGGATGCCGGTGGGCAGGGCCAGCCGGAGCAGCGTCGCGACCTGCGCGCGGTGCGGCGCCCGCTGCAGGAAGCCGGCGGGGCGCGCGTGGCGGAAACCCAGCCAGATGTAGCAGCTGAAGCCGACCACCGTGGACAGCGCCGAGGCGATGCCCGCCCCCTCCACGCCCAGCGCCGGCGCCCCCAGGTTGCCGAAGATCAGCACCCAGTTGAGGAAAATATTCGTCGCATGCATGGTCACCAGCGTGCCCATGTACAGGCGCGGCAGGTCCACCGCGTTCCAGTAGCCGCGAAAAGCAAAATTGGCGCCCATGAAAAATGCCGCCAGCACGCGCGCCTGCAGGTACGGCACGCCGTGCGCGATCACCTCCGGGTCGCCGTTCAGGTAGGGATAGATCGCCGGCACACCCCAGTAGACCAGCGCCGACATCGGCGGCGCGACGCACAGCAGCACCAGCAGCCCGCCGTTCAGCGGCACCGCCATCTCGTCGAACTTGCCCTCGCCCTTGCGGCGCGCGGCCACCGCCTGCACGCCGGTCGATAGTCCCAGCAACAGCGCCATGACCATGAAGTTGGCGAAGCCGCCGAGCCCGACCGCCGCCAGCGCCGCGTCGCCCAGCGTGCCGACCATGGCGGTGTCCACCAGGTTCATGATGTTCTGCGAGACCATGCCGCCGACGATGGGCAGGGCGAGCAGCAGGATGCGCCTCAGCCGCACCTTCGGGTCGGACCAGGGTGACGGCGACGGAGCGCTCGAGGGCGTGGCAATGTCAGTCAAAACGCGTGTCGTTCCTTGATGCGGCGCCCCTCGAGGTGGCGCGTCGCGGCGCAGGGCCGCCAGCCGGGCCAAAAAAACAATTCTATCTCAACCAGTTAGCCGCAGCTTTCTGCACCGGCCACCCGGCGGTCCCGCCGAGGCAGTAGCCGGGCAGTGCATGCGCCGTGCCAGGACTGTTCCAATGTCGCCCCGTGTTTCGGTAAACCGTATTGCGAATCGTTCTCATTGCGTTTAATGTTCGCGCCTTGGCTTGCATATCAATACCCGAAGGAGCTTCCATGCGTCCGTCCAGACTGCCCCAACTGAGCTGCCTGCTCTGCGCGACCGCTCTCGCCACCGCCATCGCCCCCGCCGCCCTCGCGGACTCAAGCGCGGCCGAGGCGATGGCCGGCACCGACCCTATCGACCTCGGCGGCGTGACCATCATCGGCTCGAGTTCCGCGGCCCGCGACATCGGCGGCTCCGCCCACTTCGTCGGCCCCGACGAGCTGGAAAAGTTCGAGTACGGCGACATCCACCGCATCCTCCGCTCCGTGCCGGGCGTCTACCTGCAGGATGAGGAAGGCTTCGGTCATCGCCCGAACATCGGCATCCGCGGCTCCGGCCAGGACCGCAGCAGCCGCATCGCGGTGCTGGAAGACGGCGTGCTGATCGCGCCGGCACCCTATTCCGCGCCGGCGGCCTATTACTTCCCCAATGTGCGTCGCATGTACGCGGTCGAGGTGCTCAAGGGCCCGTCCTCCATCCCGGTCGGACCGCGCACGATCGGCGGCGCCATCAACCTGCTGTCCACCCCCATCCCCGATGAGCTGGGCGCGACGGGCGACTTCTTCTACGGCCAGAACGACACGCAGGATGCGCACTTTGTCGGCGGCGGCAGCGACGAGCGCTTCGGCATCCTGTTCGAGACGGTGCAAAGCCAGTCCGACGGCTTCAAGACCATCGACGACAACATCAACAACACCGAGGCCGGTTACGAGTTCGAGGACTACATGATCAAGGGCCGCTTCAACAGCGCGCCCGGCGCCTCCATCTACCAGGCGCTGGAGGTCAAGTACGGCCGCGCCACGCAGGACTCGCAGCAGTCCTACCTCGGCCTCACCGACGAGGACTACGCGGCCGACCCCTACCGGCTGTACGCCGCCACCCAGATCGACCAGCTGGACACCGACCACACGACGCGCCAGCTCTCCTGGACGGTCGAGCCGGTGTCCGCGCCCTGGCGCTTCACGCTGACCAACTACAACAACAGCTTCCAGCGCAGCTGGTATCGCGTCAACAACGTGCAGGGCATCGGCCTGAGCGCCATCGTCGAGAACCCCGACGAGTTCGCCGAGGAGCTCGGCTGGCTGAAGGGCGAGACCAGCCCGGATGACGCGCTGCGCGTGCGCGACAACCTGCGCACCTACGCCTCCAAGGGCCTGCAGGGCTCCGGCGAGTACGAGCTGTACCTGGGCGGCGCGGCCGTCACGCTCAAGGGCGGTTTCCGCTTCCACGAGGACTTCGAGGATCGTTTCCAGAAGCGGGACGAGTTCCGCATGGAAGACGGCAACATGGTGCGCACCACGGCCGGCGTCGCCGGCGCCCAGACCAATCGCATCGCCGAGGCCGACGTGCAGTCGGGCTTCGTCTCGGCCGACGTCGAATTCGGCGGCTTCCGCGTGTCGCCGGGGCTTCGTTACGAAAGCATCGAGCTGAAGCGCACCGACTATGCCAGTGACGACCCGGCGCGCACCGGCCCCCCGACGCGCGCCGACAAGGCCACGCTGACCGAGTGGATCCCCGGCGTGGGCGCGGTATACGCGCTCAACAACGGCATCAAGCTGATCGGCGGCGTGCACAAGGGCTTCAACCCGCCCTCGCCCGGCAGCAGCGCGGACTCGGAAACCAGCACCAACTGGGAGTTCGGCGTGCGCTACGAGGGCGCGCGCTTCTACGCCGAGGCGATCGGCTTCATTACCGACTACGAGAACCTGGTGGGCACGGTCACCGAGTCCACCGGTGGCGGCGGCGTGATCGGCGACCAGTTCGAGGCCGGCGAGGCGGTGGTGCGCGGCGTCGAGCTGATGGCGCAGACGGTATTGTGGGAGTTCGGCAACGGCTGGCAGGTGCCGCTGCAGCTGGGCTGGACCTGGACGCCGGATGCCGAGTTCGACAACAGCTTCGAGAGCGACTTCGACCCCTGGGGCGAAGTGACCGCCGGCGATCGCATGCCCTACGTGCCCGAGCACGTCGGCCAGGTGGGACTGGCGCTGGAAGGCGACCGGCTGGCCGTGAACCTGGCCTTCAACTACCAGGACGAGACGCGCACCAAGGCGGGCAGCGGCAGCATCCCGCCCTCCGAGCGCACCGACTCGGCGCTGGTGGTGGACCTGGGCGCGGATTACCGGCTGACCGAAAACTTCAGCCTGCTGGCCCGCGTGCAGAACCTGTTCGACAAGGAATACATCGCCTCGCGCTCGCCCAACGGCGCGCGTCCCGGCGTCGACCGCTGGGCCCTGGTGGGCCTGCGGGCGACCTTCTAAGAGGGAGGATTTACAGGGGGGACGGCGCGACCGGCAAAAAAATTCGCCCTGCGAGCCGAACAGAAGGAACTTTTGGCGAGCGGCCGAATCCATACATAGCGTACGGAGCGAATCCCCAATTGTTCCCGAATTGCGTGCTTCCCCCACGCGACCCCTCGGCCCCGGCGTCCAGGAAGGACCCCGGGGCCGATTTTTTTCCGGCTTCCGCAGGCTTGCCCAGCTTTCGCGCTCTTGCCGAGCCGCTGGACGGGACCTCAGGGCCGGGCCCTTGGCCGCCCGCCCGCCGGCCTCCGGAAGCCCCGCCAAGCCCAATCGAGCCCAATAAGTATTCACCGCATTGACAATCATTCGCATTTGCATTTAGATAGGCCCCAACGAAGCGGAGGTGACCTGTCATGTATGTGTGCATCTGCAAGCAAATCACGGACAGCCAGATCCACGAAGCCATCGGCCGCGGTGCCCGCAAGCTCGAGGACCTGAGCCGCGAGCTGGGCGTCGCCACCGGTTGCGGGCAATGCGCCTGCTACGCCACCGAGATCCTCGGCGAGGCCCCCGCCGCTTCCGGCGCCATGCACTGCGTGCGCAAGTCGGTGCACCCCGACGCCGCCTGACGCCGCCTGACGCGGCCTGTACCGCGCCCGCGCCGCCCAGGCGCGAAACCACTTCGCCCCGCCCCCCGAATACGCTGGCCACGACCCGGCGCGCATCGGCGTGGCTCTGGCGAACGCGCTCCCGGACACGGAAGTGCAGAACCTTCAACGCCCGGCCGCGGTCTAACACCGTCGGACGATGTCATGGTCTAATTGTCGGTTCAGCGCTCACAGAGCGCTTCGACACACCGCTTCGGGGAGAACACCGCATGAAAGGCGATTCCAAGGTCATCGAATACCTCAACACCGTCCTCAAGAACGAGCTGACCGCCATCAACCAGTACTTCCTGCACTCGCGCATGCTGCAGGACTGGGGCCTCACCAAGCTGGGGGAGAAGGAGTACGAGGAATCCGTTGACGAGATGAAGCACGCGGACCAGCTGATCCAGCGCATCCTGTTCCTGGAGGGACTGCCGAACCTGCAGGACCTCGGCAAGCTGATGATCGGCGAGAACGTCCAGGAGATCCTCAAGGCCGATCTCGGCATGGAGCACACGGCGCACGAGGACCTGAAGGCCGCGGTCGCGCATTGCGAGTCGGTGGGCGACTACGTCAGCCGCCAGCTGTTCCGCGAGATCCTGTCATCCGAGGAAGAGCACATCGACTGGCTGGAGACCCAGCTGGGCCTGATCGAGAAGATGGGGCTGCAGAACTACATCCAGTCGCAGAGTTAAGGGGATTGGCCCCATTTTCTGAAAAAAATGGGGCCAATCCCCATTCTGAAAAAATGGGGCCCTTCCCCATTTCCAAGAGATAACACTTTGCAAAAAACCATCACCACACTGGTCGTGCTGATCGCGGCGGCCCTGGCGGCTTACACCTGGCTGGGCATGGGCGGCGAGCGCCAGGCCCCGCAACGCACGGCGCCCGAGGACCGTCCGCCGGTCGCTGTGGTCACGGCCCCGGCCGTGGAGCGCATGCTGGTGGACGAGGTCGAAGCGCTGGGCACGACCCGCGCCCGCGAGGCGGTGGAAATCACGCCGCGCATCTCGAGCGTCATCACCGCGATCCGCTTCCGCGAGGGCCAGTCGGTGGAAGCCGGCCAGGTGCTGGTCGAGCTGGACAATGCCGAGGAGCGCGCCGCGCTGGCCGAGGCCGAGGCGCGGGTCATCGACAGCCGCGCGCAGTTCCGCCGCGCGCGCGAGCTGCTGGACACCGCTACGGTCTCCGAGTCGCAGGTGCAGCAGCTGGAAGCGACCATGAACGCCGACGAGGCGCGGCTGCGCGCCGCCGAGGCGCGTTTCGAGCAGACGCTGGTGCGCGCCCCCTTCGCCGGCAAGATCGGCCTGCGGCAGGTCAGCCCCGGCAGCCTGGTGAGCCCGGGCGACGTCATCACCACGCTGGACGACCTCTCCCGCGTTCGGCTGGACTTCACGGTGCCCGAGACTTTCCTGGGCGTGCTGGACACGGGCCTCGAGATCAGCGCGCGCAGCGTGGCTTTCGAGGGCCGCGCCTTCGACGGCACGGTCACCACGGTGGACACGCGCGTGGACCCGGTCACGCGCGCCATCACCATTCGCGCCGAGCTGCCCAACGATCACGGGCTGCTCAAGCCGGGCATGTTCCTGACGGTGAAGCTGGCCGGCCAGAGCCGCGCGCGCGTGGTCATCCCCGAGGGCGCGCTGGTGCCGGAGGGCGACCGCCAGGAGGTCTACCTGGTGCGTGACGATCGCGCCTGGCGCACGCGCGTGGTGATCGGCCGGCGGCTGCGCGGCGAGGTGGTGGTGCTCGAGGGCCTGCGCGCCGGCGACACCGTGGTCGTCGAAGGCACGCAGAAGGTCGCCGACGGCGGACGGGTCACCGAAACCGACGCGGTGGCCGTGCTCAAGCTGCCATGAAGATTTCCGAACTGTCGGTGCGCCGACCGGTCTTCGCGGCCGTGCTGTCGATGTTCCTGGTGCTGATCGGGCTGGCCTCGGCGCTGAACCTGTCGGTGCGCGAATATCCCGACATCGACCCGCCGATCATCTCCATCGACACCAACTACCGCGGCGCCTCCGCCGACATCATCGAGACCCGCGTCACGCAGGTGATCGAGGACCAGGTGGCCGGCCTGGAAGGCATCAAGAAGCTCACCTCGCGCAGCCGCGACGAGCGCTCCAGCGTGGACCTCGAGTTCGCGCTCAACCGCAACGTGGACGAGGCCGCCAACGACGTGCGCGACCGCGTCGGCCGCGTGCTCTCGCAGCTGCCGCCGGAAGCCGACCCGCCGCGCATCGCCAAGTCGGACAGCGACACGCGCCCCGTCATGTGGCTCACCTTCACCAGCGACCGCCATTCCACCCTGGAGCTGACCGACATCGCCGAGCGCGTGCTGGTGGACCGCTTGTCGGTGGTCGAGGGCGTGGCGCGCGTGCGCCTGGGCGGCTCGCGCCGCTATGCCATGCGCCTGTGGCTGGACCGCGAGGCGATGGCGGCGCGCGGCGTCACCTCCGAGGACATCACCGACGCGCTGCGGCGCGAGAACGTGGAACTGCCGGCCGGCCGGCTGGAGTCCTCGCAGCGCGAGTTCACGCTGCGCACCCGCACCGGCCTGACCCGCGCGGAGGACTTCGAGGCGCTGGTCGTCCGGCGCGGCAGCGACGGCAACTTCGTGCGCGTCTCCGACGTCGCCGAAGTGCGCGTGGGCGCCGAGGACGAGCGCAGCATCGCGCGCGCCAACCAGGAACCGGCCATCAGCCTGGGGATCGAGCAGCAGTCCAAGGCCAACACCGTGGAGGTCTCGCGCGGCGTGCGCAGGGCCATGGAAGAAGCCATGCCCTCGCTGCCCGAGGGCGTGGAACTGAGCATCAACTTCGACCGCGCCACCTTCATCGAGGCCTCCATGGCGGAGGTCCTCAAGGCGCTGCTGTTCGCGCTCACCCTGGTGCTCGTCGTCATCTACCTGTTCCTCGGCAACGTGCGCGCCACCCTCGTGCCGGCGGTCACCATCCCCATCTGCGTGATCGCCACCTTCTCGGTGATGGCGCTGTTCGGCTACTCCATCAACGTGCTCATCCTGCTGGGCCTGGTGCTGGCCATCGGGCTGGTGGTGGACGACGCCATCGTGGTGCTGGAGAACATCTGGCGCCGCGTCGAGGAAGGCGAGCCGCCGCTGCTGGCGGCCGTCAACGGCAGCCGCGAGATCGGCTTCGCGGTGATCGCGACCACGCTGGTGCTGATCTCGGTGTTCCTGCCGATTTCCTTCATCCAGGGCAACGTCGGCCGGCTGTTCCGCGAGTTCGGCGTGGCGGTGGCTGCGGCGGTGGCCATCTCCAGCCTGGTGGCGCTGACGCTCATCCCCATGCTCAGCTCCAAGCTGTTCAAGCACGGCGAGCGGCGCGGGCGCGTCACCTCGTGGATCGAGCGCGGCTTCGCGCGGGTGGACCACCATTACCGCGCGGCGCTGAACAACATCGTGCCGCGGCCCTGGGCGGTGATCGCCGTCGCCCTGCTGATCACGGTGGCGGCCGCCGGGCTGTTCCGCGCGCTGCCGTCCGAGTACGCGCCGCGCGAAGACCGCGGCATCTTCTTCACCCTGGTCACCGGGCCGCCGGGCGCCAGCCTGGAGTACACCGAGGCCTATGCCGAGCGCATGGAAGAGAGCCTGATGCGGCTGGTGGACAGCGGCGAGGCGCGCCGCGTGCTGCTGCGCGTGCCCGGCAACTGGGGCGGCGGCGGCGCCGTGGACAGCGCGCGTGCCATCGTGCTGCTCGAGGACTGGGGCAAGCGCGAGCGCTCCGTCGAGGAGATCGCCGCCGAGGTGCGCGAAGACCTGAGCACCCTGCCCGGCGTGCAGGCGCGCGTCATCACGCCCGGCGGGCTGGGCGTGCGCGGCGGCGACCGGCCGGTCGAGATGGTGCTGGGCGGGCCGGAGTACGACCAGCTGGCCGCGTGGCGAGACGAACTGATCGCCGCGGCCGAGGGCTATGCCGGCATCACCGGGCTGGATTCCAACTACGAGGAGCGCCAGCCGCAGATGCGCGTGGACATGAACCGCGACCGCGCCGCGGAGCTGGGCGTGTCGCTGCAGAACATCGGCCGCACGCTGGAGACCATGCTGGGCGCGCGCACCGTCACCACCTACATCGACCGCGGCCGCGAATACGACGTCATCCTGCAGGGCCAGGCCGAGGGACGCGCCACCCCGCGCGACCTGTCGAACATCTACGTGCGCTCCGAGACCACCGGTCGCCTGGTGCCCCTGAGCAACCTGGTGAGCATCTCGGAACGCGCCGGGCCGGACTCGCTGCGGCGCTTCGACCGCCTGCGCTCCATCACGATCTCCGGCGGGCTGGAGCCGGGGGCCTCGCTGGGCGAGGCGCTGGACGAGTTCGAGGCGCTGGCGCGCTCCATCCTGCCGCCGGAGATCCGCATCTCCTGGGACGGCGAGTCGCTCGAGTTCAAGGAGTCCGGCAACTCGCTGTACATCACTTTCGTGATGGCGCTGCTGGTGGTGTTCCTGGTGCTGGCGGCGCAGTTCGAGAGCTTCCGCCACCCGCTGGTGATCATGTTCACCGTGCCGCTGGCGATCACCGGCGCGCTGCTGGGACTGTGGGCCTATGGCGGCTCGATCAATGTCTACAGCCAGATCGGGCTGATCATGCTGATCGGCCTGGCCGCCAAGAACGGCGTGCTGATCGTGGAGTTCGCCAACCAGCTGCGCGACCGCGGACGCGAGTTCAACGACGCCGTGGTCGAGGCGGCGGCGATCCGGCTCAGGCCCGTGCTCATGACCAGCACCTGCACCGCTATCGGCGCCCTGCCGCTGCTGCTGGCGTCGGGTGCGGGGTCCGAGAGCAGGCAGGCGGTGGGCATCGTGGTGGTCTACGGCATGGCGCTCACCACCGTGCTGACGCTGTTCGTGGTGCCCGCGGCGTATTCGGTGATTGCCCGGAATACGAAATCTCCGGGGCACGTGAGCAAGAAGCTGGAGAAGCTCAGGGCTCGCGAATTTGCCTGATGCTTAGCTCCAGCCCCAGCGCTTTGGCAACCTTGCTGATGGTCGCGAAGCTCGGGTTACCTTCCTGCGACAAGGCCTTGTAAAGCCCGGCCCGGGTCATGCCCACTTCGCGCGCCAGGGCAGACAGGTTGCGCGCGCGCGCAATATCACCGAGGGCCGCCGCTATGAGCGCGGGCTCGCCATCCGCGGCGCATGCTTCGAGGTAGAGCCTGATGCCCTCTTCCGTGTCGAGGTAGTCGGCTGGATCGAAGTGGCTGAACCTGGCTGCCATGAATCACCTGTACCAGTCAGCGGCGATGCGCCGCGCCCGCGCGATGCCAGCCTGCTGGGTGCGCTTGTCCCCGCCGCAAAGAAGAACCACCAATGCCTGGCCACGATGCATGTAATAGATGCGATAGCCGGGCCCGTAGTTAATCCTAATCGCTAACAGGCCGCGGCCGAGCGCCTTGGTGTCACCCGGATTGCCAAGGCTCAGGCGCCTGACGCGCGCCAGCACCCTCGCCTTCACTTGCGGGTCACGCAGGCGGCGTAACCAGTCGTCGAATACATCGCTCTTGACAACCTCGATCATATGTATACTACAGTTGACATCATGTCAAGGGAAATCAATCCGCCGGGGGTTTATCCGCGCTGGTTTGCGCCTGCCTTAGGGGGACACCTGCCCTCGACGCCCTCATCGCTCATTCCATACTTTGTCGATCACCGCCGCGTATCACCACGCAGGGATTCCAGATAAAGAATGGGGATTGGCCCTATTTAGTCTGCTAAATAGGGCCAATCCCCATTTCCGCACCGGCCGCCCCTGATAGAATCGCGGGCCTGAATCCATCGAGGTCCAAACCGTGTCCCAAGCCCACCACAGCAACGTCCGCACCCGCTTCGCCCCAAGCCCCACCGGCTTCCTGCACATCGGCGGCGTGCGCACCGCCCTGTTCTCCTGGCTTCAGGCGCGCCGCCACGGCGGGCAGTTCGTGCTGCGTATCGAGGACACCGACCGGGCCCGCTCCACCGAGGAAGCCATCCAGGTCATCCTCGACGGCATGGAATGGCTCGGCCTGCGCGCCGACGAGGGCCCGCTTTACCAGACCGACCGCTTCGACCGCTACACGGAAATAGCCGAGCAACTGATGGAGCAGGGTCACGCCTATCACTGCTACTGCAGCAAGGCAGAACTCGACGAAATGCGCGCCGCGCAGATGGCCCGCGGCGAGAAACCGCGCTACGACGGCCGCTGCCGCGACCGCA
>DATFKW010000148.1:0-3875 GCA_035268405.1 Gammaproteobacteria bacterium
TCTTTCGACGGCGAGGGCGATGCCGCGCAGAGCAACCAGCTCGAGGGCTCGATCACCGTCACCGTTTCCGAGGTGCTGCCCAACGGCAACCTGGTCATCCAGGGCGAGAAGTGGGTGAAGATCAACCAGGGCCAGGAGTACATCCGCCTGCGCGGCATCGTCCGGCCGGTGGACATCGGCCCGGACAACACAGTGCTGTCCACCCAGGTGGCCGACGCCCAGCTCGCCTACGGCGGCACCGGCGTGGTGGCGCAGAGCAACTCGCCCGGCTGGCTGACCCGTTTCTTCAACAGCCCGCTGTGGCCCTTCTGAGTTCGGCCGCGGACCTGTCGACCCGGCACCGGAGAACTGACATGAGAACTTTCCTCGCCCTGGCCGCCTTCTCGCTCTTGCTGGCGACAGCGTCCGCGCAAGCCGAGGAGCGCATCAAGGACCTCGCCGACGTGGCGGGCGTGCGCAGCAACCAGCTGGTGGGCTACGGGCTGGTCGTGGGCCTCACCGGCACGGGCGACCAGACCACCCAGGCGCCCTTCACCGCCCAGAGCCTGCGCAACATGCTGGGCCAGCTGGGCGTCACCATCCCCGGCAACGTCAACCTGCAGGTGAACAACGTCGCCGCGGTGGCCATCCACGCCGAGCTGCCGCCCTTCGCCAAGCTGGGCCAGGAGATCGACATCACGGTCTCGTCCATCGGCAACGCCAAGAGCCTGCGCGGCGGCAGCCTGCTGATGACGCCGCTCAAGGGCGCCGACGGCCAGGTGTACGCCATCGCCCAGGGCAACATGGTGGTGGGCGGCTTCGGCGCCGAGGGACGCGACGGCTCCAGCATTTCCGTGAACATTCCCAGCGCCGGCCGGATCCCCGGCGGCGCCACCGTGGAGCGCGTCGTGCCCTCGGGTTTCAACGCCAGCGACAGCATCGTGCTGAACCTGCGTTCCGCCGACTTCACGACCGCTTTCCGCCTGGCCGAGGCGGTGAATGCCGCGCTGGGCGACGAGATGGCCGCGCCGGTGGACGCCACCTCGGTGCGCGTGCGCGCGCCGCAGGATCCGGGCCAGCGCGTGGGCTTCATGTCCTGGCTGGAGAACGTCACGGTGGAGCCGGGCGAGCCGCCGGCCCGGGTGATCGTCAACTCGCGCACCGGCACCATCGTCATGGGCGGCAACGTCAAGGTACTGGCCGCGGCGGTCGCCCACGGCGGCCTTTCCGTGACCATTTCCGAGAGCTTCGCGGTGTCCCAGCCGGAGCCCTTCTCGCGCGGCGGCGAAACCGTGGTCGTGCCCGAGAGCGAGGTGCAGATCACCGAGGGCGAGGGCCGCATGTTCCCCTTCGGACCCGGCGCGACGCTGCAGGAGATCGTCCAGGCGGTGAACCGGGTGGGCGCGGCGCCGGGCGACCTGATCGCCATCCTCGAAGCCCTGCACCAGTCCGGCGCGCTGCGCGCCGAGCTGATCATCATCTGAGCGGGCGTCGCGCATGAGCCTGGACACGCTCACCGGCATTCACGGCACGGCCAGCGGCGTCGGCGATCTCGCCAGCCTGCGCCGCGCCGCGCGCGCCGGCGAGGCGGACGCGACGCGCGAGGTCGCAAAGCAGTTCGAGGCGCTGTTCCTGCAGATGATGATCAAGCAGATGCGCGAGGCCATGCCCGCCGAGGGCGGCCTGTTCGGCAACTCGGGCACCGAGCTCTACGAGAGCATGCACGACCAGCAGCTGTCGCTGGCAATGGCCCAGCGCCAGGGCATCGGCCTGGCCGCCGCCATCGAGCGGCAGCTGTCGCCGCCGCCGCGGGTGGAAGGCGACCGTGCGCTGCAGTTTCCCGCCACGCGGGTGCCGGCGCGGCCGGAGCCTGCGACCCGGCCGGAGACCGCGTACAGCCGTCCGCTCGCCGGCGCCGGCGCAGTCCATGCCGGCGCTGAGGCGCCGCCCGGCCCCGCGAGTTCCGCCGACCCGGCCGATTTCGTGCGGCGCATGCTGCCGCATGCCGAGCGCGCCGCGGCTCGCCTGGGCGTCGCGCCCGAGGTGCTGGTCGCCCAGTCGGCGCTGGAGACCGGCTGGGGCCGGCACGTCATGAACGACGCCGCCGGCAGGCCCAGCCACAACATGTTCGGCATCAAGGCGAGCGGCGGCTGGCAGGGCGAGCGCGTCACGGTCTCCACGCTGGAGTACCGCGACGGCGTCGCGCGACAGGAGCGGGCGGCCTTCCGCAGCTATCCCGACCCGGCGGCCAGCTTCTCCGACTACGCCCGGCTGGTGGGCGACCACCCGCGCTATCGAAATGCAGTGGCCGGCGCCGCCGACCCGGAGAGCTACCTGCGCGGCCTGCAACAGGCCGGCTATGCCACCGACCCCGCCTATGCCGACAAGGTGCTGAACATCCTGGAGCGCGGCCTGCCGGGTCTCTCGCCGCCGGCCGCGCTCAAGCCCGCGGCCGCGCGGCCGACAACCACACTGATGGGCGATCCCGCGATCGCCCGCGCCCGGCTGCACATGGCCGGTGAGGAGAACACCTGATGAGCTCCGGCATCCTTGGCGTCGGTTCCTCGGCCCTGCTGGCCTACCAGCGGGCGCTGTCCGTGACCGGCCAGAACATCGCCAATGCGGGCAACGAGGACTACAGCCGACAGCGCGTCGAGCTGGAAGTGCGCAACCCGCAGTTCGCCGGCGTCGGCTGGATCGGGCAGGGCGTGGACGTCAGCAACATCAGCCGCAACGCCGACCAGTTCGTGCAGCGGCAGCTGATGGACAACACCGCCGGCGCCGCCCGCCAGGAAGTTTTCTACCAGTACGCGCAGCGTGCCGACAACCTGCTGGCAGACGCCGACGCGGGCCTTTCGCCGGCGCTGCAAAGCTTCTTTGCCGCCGTCGAGGACGTGGCCAACGACCCCACTTCGACAGCCTCGCGCCAGGTCCTGCTGAGCGAGGCGCAGGGGCTGTCGGATCGCTTCGCCTCCCTGCAGGGGCGCATGGAAGAACAGCGCCAGGTGCTCGAAGGCCAGGTCGGCGCCGCCGTGAACGACATCAACGGTCTTGCCGAGGGCATCGCCGGGCTCAATCGCCAGATCGTCGAGGGCATCGGCCAGGGCGGCGGCAAGCCGCCCAATGACCTGCTCGACCAGCGCGACGCCCTGCTGCAGCGCCTCGCCGGCCTGGTCTCGGTGCAGACGCTGGAGCAGGACGACGGCTCGCTGAACGTGCTGGTCGGCTCGGGCCAGAGCCTGGTCGTCGGCAGCGAGGCCGCCACGCTCAGCGCGCAAGCGATGGGCGACGACCCCGCACGCAGCGACATCGCCATGGTGAGCTCCGGGACCGCCGTGCGTATCACCGACCTGGTGACCGGCGGCGAGCTGGGCGGGCTGCTGGACGCCCGGCGCGAACTGCTCGACCCGGCGCAGGACGCCCTGGGCCGTACCGCCGTCGCCCTGGCGATGAGCTTCAACGAACTGCACGCGCAGGGCGTGGACCTGGACGGCGCGGCCGGCGGCGAATTCTTCAGCGTGCCGGAGGCCCAGGTGCTGCCGGCGCGCGGCAACACGGCCGCCGGCGGGCCGGCGGTGAGCTTCGTCGACGCCGCCGCGCTGGACACGGGCGAGTATCGCCTGAGTTTCGACGGGCTGGAATGGAGCCTGGGGCGCAGCGGCTCGTCCGTCGTGCTGGCCAGCGCACCGCCCGGCGGGACGCTGGCTGCGGAGGGGCTGGAGATCGACCTGGCCGGCATCTCCGGCGCGGCCGACGGCGACAACTTCCTGCTGCGCCCGATGCGCGTTGCGGCAGGTGAAATAGGTGTCGCGCTCGACGACCCGCGCGGCTTCGCCGCGGCGCTGCCGCCGGAGACCGCCGGCGCGAGCGTGGTGGGCGACAACCGCAATGCGCTG
>DATFKW010000149.1:0-4830 GCA_035268405.1 Gammaproteobacteria bacterium
ACTGAGAGCCTGCTGGCTGAGGCTGATGGACTCGAGCAGGCCGCGTATGTTGCCGAACGCTTCGTGCCGCTCTTTCTCGATCTCTGTGATCTGCCGCTCGGTGCGTTGCAGCGCCTCGCGAATCGGCATGACCAGCGCTTCGACCGCCTGCTCGCGCGCCTTGAGCTCGCCGCGCGCCTCGCTGCGGTGCACATCCAGGTTCTGCTTCGCCAGCGCGAGGAAGTTCTGGCTGTTGTCCTGCAGCGACCGCTGGGCCAACTCGTCGAACACGCGCGCCAGGCGCTGCTCCGCCAGCGCGAGAGCCTGCTCGCGCTCGTCCTCGGCGCGGCCGCGCGCCTCGAGCTGGCTTTGCGTCACCGCCAGCTTTTCCCGCAGCCGCGAGGTGCGCGGCTGCAGCAACAACAGGGCAGCCAATACGCCCAGCAGCACGCCGCCGGAGGCCCAGAGGACGGGCGCCCAGGCGGCCCAGTCGAAAGCGTTCATGCCGCCCCCAGCAAATCGTGCAGCGCGTCCGCCAGCGGGATGAGGTCCGCCGGCGCGTGGATCAGGCGATTCGCCCGCCAGGCCGCGGGATCGTCGTCTGCCGGGATGTATCCCCAGCTCGCCGCGACCGTGTACATGCCGGCCGCCCGGCCGGCCTCGATGTCGCGCGCGTGATCCCCCACGTACACGCAGTCCGCGGGTTTCATGCTCAACTCGCGTGCCGCATGCAGCAAGGGCATCGGGTGGGGCTTGGCGTAGGGCAGGGTATCGCCGCTGATGACGGTGGCGGCGCGCCCGCCCAGGCCCAGCGCCGCCAGCAGCGGCTCGGTGAGCCAGCCAGGCTTGTTGGTGACGATGCCCCAGCGGATCGAGGCCGCGTCGAGCGCCGCGAGGGCCTCGCCGATCCCGGGGAAAAGGATCGACTCGCGGCACAGGCCGGCTTCATAGCACGCCAGGAAACGGTGCCGCAGTGTCGCCACCCGCGCGGCGTCCAGGTCCGTACCGTAACCCAGCCGGATGAGGCTCAGCGCGCCCCACGAGACCCACGGCCGAACCCGTTCGAAGGGCAGGCTCTCGAGCCCGTCCTCCAGCATCATGCTTGCCAGCGCCCCCGCGAGATCGGGCGCGGTGTCCACCAGCGTGCCATCGAGGTCGAACAGGATTGCGTTGGCGTGCGCCATCAGGCCTCCGGCCGGTGGGCGTGCGCGAGATAGTTCACATGCACATTGCCGCCCAGGGTGCAGTCGCGCGTGAAGGGATTGTAGTGCATCCCGGTGAACTCCCGGAGATCGAGGCCGGCGTCGCGAATCCAGTTTCCCAGTTCGGCGGGACGGATCAGCTTGGCGTACTCGTGGGTGCCGCGCGGCAACAGGCGCAGCACGTACTCGGCGCCCACGATCGCCATCACCCAGGACTTGGGATTGCGATTGATGGTCGAGAAAAAAACTTCACCCCCGGGGCGCACCAGTTGCGCGCACGCCGCCACCACGCGGGACGGATCCGGCACGTGTTCGAGCATTTCCAGGCAGGTGACCGCGTCGTAGGCGCCGGCATGCGCCTCGGCGTGTTCTTCCGCGGTGGACTTGCGGTAGTCCACCTCGAGCCCGGATTCGCGCAGGTGAATCCGGGCGACGGCGAGCGGCGCCTCGGCCATGTCGATGGCCGTGACGGTCGCGCCGCGGGCCGCCATGGACTCGGCGAGGATGCCGCCGCCGCAGCCGATGTCCAGTACGCGCTTGCCTTGCAGGCCGACGCGCTCGTCGATGTAGGCCAGGCGCGCCGGATTGATGTCGTGCAGCGGCTTGAAGTCGCCCTCGCTGTCCCACCAGCGGTCGGCGAGGCCCTCGAAGCGGGCGATTTCCGCCGCATCCACGTTCGTGTCGGTTGTTTCAGTCGTCAATGTCGGCTCCCGCAATTCTGTCGCGCCAGTCGCCGGCGCGCTTGATGATGGCGCTTTCGTCCAGGCGCGCCAGGTGTCCGTCCGCGACCATCCGGCGGCCGGCGACCCAGACGTCGCTCACCTGGTCGCGCCCGGCGGCGTACACCAGTTGCGCGACCGGGTCGTAGACCGGCCAGGTGGCGGGCTGCTGCAGCCCTACGCAGCACAGGTCGGCCCATTTGCCGGGCTCGATCGAGCCGGTCTGTTCGCCAAGCCCGAGCGCGCGCGCCCCGTTGATGGTGGCCATGGCCAGCGCCTGGTCCGCCCCCACGGCATCGGGGCGGCCGGCGACACCCTTGGCCAGCAGCGCCGCCGTGCGCATCTCGCCGATCATGTCCAGGTCGTTGTTGCTGGCGGCGCCGTCCGTGCCGAGGCATACATTCACGCCGGCATCGAGCAGCTTCGCCACGGGACAGAATCCGCTGGCGAGCTTCAGGTTGGATTCAGGACAGTGCACCACGCTGGCCCCGGCCGCGGCCAGCGCGGCGATCTCCTGGTCTTCCAGCTGGGTCATGTGCACGGCCATCAGCATGGGCGAGAGCAGCCCGAGCCCCTCCAGCCTGGCCAGGGGGCGCGCGCCGCAATCCACCACGCTGCCGAGCACCTCGTCGGCCGTCTCGTGCAGGTGAATGTGCACCGGGACCTCGAGTTCGTCCGCGAGCCGGCGGATCTTCTGCAGGTAATCGTCATCCACGGTGTAGGGGGCGTGCGGCGCGAAAGCCGTGCTAATCAGCGGGTGTCCCTTGTACGCGTCGCGCAGCTCGAGGCCCTTGCGCAGGTAGTCGGCCGGGTCGCTGGCCCAGACGGTGGGGAACTTGATCAGGATCATCCCCAGGCAGGCCCGCATGCCAATGCGCGCGGCCACCCGCGCCGCCACGTCGGGAAAGAAGTACATGTCGTTGAAGGTGGTGGTCCCGCCGCGCAGCATTTCCGCGATCGCAAGCTCGGTGCCATGCTCGACGAACTCGCCGCTCATCCAGCGCTGCTCGGCCGGCCAGATGTGCTTGTGCAGCCAGTCCATCAGCGGAATGTCGTCTGACAGCCCCCGCAGCAGCGTCATGGCGGCGTGCGTGTGTGCGTTCACCAGGCCCGGGATCAGCAGATGCGCGGGCCGCTCCACCTCCTCGTCCGCCCGGTAGCGGGCAACCGCTTCCGCCGCCGGCAGAAGGTCGACGATGCGGCCCTGGCTGATGGCGACGGCATGATGCTCCAGGGCGCCCGCACCGGGCGTGACCGGGGCAACCCAGCGGGCCTTGATCAGCGTGTCGACTTTCTCCATGCTCAAATACTCGCGACGGATGGCTGCCGCGCACTGGCGGCCGGCCGAAGCCTCTCATTCTAGCGTCCCGCGCCGGGGCGAACGAGTTTAGCCCCTTGCCCCAGCAGAACCCGGTCCCTGCCGAAGCCGTCGATCCGAGCGGAATTCACGCCGTCACCTGGCGGAACGATCGGCTGGACCTGCTCGACCAGAGGTGCTTGCCCGGCGAGACGCGGCGGATCGCCTGCGAGGACGTCGATGCGGCCATCGACTGCATCCGCGAGATGGTGGTGCGCGGGGCGCCGGCCATCGGGATCACGGCCGCTTATGCGGCGGTGCTGGCCGCGCGGCACCGGCTGCAGGTCGATGGCGAGAACTGGCTGCCCGGCTACCGCGCCGACCTTGCGCGCCTGTCCGAAGCGCGTCCGACGGCCGTCAACCTGGCCTGGGCGGTGCGCCAGATGCTGGCGGCGGCGGAGGCAGGCGACGGCGCCGACCCGGAGGCCGCGCTGCTCGCGGCGGCCAGGCGGATCCATGCCGAAGACATCGCCATGAACCAGGCGATGGCCCGGCTCGGCGCGGACCTGCTGGAGGCGGGCAGCGTGATCACCCACTGCAATGCCGGCGCGCTGGCGACCGGGGGGCTGGGGACTGCGCTGGGCGTGATCCGCGAGGGCTGGCGCCAGGGCAAGATCACGCGTGTCTGGGTGGACGAGACGCGTCCCTGGCTGCAGGGGGCGCGCCTGACAGCCTGGGAACTGGCTCGCGAAGGCATACCGGCCACCGTGATCACCGATTCTGCGGCCGCCCAGCTCATGCGCCGCGACCCCCCGGCATGGGCGATCACGGGGGCCGATCGCGTGGCGGCGAACGGGGACGTGGTGAACAAGATCGGCACCTATTCGCTGGCCGTGGCCGCGCGGCATCACGGGGTGCGCTTCATGGTGGTGGCGCCCACGTCGACCCTGGACAGCGGCGTCGCGGATGGCGACGCGGTGTGCATCGAGCAGCGGGACGCCGGCGAGATCTGGGCCGCCGCCGGCGGCCCGACCCCCGGGGCAGACGCGCACAACCCGGCCTTCGACGTGACCCCGGCCGGACTGGTGGATGCGCTGGTCACCGAGCGGGGCGTCGCCACGCCGCCGTCGAAGGCCGCCATCGCCGCGCTGAACGATCGCTGAGGCCTGTCCGGACCCGCATGGCGGGCGTCGTCCCGGAGCGGCCTGGCGAGGCTCTGCGGCGGTCCCTTGTGTTAATATTGGTCGCTTGTATCCAGGGCCATCGACGTGCTGCGGAAAGGGCGCGCGCGTGCCCTGTAACCCGTTGATTGCAATGGCCCGGTCACTCCATGTCAGAAGTCGCTAAAGAGATACTCCAGGTCAACCTGGAAGACGAGATGAGGCAGTCTTATCTCGATTACGCCATGAGCGTGATCGTGGGACGGGCCTTGCCGGATGTCCGGGACGGGCTCAAGCCCGTGCACCGGCGCGTGCTGTTCGCCATGCGCGAGCTGGGCAACGACTGGAACAAGCCCTACAAGAAGTCCGCCCGCGTCGTCGGCGACGTGATCGGCAAGTACCATCCGCACGGCGATTCCGCGGTGTACGACACCATCGTGCGCATGGCGCAGCCTTTCTCGATGCGTTACGTG
>DATFKW010000150.1:0-2651 GCA_035268405.1 Gammaproteobacteria bacterium
CGGGCTGCTGGCGGCCGCAACGCCGGCAGCGGCAGCAGCAGCGGCAGCGGAAGAACGTTCTGCGGCGATGCCGCCGGCAACAGCCATCCCGGTCGGCACCGCCCCCGCCCCCTCGCACGCCGCCAAGCCCGGCGCCCCACTCGAGATCGCCGCGGAGGTCCTCGAGCGCGCCGCACCGGGCGGCGAGTTCCACCTGCGCGCCGAAGTGACGCCGGCCGTCGCCGGAGAATTGCTGGTGCTGGAGTGGCGCGCCACGCCGGGCATCGAGTTCGACGGCAGCACGACGATGGAAGTGGCCGTGCCCGCGGCGGGCGTGCCGCTGGTGCTGCAGGCCAGCGGCCGCTGGTCGGGCGAGCTGCCGGGGCGCGTCTACCTGTCCGCCGAGTGGCGGGGCGAGCAGCGACAAGGCGACCAGCGGCGCGTGCCGCGCTCGATCGCAATCTCGGTGATCGACGCCGCGTCCGAGGCGCGGCTGACCCGGCCGGCCACCCGCGACGGCGTGCGCGCGGAGCAGGCCGAGCCCTGACAGCGCCCGGCGCAGGCTGAGCCCCGGCAGCAACCGGCGGCCGGGCCCGGGCCTGGCCGCTGCCGGCCGCAATTCGTTTCGCGCTTCCGGCACGGCTTTCGCGCTATACTGTACGGCTGCCCATACGTATCTCGCAGCACCAGGCTCCACCACATGAACCTCCGCAACATCGCCATCATCGCGCACGTAGACCACGGCAAGACCACGCTCGTGGACAAGCTGCTGCGCCAGTCCCAGACCCTCGAAGACCGCGAGGAGCTGCAGGAGCGCGCGATGGACTCGACGCCGCAGGAGCGCGAGCGCGGCATCACCATCCTCGCCAAGAACACCTCTATCCGCTGGAACGAGTACCGCATCAACATCGTCGACACGCCCGGCCACGCCGATTTCGGCGGCGAGGTGGAGCGCGTGCTGTCGATGGTGGACTCGGTGCTGCTGCTGGTCGACGCCGTCGACGGCCCCATGCCGCAGACGCGCTTCGTCACGCGCAAGGCCTTCGACCACGGCCTCAGGCCCATCGTGGTGATCAACAAGGTGGACCGCGAGGGCGCGCGCCCGCACGCGGCGGTGGAGGCGACCTTCGACCTGATGGACAGCCTGGGCGCCACCGACGAGCAGCTGGACTTCCCGATCATCTACGCCTCGGCGCTGCAGGGTCGCGCGGGGCGCACGCCGGAGGACCTGGCCGAGGACATGCAGCCGCTGTTCGAGACCATCGTCTCGCACTGCCCGCCGCCGGACGTGGACCCGGACGGGCCGCTGCAGCTGCAAGTCAGCGCGCTGGCCTATTCCAGCTACGTGGGCGCGATCGGCGTCGGGCGAATCAAGCGCGGCCGGCTTGTGCGCAACACGCCGGTCACGGTGGTGAGCGCGGACGGCACGAAGCAGAATGAACGCGTCATGCAGGTCTATTCATTCCTTGGCCTGCATCGCGTGGAAGTCCCCGAGGCGCAGGCCGGCGACATCGTCGCCTTCGCCGGCATGGACCATCCGCGCATCTCCGACACGCTGTGCGACCCGGCGCAACCCGAGGCGCTGCCGGCGCTGACGGTGGACGAGCCGACCATCCAGATGAGCTTCGAGACCAACGACTCGCCCTTTGCCGGCCGCGAGGGCAAGTACCTCACCAGCCGCCAGGTGCGCGACCGGCTGATGCGCGAGGCCATCCACAACGTGGCGCTGCGCGTGGAGGACACCGCGGACCCGGAACGCTTCCTGGTGTCGGGCCGCGGCGAGCTGCATCTCTCGGTGCTGCTCGAGACGATGCGCCGCGAGGGCTACGAGATGGCCGTGTCGCGCCCGCAGGTGATCACGCGCGAGCGCGAGGACGGCGTCGTCGAGGAACCCTGGGAGCTGGTCACGTTGGACGTGGAGACGCGCCACCAGGGCGCCACCATGGAGCAGCTGGGCGAGCGCGGCGGGCAGCTGCTGGACATGCGCCCCGACGGGGCGGGACGGGTGCGGCTGGATTACCGTGTGCCGAGCCGCGGCCTGATCGGTTTCCAGTCGGAGTTCCGCAGCATGACCTCGGGCAGCGGGCTGATGCACCACGTCTTCGATTGCTATGCGCCCGTCAGGACCGGCCCGTTGGCGCAGCGCGCCAACGGCGTGCTGATCTCCAACGGCACCGGCAAGGCGCTGGCCTACGCGCTGTTCAACCTGCAGGAGCGCGGCCGGCTGTTCGCCCAGCCCGGCGACGAGATCTACGAGGGCCAGGTGGTGGGCATCCACAGCCGCGACAACGATCTGACGGTGAACCCGCTGAAAGCCAAGCAGCTGACCAACATCCGCGCGGCATCCAAGGACGAGGCGCTGACGCTGAGCCCGGCGATCCGCCTGACGCTGGAGCAGGCGCTCGAGTTCATCGATGACGACGAGCTGGTGGAAATCACCCCGGCGGCCATCCGCGTTCGCAAGCGCCATCTGAAAGAACACGAACGGAAGCGGGCTGAGAGGAGCGTCGCGTCCGCTAAAGCGTGACGCGAGTCACGCAGGCCGGGGAGCGCGCTCCCTATAGTCCGCGGTGTGGGCGGCGCATTATGTCCAGCCGCGCGATGAAGATGCCTCATGCACCCGATCCTCCGCCAGCAGATCCGCGCGATCCTCGGCCAGCCCGGACCTGAAA
>DATFKW010000151.1:0-6753 GCA_035268405.1 Gammaproteobacteria bacterium
TCCGTATCCAGCGATTCGACGATCTCCACCAGCCGGTCCATCGCCTCGCTTTTCTTGTCCTTGGTCTCGGTCTTGCCGCGGGTGCGCTTGGGCTTGGCGGCCGCCCGGGCCAGGTCGTCGTAATAGATGAACTCGTCGCAGCCGTGGATCAGCAGGTCCGAGGTGGAACTTTTCACGCCGCAGCCGATGACGCGCTTGTTGTTCTCCTTGAGCTTGGAGACCAGCGGCGAGAAGTCGCTGTCGCCGGAGATCAGCGCGAAAATGTCGATGTGCTGCTTGGCGTAGCAGAGGTCCAGCGCGTCCACCACCATGTGGATATCGGCGCTGTTCTTGCCGCTGTGGCGGCTTTGCGGGATGTCGATCATCTCGACCCCGTTGGAATGGAACTCGCGGGTGTAATCGCGATAGCCGCTCCAGTCGCAATAGGCGCGCCGGAACACGATGCGGCCCTTTTCGAGCAGGCGCTTGATGACCAGCTCGATGCGGAACTTGTTGTCGCCCTTCATGTCCCGCACGCCCAGCGCCAGGTTCTCGAAGTCGATGAATACCGCGATCAGCGGTTCGGTGGCCATTTCTGTCTTCCTTCTTGTTTGGGACGCTTCAGTCCTGCACCAGCCGGCGAATTTCCTGCAGCGCAACAGAGAGAGTAGCAAAATCCGGCTGGGCGCCGTCGCGCATCTCCTGGATCATGTGGCCGAAGTGTTGCGTACGTTCGGTCCGCGCGGCTTTCCAGGCCTCCACCGCGGCCGTGGCGTCCTGCTCCGCATCCTCGCAGCGGATGATGTTGGCGGACAAGGCGCGATGCAGGCCGAACAGGTTGTCGCGCAGGCTGCCGCGCGCCTTCGCCTGCCACACGCCCTCCACGCGCAGGCCGTCCACCTGGTCGGCGACCCAGTCCAGTTCCAGCGACTCGCCCACGCGAAAATAGATCTCGGCGGCATGGCGCACCCCGACGCCGCAGTTCTCGGCCAGCGTGATGATGTCCAGCGCCGTATGCAGCGGGGCCAGGGCCGCCACCTTGCGGGCGAGCGCCCGGGGCAGGCCGGTGTCGGCGTACAGCTGGACCGCGCCCTCGTAGCGTTCCAGCCGGCTGCCCTGCAGGACTTCCGGCAGGCACGCGGCAAGTTCCATGATGCCCGGGTTGAGCCGCTTCACGGCCGCGGCGATGTCGGGCAGCTCCTCGCGGTGGTCCAGCAGCCAGCGGGCCGCCTGCTTGAGCAGCGCCTGCGTGGCGCGCAGCATGGAATGCTGGACGGATGCGCTCACCTGGTTATCCAGCGCCTCGATGGCCTCCCACACGCCGCGGATCTCGAAGACTTCGCGGGCGATGGTGAAGGCGCGGGCGACAGAGGCGATGTCCGCGCCGGTCTCGTCCTGCATCCTGAAGGCGAACACCGAGCCCATGCGGTTCACGAGGCTGTTGGTGATCATGGTGGCGATGATCTCGCGCGCCAGCGGGTGCTCGCGCAGGTAGCTCGTGTAGCGCTTGCGCAGCGGCGTGGGGAAGTAGCGCCCCAGTTCCCGGGAGAGGTACTCGTCCTCGGGCACGCTGGAGGCGACCATCTCGGCATACAGCGCCATCTTCGCGTAACTCATCACCACCGCGAGTTCCGGGCGCGTGAGGCCCTTGCCGGCCTTGCGGCGCAGGTCGATCTGCTCGTCGTCGGGCAGATACTCGAGCGCGCGGTTGAGCCCCACGCGTTTCTCCAGCAGCCGGATGAACCAGCCATGTTCATTGACGCGTGCCGCCGCGGTGGACTCGGCGATCCCCAGCGCCTGTGTCTGCAGGTAATTGTTCCGGAGCACCAGCGCGGCCACTTCGCCGGTCATGCCGACCAGCAGTTTCTCCCGCCTTGCCGGCGTGAGGGCGCGGTGGCGGTTGGCGACGCTGATCAGGATCTTGATGTTGACCTCGTGGTCCGAGCAGTCGACCCCCGCCGAGTTGTCGATGAAATCGGTGTTCATGCGGCCGCCGTTGAGCGCGTACTCGATGCGGCCGCGCTGGGTGAAGCCCAGGTTGCCGCCCTCGCCGACCACCCGGCAGCGTAACTCGGCGCCGTCGATGCGCACGCCGTCGTTGGCGCGGTCGCCGACCTCGTTGTTTTTCTCTTCGCTGGACTTCACGTAGGTGCCGATGCCGCCGTTCCACAACAGGTCCACTCGCATGCGCAGGATGGCGCGGATCAGCTCGTCCGGGGTCACGCCTTCCTGCTCGAGGTCGAGCATGCGCCGCACTTGGGGCGAGAGCGGCACCAGTTTCTCGCTGCGCGACCAGACGCCCCCGCCGGCCGAGATGAGAGCGGGGTCGTAGTCGGTCCAGCTGGAGCGGGGCATCTCGAACAGGCGCCTGCGTTCCTCGAAGCTGGTTTCGGGGTCGGGGTCCGGATCGAGGAAAATGTGCTGGTGATTGAAGGCCGCCAGCAGCCGCATCTTGCGGGAAAGCAGCATGCCGTTGCCGAACACGTCGCCGGCCATGTCGCCGATGCCCGCCACCGTGAAAACTTCAGCCTGGGTATCAAGGCCCAGCTCGCGGAAGTGGCGCTTGACCGCTTCCCAGCCGCCGCGTGCCGTAATGCCCATCTTCTTGTGGTCGTAGCCCATCGAGCCGCCGGAGGCGAAGGCGTCGTCCAGCCAGAAGCCACGCTCAGCCGCGACCTCGTTGGCGATGTCCGAGAAGCTCGCCGTGCCCTTGTCGGCCGCCACCACCAGGTAGCTGTCGTCGCCGTCCTGGCGCACCAGGTCGCGCGGCGGCACCAGCACGTTGTCGACCAGGTTGTCCGTCAGGTCCAGCAGGCCGTTGATGAAGGTCTTGTAGCAGCTGATGCCCTCGCGCATCATCGCTTCCCGGTCGCCGGCCGGCAGCCGCTTGGGCACGAAGCCGCCCTTGGCGCCCACCGGCACGATCAGCACGTTCTTGACGGCCTGCGCCTTCATCAGTCCCAGCACCTCGGTGCGGAAATCCTCGCGGCGGTCGGACCAGCGCAGGCCGCCGCGGGCCACCAGCCCGCCGCGCAGGTGGACCCCCTCCACGCGCGGCGAATAAACGAAGATCTCGAACATCGGCAGCGGCAGCGGCAGGTCCGGAATCCTGTGCGGATCGAACTTGAGCGACAGGTAGGGCTTGGGACCGCCCTGCTCGTCGGGCTGGAAGTGGTTGGTCCTGAGCGTGGCCATGATCAGCGCGCGGAAGGCGTTCAGCATCCGGTCCGCGTCCAGGCTGGTGACTTCTTCCAGGGCGTGCGACAGCGCCTGGTTGATCGTCAGCGCGCTGCGCTCGCGCCGCTTCTCGGGCAGTTCCGGGTTGAAGCGCGCCTCGAACAGCTCGACCAGCATCTCCGCGATCAGGGCGTGCTCAGCCAGCACCTGTTCCATGTAGGCCTGCGAGAAGGGCAGGCCGGTCTGCAGCAGGTAGCGGCAAAGCGCGCGCAGCAGCACGGCCTGGCGCCAGTCCAGCCCGGCCTTCAGGATCAGCCGGTTGAAGCCGTCGTTCTCCACCCGCCCGGTCCAGACCTGCTCGAAAGCGTCCTGGAACAGCTGGTTGATCTTGCCGGGCTGGATCGGCTGCCCGTCGGCAGTGCGCATCTCGAAGTCCTGGATCCAGGTCTGCCGCGCGCCCTCGCCGTTGGCGCGCAAGCGGTACGGCCGCTCGCTGATGACGCGCAGGCCCATGTTCTCGAGCATCGGCAGGATTTCGGACAGCGGCAGCGGGTCGTCGGCGTGAAACAGCTTGAAACGCACCTGGTCCTCGTCGAAGCCCTCCGGCCGGTAAAGGCTCATGCGCAGGCGCCGCGGTTCCGCCTTGATGGCCTCCAGCCGCTCGATGTCGAAGGTCGCCTCGCGCGGCGTCACGTCTTCCACGTAGGCCGCCGGAAAGCTCTCCTCGTGCTCGGCCAGCAGCGCGAGCCCCTCTTCTTCACCGAAGCGCGCGACCAGCGCTTCCCGCAGGCGGTCGCCCCAGGTGCGCACGGCCTCGGCGATGCGTTTTTCCACCGCGCCCACCTGCACGCGCGGCACGGCGCCCTGCGGCGTGCGCACGATGAAGTGCACCCGGGCGAGCCGGGACTCCGACATCTCCACCGCCGATTCGATACTGACCCCGCCGAAGGCGTCCAGCAGGATGTCCTGGATCTTTTCCCGGACCTGGGTGTTGTAGCGGTCCCGCGGCACGAACACCAGGCAGGAGAAAAAGCGCCTGAAGGCGTCCCGGCGCACGAACAGCTTGGCGCGCTGGCGTTCCTGCAGCGAGTAGATGCCGGTGCTGACGCGGATCAGGTCGGCGAGCGAACTCTGGAACAGCTCGTCGCGCGGGTAGGTGTCGAGGATGTGGGCCAGCGCCTTGCCGCCGTGGCTTTCCGGCCGCAGCCCGGACCTGGCCACCACGCGCCGCAGCTTGTCGCGCAGCAGGGGGATCTCGCGTGGGTTGCGGCTGTATGCCGCCGAGGTCCACAGGCCCAGGAAACGCTGCTCGCCGATCACGCGGCCCTGGTCGTCGAAACGCTTGACCCCGATGTAGTCCAGGTAGCTGTTGCGATGCACGGTGGCGCGCGAATTGGCCTTGGTGATGATGAGCAGGTCCCTGGAGCGCACCTGGCGACGGATCTCGCGGCCCGGCAGCAGCCTGGGATCCCCGGGCTCGCGGGGCGCGGGCCGGCGGAGGATGCCGAGCCCGGTGCCCGGAATGGCGCGCAGCCGGTCCGCTTCTTCGCCCTGCACCAGCTCGTACTCGCGATAGCCGAGGAAGGTGAAGTGGTCTTCCGCCATCCACTCGAGCAGCTCGCGGCTCTCCGCCACGATTTCCGCGTCCAGCGGCGGAGGATTGCTCTCGAGTTCCGCGCAGATTTCGCGCGCGCGCCCGCGCATCTCCGGCCAGTCCATGCAGGCCGCGCGCACGTCGGCCAGCACGCGCTCCAGCTCGGCGGTGATCTCTTCGAGCACCGCCGGGGTGGTTTCGCGGTCCACCTCCAGGTGCATGAAGGACTCAAGCCGCGCATCGGGGCCGGCGTGTTCCGCCGGGGGCAGCTCGAGCAGCCGGCCCTGCGCATCGCGCCGGACGGGCAGGATCGGGTGCACGGTGAGGTGGATGTAGCTGCCGCGCCGGTTCAGCACCATGCTCATCGAGTCGACGAGAAACGGCATGTCGTCGGTGACGATCTGCACGATGGTATGCGGCGAATGCCAGCCGTGCGTCTCCGGGGCGGGATTGCAGACCTGGATGTTCGGCTCGCCGGGCGCGCGCTGACGGCCCAGCCGCAGGTGGGCCAGGGCCGCGCCGGCGAGGTCGGCGGGCGCGCGCTCGCGCAGGTCGTCCAGCGCGGTGTTGCGGTAGTACTGCCGGGCATAGGAGGCGAGGTCGAGGTCGAACTCGTCGCCGGCCGCCTCGCGGGCCGCGGTCGCCACCTTTTCCAGGAAGCGTTCGCGTGCGTCCGCGGTGCGCTGGTGCATGCCCGTTCCCGTCACGCGTGTCTTTGCAGGTCCGCGATGACGGCTGCCAGGAAGCGGCAAGCCTCGCCGCCCGTCGCGCAGCGGTGATCGAAGGTCAGCGACAGCGGGATCCTGCGGTGGGTCTCGATGCCGCCCATCACCGCCACCACGTCGTGGCGCAGTCCGCCCGCGCCGAGGATCGCGATGGTCGGCGGCACCACCACCGGCGTCGCGTAGCGTCCGGCCATCATGCCGAAGTTCGACAGCGTGAAAGTGAAGTCCCGCATGTCCTCGGGCTTGACGCTGCGCTCGCGCGTGGCCTTCTTGATGGCGTCCAGGTCGGCGCGCAGTTCGGCCGGCGACTTCTGGCCGACGTCGCGCACCACCGGCACGATCAGGCCCTCGGGCGTATCGACGGCTATGGCGACGTCCACGCGCGACTCGAGCTGCCGGCTCACGTTCTCGCCGTCGAAAAAGCCGTTCAGCGCCGGCTCGGCGGTGCAGCCGGCCGCGACCGCCCGCAGCAGCCGGGCGGTGATGTCCTGGCCGGGCTGCCAGTCGTGGATGTCGGCGTCGTCGAAAATGGTGCACTGTGAAACGTGGTCGCGCGCGGCGCTCATGCTCTGCGCCATGGCGCGCCGCGGTCCGCGCAGCTGTTCGGGCTCCCCGGGCGGCAGCTTCACCCGCGGCGCGCTGCGCGCCCGGGCGGGCCCGGCGCCGTCCGCCGCGGCGCGCACGTCGTCGGCGATGATCCGGCCGTGCCGGCCGCTCGGCCGGCAGCTTTCCAGCTTCACGCCCAGCTCTTTCGCCAGCGCGCGCACTGCCGGCGCCGCCTTGATGCGGCCGGCCTTGCGGCGCCGGCTGCGGCCGGCGATGTCAGCGTCCTCCAGCACGTCCTCGCTGGTCATCATCTTGCCCACCACCGTGCCGGAGTCCTCGCGGGCGCCCGCGTCCTTGGCGTCCGGCGCCGCGGTTTCGGGCTTCGGCTCGGCGCTGGGCTCGGCGCTCGCGCCGTCGGACGGCGTGCCGTCCGGTGAGCCGCCCCGGGCGGCGGGCGCGGCGCCGCTGGTGTCGATGTCCACCAGCGGCGAGTGCGTCGGCAGGATGGTGCCGTCGGGCGCGTGGATCTTGACGACGCGCCCGGTGTAGGGCGCGGGCACCTCGACCACGGCCTTGGCCGTTTCCACCGACAGCATCGGCTGGTCCACCTTGACCATGTCGCCCTCGGCGACCAGCCAGCTGACGATCTCGGCTTCCGGCAGGCCTTCGCCCAGGTCGGGCAGGTTGAAAGTCTCTACGCTCATAGCGGGCCTTAATCCTCGAAAGTCTTTT
>DATFKW010000152.1:0-6009 GCA_035268405.1 Gammaproteobacteria bacterium
GCCCCAGAAATCGTCCCAGTAGTAGTAATCGTTGGGGCCCAGGTGCTCGGCGCTGAAGCCGGCCGGCAGCAGCCCGGCGTGGGGCGCGTCCAGGGCGTCGTCCAGCCGCTTGCGCATGATCCAGCGCGCGCCGCGACGGACGGGCTCGTGCCAGGCCTTGTCGGGCGGCCGGCCAGTGAGCTCGCTGAAGCGCTTGAGGATCCACAGCACCTCGCCGTTGGCGTCCCACTCGCCTTCCTGGGAGCGGAAATACCCCAGCGCGGTCTGCCGGCCGGGGAACTGCGCCAGCGCCCGCTCGGCCCGGTCGGTGTAGCCGGCGCACAAGAGCGCGTGGATGATGAAGGCGGCGTCGCGGAACCAGAAGCGTTTATAGGTGTAAGGACCCGGATAGACGTCGTGGGGCGAATGCAGCACCAGCGATGTGAGCGCCGCGTCGTAGAGGAAGCGGTACTGCGCCTCGGGGCATTCCAGCCGGCAGCGATCACGCCGCACGGCCGACCAGTCGAATGCGGCCTGCGGATCTTTTTCCGGCACGGGCGCTTCGGGCGCCGCGGCGTCGTGCCGGGGCGCCTCCGGCGGCATCGCTTCTGAGGACAGCGCCCCCAGCGGGATGCTGACGATCAGCTCGCCGTGCTCGCCGGCTTGCAGCGGGAACATCGCGGCGGCCGTGACCATGCCCACGTCGCAGCGGCCACTGGCCTGGTCCTCGCGGTCCTGCAGGTGGATGTGCACGTCGCCGTGGCGGTAGTCGGACACGTGGTGGCGGCTGGCAGGACGATCGAAGGCCACGGTGTGCTCGCCGTCCACCAGCCAGCCGTCGCGCCGCTCGTTCAGCTGCAGCTCGTGGATGAAAGCCACGCCCTCGGGGTTTTGCGGGCGCAGGGCCAGCACCAGGTGGCCCTCGGTGTCGGCCTGCCCGCGCAGGCGCAGCTTGCAGACCGGCTGGCCGTCTTCCAGCGTCACCCAGGCGCTGCTCGCCAGCGACAGGCCGTGGGCCGCGCTCTCCGTGTCGATGCGCACGCCGTCGTCCAGGGCCTGGCGCTGCCGGCAGGCGGCCTCGCGCGAGGGCAGCAGGCAGCGACCGTCCGCGGCCAGCAGCCAGCCGTCCAGCGACCAGCCGTCCAGGAAGGGCGTGAGCAGGCCGCGCGGATCGACGATGGGCAGGTCTTCGCAATCGGGCAGCCCGACCGCCGTCCAGTTGCGGTGACTCAGGTTCACGTGGGTGATGGAGAAGGCCCGCGGGATGAAGGAGACGTCGCGCGGGTCGAACTGGCGCTCGATCCAGTAGGGCCACACCCAGTCCAGGTTGTGCTGCACCACGCGGCTGTTGATCAGGCCGCGCGCATGGAACACCACGCCGGCACGCAGCAGCTCGATGGGCTCGCCCACCTCCGAGGGCTGGGCGAAGCTGTGCAGCCGCGCCAGCAGCGCGATCGGGTCGATGAAGCCCTGGCGGCGCGCGACGCGGCGGATGACGAAGCGCCAGGGCAGCCATTTCATCCAGCTCATGATTGCGTCTCCTCGCTCGTGTTCTCAGCGTCGTCGTCTTTCATGTAAGGCTCGAGCGCGCGTTGCGCGAGGCGATTCAGGTAGACCACGGCGATCACGGTGGCGACAAAGCCGCCACCGTACAACGCCCACTCCAGCGGCGTGCGGCCCAGGTCGCGCACGCCCATGGTGGAAATGTCCGCGGCGATGGAACCGAGATAGACGCTGTGGATGGAGAAGGGGATGAAGCCAACCAGCGAGCCGAGCGCGTAGTCGCGCAGGTAAATCGGCGTCAGGCCGAAGAAATAGTTGGCCAGCTTGCTGGGGAAAAAGGGAATCAGCCGAGTGAGCAGCACGATCTTCCAGCCGTGCGGGGTCATCTCCTCGCCCACGGCGCGCAGCCGGGCCCGCGACAGCATGAAGCGCCGCGCGCGGGCGCCGAAGAAATAGCGCGCGATCAAGAAGGAGAGTACCGCGCCCAGGGTGGTGCCCAGCACCACGTAGATCGAGCCGGCGACCACGCCGAACACGAAGCCGGCGCCGGCCGTCAACGGCAGCCCCGGCAGCACCAGCACCACGGCGGCGGCCATGATGAGGATGAAGAACAGCGGCGCCCACAGGCCCTGCATCTCCACCCAGCGTAAAAGGTCCACGATGCGCTCGTGCCCGCCGGTGCGCACCAGCACCCCGAGCAGCACGGCGACGATGACAACCCCGGCCACGATGCCCGCCAGGGGCGATCGCCGCAGCCGGCCGAAAAAAGTCTGCGCGCGTTTTTCGCTCATGTTTGCCCGCTGCCGTCCGCGCCTGCGGCGACCGGCGGGATGGCTCCCCTTCGGTTGTTTCTACACCCTCAGGTTAGCAGCCGGGGCGGAAAATGGCGGGACTAAGGGTTGGGCCTGCGGGGCCGGGAGGACGTGCAGGGGTTCAGATCGCCGCCAAGTGTTGCGCGCTCGCGCCCTTTACCGCCTGCAGCGGCACGCGCCGGTCAAAGGTGACGAAGCGGGCTTCGTGCCGCACCGCGAGCGCGAGCAGGTAGACGTCGGTCACCTGGCGCGAGCCGAGCACGCCGTCCCAGTTCAGGGCGTCGTCGTCCACCAGGCTGATCGAGTCCGGCCAGAAGCTGTGCCAGCGGGTGGCGGTGGCAATCCTGAGCCTTTGGGCGACGGCGCCGGCCGGCAAGGAACCCGGATACGCGGGTTGCGACATCACGCGGATGCAGCCGTTCTGGGTGAGCGGGCAGGAGGCCCAGCCCGCATCGATGTTGGCGGACAGCCAGGCATGCGCGGCGAGGTGGTGGACGTGATCGCGGTCGAGCAGCGCGATCAGCACGTTGACGTCCAGCAGGCCGCGCATCAGGAGCCGTCTTCATCCCGCAGGCGATTGACCAGTTCTTCGCTCACGACCGTGCCGCGCGAGCTGAAGGGTTGAAAGCCGTAATGCGCCTCGGGCTCGCCTACCGTGGCGGCACCACCGGCGGCCGGGCGGGTCATGGCCTGGCGCAGCAGCTGCGAAATGAGCTTTCCGGCGGTTTTCTTTTCGCGCCGCGCGCGTTCCTTCGCTGCCATGAGGACGTCGTCGTCGATGTCGAGGGTGGTGCGCATACTGGAGCTTCCATGTGATGCGTTGATGTTATTGCATCAGATGCGGCCCCGCAAGCGGGCGGGCCGCCGGGACCACTCGGCCCAGGCGGCCCCGGCCAGTCGCCGTCTCTGTCAGTAGGCGGCGTCCAGTCCCACCAGGACGTAATTTTCCCTGGTCTGGTGACCGACGAAGGGCGGGCCCTGGTTGTCCTCGGAGAGAAAATCGACGTTGAGCTCCAGCACGGCTTTCACGTTTCGCATGAAATAGTAGGAGGCGCCCAGGCTCAGCGAGTTGATGTCGATGCCCTCGTAGACCGTTGCCGTGCCGTCAAAGTCGCTCGCATCGGTGTAGTTGTAGAGCAGCGAGAAGGCCCAGCGGTCGTTCATGATGTAGTCCACGCCCGCGAAGCCGCCGAACCAGTCGTAGTCCACCGTGGGGTCGGCATCCAAAAAGCCATCCCACTCGTTCCACAGCAACTGTGCGAACCAGTGCGTGCGCGTCCCGACGCTGCCTGAAAAATCCAGCCCGTAGATGGTCTTGTCGGTGTCCCGGCTTCCCCGGTCCGCGCCCGCGAACCCCGCGGCGCTCTTCTGCTCGCCGGCCAGGCCGAACACGCCGACGGTCACCGGGCCGACGGATCCGCCCACGCGGCCGAACACGTTCTTGCTGGAGTCGTTGTCGAACATGTGGTCCGGGCGCCGGTAGCCGGGACTGTTGATGGTCACGTTCTCCGAGATGCCGTTGCCGTTGGTAAGCCCGACGGCGAGATCAAGCGGGCCGACGCCCCGGTCGAGAATGATGCCGCGGTCGTAGGTGATGCCGGCGGCGCGGTAGGCGTAGTAGTCCTGGAAGGTGAGGCGCACCTCCCGCGGGAACATCAGGTCCGAGACCTGGAACTGGCCCAGCATGCCGTTCACGCCCGAGCCCGCGATGTCGGCGTAGCTGAACCAGGCGTCCTCGATGATGACTTCGCCGTTCTCGCCCTTCTCGGCAAAGATGCCGTAGAAGTAATAGCTGATGTTCTCCGACAGCGGCGCGCTGGAGAGCAGCTTGATCAGGTAGGGCGCCTGGATGTCGAAGCTGGAGTCGGCATCGGTCGGGCCGGTCTCGAAGTCCACGACCTCGCTGTCGCGGCCCTGGACGAAGGCCTGCGCGCGAATCGCCAACGGCAGGGTTTTGGGCAACGCGAGACGCTCGTCGCCGAGGTCCTTCATGGTGCTGCGCCATTGCGGCAGGCGCATGTTGTTGCCGGCAAAATACTCGCCGAAGTCATTCAGTCGCGGAAATGCGCTGTGGCACATCGCGCAGCTGACGTCGTACTGGCGGGCGAAGGCCGGCATGGCGCCGACCGGGTTCGACCAGGCCAGTACCGCAGCGCAGGTAGAAAAAATGAAGGCGCCGAGAGCGAAAAATCGCAGCTTGCTGTTCATGGGAATCTCCGTCATCCGTAGCGACCCGCGGGCCGGGACGCACCACCGCCAGTTAAGGCCCGCAGGGAGGCAGGGTTATTGACATGCATCAGTTGCGGGGTAAGGGATTGCCGAGGCGAGGTGCCCGGCCGGCTTAAGCTTCGTTTAATCCGCGACGCCTAGTCTTTGTGGCCGTGCTTTGCAGAGGGCCACGCCATGACTGTCACCCGATCCTTGCCGCCGGCCGACCCCGAGGCTCCGCGCATCCGCCACACGGTGGCCGGCGCGCCGCGCCGGGCCGCGGCCGAAGCTTTCGTAGCGGAGGTCTTCGAGCGCCTTCATGGCGCCCGGATCACGACCTTCGCGCCCAACCTCATGCTGCTGGAGCGCGAGCAGCGGATCCTCGCCGCCGCCGGCTGGCGCTGCGCGGGGGAAGGCCGGTTATTCCTCGAAACCTACCTGGACCGGCCGGTGGAGACGGAAATCAGCCGCCTCGCCGGTCACCCGGTGCGGCGCGACCGGATCGTGGAAGTGGGCCATCTCGCCGCCGACCAGCGCGGTCGCAGCGCGCAGGTGATCCGGGCGCTTGCCACGCACCTGGACGCGCTCGGCTACGAGTGGGTGGTGTTCACGGCGACCCGCGAGCTGATCCGCATCTTCCACCGGCTGGAGCTGCCGCCGCTGGCCGTGGCGCCGGCAGATCCGCGCCGACTGGGACCCGCCGCCCGCCACTGGGGCCGTTATTACGACAGCATGCCAGTGGTGGTCGCGGGCCGTATCCGCCTGGCGGTGGCGTCGACTCCGGCGCCGGTGTCACAGCGGGTCCGCGGCAATGGCTGAGCTTAGCTGGCTGGATGCACTGGCCGCGCGGGATCCCGGTGAAGTGCTGCTGGCCTCGCCCCGACGCGACTGGCAGGTCGGCGAGGCCCGTGCCGAGATCGCCGGCCTGTGCGAGCCCCTGGCGGCCAGCCGCGTGGTCGGCGTGCTGGCCGACAACGGTCCGCCCTGGGTGCTGGCGGATCTCGCCTGCCAGTCAGCCGGCCGCGTGCACCTGCCGCTGCCAGATTTCTTCAGCGCGGCGCAGCTGCATCACGCGCTGGAATCCAGCGGCGCCGACACCGTGCTCACGGACCGCCCGGAGCGGATCGGCGCGCTTGATCTGGACTTCGCCATCACCGGCCGCTGGCAGGGCATGAGCTGGATGCGGCGGGTGGCGAAGCCGGCCGTGCTCCCCGCCGGCACCGCCAAGATCTCCTTCACTTCCGGTAGCACCGGCACGCCGAAGGGCGTGTGCCTGTCGGCTGCGGGCCTGCTGGATACGGCGCGGGCCGTCGAGCAGCGGCTGACAGACCTGCCGCTGTCGCGCCACCTTGCCGTGCTGCCGCTGGCCTTGCTGCTGGAGAACGTGGCGGGCGTCTACGCGCCGCTGTTGCGCGGTATCCCGGTGCACCTGCCGCCGCTGGCGGCCGTCGGCTGGCGCGAAGGCGGCGCATTCGATCCCGCGCGCCTGCAGCATGCGGTCGCGGAA
>DATFKW010000153.1:0-19162 GCA_035268405.1 Gammaproteobacteria bacterium
TAGCTCCGGTCTACTGGCCATCCGCCGGCAAGCGGCCCGCCGGGTCGCTCACCGGCATGCGCCGCATCAGCAGAATGACCAGCAGCACGGACGGGATGCCGATCAGGCAGGAGTAGACAAAGAACACCGGATAGCCGAAACCGTCCACCACGGCCCCCGCGGCGCCGGCGATGAACTTGCCCGGCAGCGTCATCAGGGAACTGAACAATGCGTACTGGGTGGCCGTGTAGGCCGTGTTGGTCAGGCTCGACAGGTAGGCGATGAAGGCGGAAATCGCCAGGCCGCCTGACAGGTTGTCGGCGCTGATCGTCACGACCAGCATCCACGGCTCCGGTCCCAGCAGCGCCAGCGCGGCGAACAGCAGGTTGGTCCCCGCCGCCAGCACGGCGCCCGCCAGCAGGATGCGCATCACCCCGTAGCGCGGCGCCAGCACGCCGCCCAGCAGTCCGCCGGCGATCGTCATGGCGACGCCGTAAATGCCGCTGATATTGGCGATCTGGGCCTTGCTGAAGCCGAGGTCCAGGTAGAAAGGGTTCGCCATCATGCCCATGGTGATGTCGCTCACCCGGTAGAGCCCGATGAAAGCGAGTATCAGCAGCGCCATGCGGCCGTTGCGGTCGAAGAAGTCCATGAAAGGACAGACCACCGCGCCGACCAGCCAGCCCAGGGCGTGGCGGAGGCGGGCGGGCAGCTGCGCGTGGCGCGCCATGAAGTCCTGTACGCGTGCTTCCAGGAATACCGTTTCGCGCGGCAGTCGCGTTGCCGGCTCCCGGCTTGCCAGCACGGCGACCGTGCCGACGCCGATCAGGCCCGCCATGATCGTGTAGACGCCGCTCCAGCTGGTGAAAGTGGCGATGTGCAGAGCGCCGGCGCCCGCCACCAGCAACGCGAGACGGTAGCCGAACACGTAGGTGGCCGCCATCGCCGCCTGGCGATCCACCGGCGCCGCCTCGATGCGCCAGGCGTCGATGGCCACGTCCTGGGTCGCGGAGCCGAATGCGACGAGCACCGCGAAGGCGGCAAGTTGCAGCAATTCCCGCGCCGGGTCGGTGGCCGCCATCCCCAGCAGCCCGCCGGCAATGAGCAGTTGCGCCAGCAGGATCCAGCTGCGCCGCCGTCCCAGCAGGCGATGCAACACGGGCAATTCCAGGCGGTCGACCACGGGCGACCAGAGCACCTTGACGGAATACGTGATGCCCACCCAGCCGAACAGGCCGATTGCGGTGCGCGACACGCCGGCCTCGGTGAGCCAGGCTGACAGCGTGGAAAAAACCAGCAGGAAAGGCAGGCCGGCCGAGAAACCGAGGCACAGCATCGCGGCGATGCGGGGATGAAGATAAATCGCCCAGGCTTCGCGCCAGCCCCGGCGGTCGCCGGGTTCCTGGCCGGAAGCGCCCGCCGGCTCAGAAGGGATGGTCATACTCGAGGGTCAGCGGGGCGTGGTCTGAAAAACGCTGCTCCGTGTAGATCTCGGCGCCGCGCACGCGCTCCGCCAGGCCGGGCGTGACCACCTGGTAGTCGATGCGCCATCCCACGTTCTTGTCCCACGCGCGCCCGCGGTTCGACCACCAGGTGTAGCGGTCCGGCCGCGGGTCCACGACCCTGAAAGCATCCACGAAGCGCCACGGTCCGAACAGCTGGTCCATCCAGGCGCGCTCCTCCGGCGTGAAGCCCGAATTCTTGCGGTTGGCGCGCCAGTTCTTCAGGTCGATCTCCTTGTGGGCGATGTTCCAGTCGCCGCAGATCACGTACTCGCGCGGCCGGCGCCTCACCCGCCGGAGGAAATCCTCGAACTCGCCCAGGAAGCGGAACTTGGCCTCCTGGCGCACGTCTCCCGAGGAACCGGAGGGCGCGTACAGGGACGCCACGGAAACGCCGGGGAACACGGCCTCGATGTAGCGCGCCTCCGGGTCGAACTCGGCCGAGCCCAGCCCGCGGATCACCCGCTGGGGCTTCACCCGGGAGTAGAGCGCCACGCCGCTGTAACCCTTGCGGTCGCCGGCATGGTAATAGCAGTGGTAACCGGCCGGCCGGAAGATTTCGTCGGTGATCTGGTGCTCGTGCGCCCGGGTTTCCTGCAGGCAGACCACGTCCGCCTGCTGGGCCGGTAGCCACTCGAAGAAACCCTTGCGGGCGGCCGCGCGAATGCCGTTGGCGTTGAGACTGATGATACGCATGTCACAGGAGAGTTTGGATCCGGCGTGTATCATACCTGCAGGGCGCGGCGATCCCGCGCGCGCAGCAATACAGGCAGGCTCCCGGTGTCCGCAATGCAGCAATTCAAGCAGGATTTCATCGAGCTCGCGCTCGAGCGCGGCGCGCTGAAATTCGGCCGTTTCACGCTCAAGTCCGGGCGCGAAAGCCCGTACTTCTTCAATGCCGGCCTGTTCAATACCGGCGCGGCACTGGCCCGGCTGGGCGGCTGCTATGCGGATGCCATCGTCGCCGCGGGGCTGGACTTCGACGTGCTGTTCGGGCCCGCTTACAAGGGCATTCCGCTGGCGACCGCCGCGGCGAGCGCGCTGGCGGAAAAGCACGGGCGGGATATGCCCTGGGTCTTCAACCGCAAAGAAGCCAAGGACCATGGCGAGGGCGGCCGGCTGGTGGGCGCGCCGCTGCGGGGGCGCGCGCTGATCGTGGACGACGTGATCACCGCGGGCACCGCGATCCGCGAGTCCATCGAGATCATCCGCGAGGCCGGCGCCGAGCCGTGCGGCGTGGTGCTGGCGATGGATCGCCAGGAGCGCGGCCGCGGCGAACGATCCGCCGTCCAGGAAGTCGAACAGGAACTGGGTCTGCCGGTCACGAGCATCATCACGCTGGCCGACCTGCTCAGCGACCTGGAGCGACGCGGGGATTCAAACACGGGCAGCCTGGAAGCGCTGCGCGCCTATCGCGAGCGCTATGGGGCGGGCTGAATCGGCGACAGAGGTACGCAAGATGAAGACGACACATTTGATCCTGGTGACGGCGGCGCTGGCGGTGTGCGGCGCCTGGACGAGCCCCGCGGAAGGCAAGGTCTATCGCTGGGTGGACGAGAATGGCGTGGTGCACTTCGGCGACGCCATCCCCCCGGAGTACTCCAGGGAACGCCACGAGGTGCTGGACGAGCGCGGCGGGCGCACCACGGTGAACGACGCCGAGGCGACGCCGGCACCGGTGCGCGACGATCGCGACCGCGCCCTGCTGGCGACCTATTCCTCGGTCGCGGAGATCGAGGAAGTGCGTGACCGTCGCGCCGGCTACCTGGTGTCGCAGAACAGCGTCGCCGAGGAGCGGCTCGTCAGCCTCAAGGCGCGGCGCGAAACCCTGGTCGGCGATCCCGGATCGGTCAATGAACTGGCCACGGTGGAGCAGCGCATCGGCGAATACGAGGCCGAAATCGAGCGGCGCAACCTCGAGATCGCCCGCATCCGCGCCGGCTTCGACGAGGACATGCGCCGCTTCCGTGAACTGAAAGGCATCCAGGATCCTGGCACCGCTGAAGGCGCGGCCGACGAGCCGGGCGAGACTGTCGAAAAAACAGCGGGCGCGCCGGCCGCAGAGCCCTCGAGCTAGCCAGGGGCGGCGCGACGGGCGCGCGCCGGACCTCATCGCCTGCGCCAGTGGCGGCTCGCTAGATTGGAACCGCCGTTAACGGCGCGCCGTCAATGGCGGCCCGAGTGGCCGAAGCCGCCGGCGCCGCGCTCGCTGGCGGCAAAGTCCTCGACCACTTCGAAACGGGCGCGCACCACCGGCACGACCACCATCTGGGCGATGCGCTCGCCCGGCTGGATGGTGAAGGCCTTGCTGCCGCGATTCCAGGTCGAGACGAAGACCTGGCCCTGGTAATCCGAATCGATCAGCCCGACCAGGTTGCCGAGCACGATGCCGTGCTTGTGGCCGAGGCCCGAGCGCGGCAGCAGGACGGCCGCCAGGCCGGGATCGTTTATGTGGATCGCCAGCCCCGTGGGCACCAGCTCCGTGCAGCCGGGCTCCAGCGCCAGCGGGGCGTCCAGGCAGGCACGCAGGTCCAGCCCGGCGGATCCCCCGGTGGCGTACTCCGGCAGGGGGAAGTCCTGTCCCAGGCGCGGATCAAGAATCTTGAGCTTGATGACTTGCACGCATCCTCTCCGTGACCAGTTCCAGCAGGCGCTCGGCCAGCTTTTCCTTTGCGCCGCTGCCCAGGTCGCGGCGCCCCCCGGGCCACAGGGCGACCAGCGCGTTGTCCGCCCTGTCGAAACCGCAATCCGCGCCCACCTTGTTGGCGGCGATCAGGTCCAGCGACTTGGCCTCCAGCTTGAGGCGCGCATTCTCCTCCACGTCGTTGGTCTCGGCCGCGAAACCCACCACGAAGGGGCGCGGAGACGCGGCGGCGGCCTCCGCCAGGATGTCCGGATTGCGCAGCAGCTCCAGCGTCATTTCTTGCGCGCCTTTCTTGATCTTGCGCGCCGCCGGCTTGGCCGGCCGGTAATCGGCGACCGCCGCCGCGCAGATGAAGATGTCGGCGCCCGGCAGGGCGTCCTGCACGGCGTCGCGCATCTGCGCCGCGGTCTCGACCCGCGCCAGCCGCACGCCGGGGGGCGGCGCAAGCTCCACCGGGCCGCTCACCAGCGTGACCTCGGCGCCCATGCGTGCGGCCGCCGCGGCCACGGCATAGCCCATCTTCCCCGAGCTGCGGTTGGTGAGGTAGCGGACCGGGTCCAGCGCCTCGCGCGTCGGCCCGGCCGTGATCACCAGCCTGTGACCGGCAAGCGGTCCGGCCGATGGCATCGCGGTGTCGGCCAGTGCCGCCGCGATCTCGCCCGGCTCGAGCATGCGGCCTTCGCCGGTTTCTCCGCAGGCCTGGTCGCCCGTGCCCGGGCCGAGCAATCTCAGTCCGCGGGATTGCAGCCTGGCGACATTGTCCCGCGTGGCGGCGTTCTCCCACATCAGCCGGTTCATCGCCGGCGCCAGGGCCACCGGCGCGCCGGTGGCGAGGCAAAGCGTGGTCAGAAGATCGTCGGCCATGCCCGCCGCCAGGCGCGCGAGGAAATCCGCGGTCGCGGGTGCCACCAGCACCTGGTCGGCCCAGCGCGCCAGTTCGATGTGACCCATCGCGGCTTCCGCGGCCTCGTCCCACAAGCTGCTGCGGACCGGGTGACCGGAAACCGCCTGGAAGGTCAGCGGCGTCACGAAACGGGCCGCCGCGGCCGTCAACACGACGCGCACCTCGGCCCCCTGCTCCCGGAGTCGCCGCACGAGGTCCGGCGCCTTGTACGCCGCAATACCGCCGGTAACGCCCAGCAGCACCTTTTTTCCCGCCAGAGTGGCCATAAAAGCTACATCCCTTGAACGCGTCGGGCAGCTTAACCTGAGTGACCCCTTCCCTGGTAACCCGGCCGCACGGAAAACGCCATGGCGCACCTGCCGATACGAGACTGGCCCGCCGGTGAGCGGCCGCGGGAGAAACTGCTGTCCGGCGGGCCCGCCTGCCTCTCCGACGCGGAGCTGCTGGCGATCTTCCTGCGCACCGGCGCGCGCGGGCAGAGCGCGGTCGACCTGGCGCGGGAGCTGCTGATCGGCTTCGGGGGCCTGCGCGGCCTGCTGACCGCCGACCTGGTGAGCTTCTCGGCGCTGCCGGGGCTGGGCCCGGTCAAGTACACGCAGCTTCAGGCGGGACTGGAACTGGCCCGGCGACACCTGGAGGAAAACCTGCGCCGCGGCCCGGCGCTGAGCTCGCCCGAGGCCGTGCGGCGCTTTCTCCGCGCCCGGCTGCGCGACCTGCCGCACGAAGTCTTCTGCTGCCTTTACCTGGACAACCGCAACCGCGTGATCGGCTTCGAAGAGCTCTTTCGCGGCACCATCGACGGCGCGAGCGTGCACCCGCGCGAGGTGGTCAAGCACGCGCTGGCACGCAACGCGGCCGCCCTGATCCTGGCGCACAACCACCCTTCCGGCATCGCCGAGCCCAGCCAGGCGGACGAGGTCATCACCCGCCGGCTCAAGAGCGCGCTTGCCCTGGTAGACATCCGCGTGCACGACCACCTGGTGGTCGGCGACTCGGCCTGCGTCTCCTTTGCCGAGCGCGGCCTGCTGTGAGCCGGAAATGGGGATTGGCCCCATTTTTCTGAAAATGGGGCCAATCCCCATTTCCGCGGCGCTCCGTCCGACTTCTTGCGCCGCCGCAACCGGCGCGGCATAATGCCCGACTCTCAAATGGCCGGGAACCCGGATTTCCAAGGAATTACAGTCATGTCGCGAATCTGCCAGGTCACCGGCAAGGGGCCGACCACCGGAAACAACGTTTCCCACGCGAACAACAAGTCGCGTCGTCGCTTCCTGCCCAATCTCCACACGCACCGCATCTGGGTCGAGAGCGAGCAGCGCTTCGTGCGCCTGCGCGTCTCCCAGCGGGGCCTGCGTATCATCGACCGCAAGGGCATCGAGCAGGTGCTGGCCGACCTGCGCGCTCGCGGCGAGAAAGTCTGAGGAGCAAGACCATGCGCGACAAGATCAAGCTGGTGTCATCCGCCGGAACGGGACACTTCTACACGGCCACCAAGAACAAGCGGCTGCACCCGGAGAAGATGGAGGTCATGAAATTTGACCCCAAGGCCCGCAAGCACGTGGCCTACAAGGAAGCGAAGATCAAGTAGCTTCGGCCCCGCGCGCGGCAGCACCGGCAGCCATGAAAAACCCGCCTCGAAGGCGGGTTTTTCGTTTCCGGGCCACGCGCCCGGCGGCGCGTGCCCGGCGCGTCCTGCGCGGCCGGGCGTCAGCGGAAATCAGGCCGGCCGCAGCGCATAACCCCTCAGGCCGGCGGCGAAGTCCTGCAACGCGCGAATGCCGCTGGCCTCGGCCTGCGCGCACCATTCGCGGAACTGGATGACCAGGTGCTCGTTGCTGGTGGCCGCGCCGCTCCAGATGGCCTTCAGGCGCTCGCGGAACTCGTGCACCGTCGCCAGCGACTGGCTGCTGGCCAGCACCTCGTCGAGCCGGGCCCGGGCGCCGCTGTCCAGCAGGGCGCTCTCGCGCACCAGCAGGCGCTTCAGGCGACCGGCCCGCTCCGGGATGCGCGCCCGCAGCGCCGCCAGCTCGAGCCGCAGCGTCGGCAGCATCACGCGGCGCGTGTAATCGCGCATCACGTGCATCCGTGCCACGACCACCGCGCGAACCGTTTCCAGGTCGGACTGCTGAACAGCCGGCAGCCTGGCCGGCCGGGGGGCGGTGCGCCGCACGCGCGCCAGGCCGAGCACGGAGAGTATGCGCAGGACGGCCCAGCCGATGTCGATCTCCCAGGGGCGAATCGAGAATCGCGCCGAGGAGGGGAAAGCATGGTGGTTGTTGTGCAGCTCTTCGCCGCCCAGCAGGAGCGCCCAGGGCGTCACGTTGCGCGAGGCGTCCGGGCTCTCGAAGTTGCGATAGCCGGCGTAGTGGCCGACGCCGTTGATGATGCCGGCGGCCAGCAGCGGCTGCGAGACCAGTTGCACCGCGATGAGGATGATGCCGGGCACGCCGAACAGCAGCAGGAAGCTCGCCACCATCAGCGCGATGCCGAGGAAGGTATGACCGGAATAGAGATTGCGCTCCAGCCAGTCGTCGGGCGTGCCGCGGCCGTATTTCTCCAGCGTTTCCAGGTTGCGGGCCTCGGCCTGGTAGAGCTCGGCGCCTTCCAGCAGCACGGTGCGCAGGCCTTCCACCTGGGGGCTGTGCGGATCGTCCGGCGTCTCGCAGCGCGCATGGTGCTTGCGATGGATGGCCACCCATTCGCGCGTGCAGATGCCCGTGGTCAGCCACAGCCAGAAGCGGCAGAAATGCCGGATCGCGGGATGCAGGTCCACGGCGCGGTGCGCGGCATCGCGGTGCAGGTACAGGGTCACGGCGAACACCGTCAACTGCACCATCAGCAGGGATGCGAGAACATAGCCCCAGGCCGACAGGCCGAGCAGGCCGCGAAAATGGGTAAACAGGAATTCCATCACCAGGCGATCACCGAATTGAAAATCAATCGCACCACTATAGAAGTTCAGGCCACGGAAGTCATTCCGCGCTGCGGCCGGGCCGGAGCCGGTCGCCATGCCTGAGTTGCCGGAAGTCGAGACCACCCGACGCGGCGTCGCGCCCTGGCTGGAAGGCGCACGCGTCAGCGGCGTGGTCCTCCGCCAGCCGCAGCTGCGCTGGCCGGTGCCGCCCGCCCTGGCGCGCGAACTGCCCGGGCGCCTGGTGCTGGCCGCCGAGCGCCGCGCCAAGTACCTGCTGTTCCGCGCCGAGGGCGACCGCACGCTGATGCTCCACCTTGGAATGAGCGGCAGCCTGCGCGTCCTGCGGGCCCCGCGGCCGCCAGGCGCGCACGACCATCTCGACCTGGCGCTGGAGAGCGGCTGCACGTTGCGCTTCAACGATCCGCGCCGTTTCGGCTCGGCGGACTGGGTCGCGGGCGATCCGCTGCAGCACCCCTTGCTGCGCTCGCTCGGGCCCGAGCCGCTGGGACCGGATTTCACCCCCGATTACCTGGCGGCGGCCTGTCGCGGGCGCAAGGTGGCCATCAAGCAACTGCTCATGAACGGGCGTGTGGTGGTGGGCGTGGGAAACATCTACGCGAGCGAGTCCCTGTTTCGCGCGGGCATCCATCCCGCGCGCGCCGCCGGCCGCATCAGCAGGGCGCGCCTGGCGGCGCTGGTCGCCGCTATCCGCGACGTGCTGGAGGCGGCGATCCGGCAGGGCGGCACGACGCTGCGGGACTTCGCCTGGGGAGAAGGCCAGCCCGGCTATTTCCGCATGGAACTGGCGGCCTATGACCGCGCCGGACAGCCGTGCCGGCGCTGCGGCGGCCTCATCCGCGCCGTGGTCCAGGGCCAGCGCTCCACCTACTACTGTCCGGGCTGCCAGCACTGAACAGCAGCCGCCCGGCTCAATCCAGGGCCGCGTGACCCCAGGGAGCCGGTGGCGGCGGGACCGGGCGCGCGAGGTCGAACTCCACGCGGAACAGCCGGCCGGACGGCCGCGACAGCTCGTATACGAAGCGCGCGCCCGGCTCGATCTCCATCGCCCAGGTGTTCTGCAGGGACGCCTCCAGCCCTTCGCGCCTGAACATCCGCAGCGAAAAGTCATCGACCGGGAATTCCTGGCGCGTCGCGCTGCCGGCGCTCGCGGTATCGCCGCCGTACATCGTGACCGCATCGTGCGAGCCGTCCTCGTGGCGATGGTCGTGCTTCAGGCGCAGGCCGTCGGCCGTGCGGCTGAGGACCCAGGTGCGGCTGCGGTCTTGTCCGACGTGAAAGGGCACTTTGATTTCGCCCTCGCCGCATTCGCGCAAGTGCATGACCAGCGCCTTGCCGGCGAAGGGGTCTTCAGGGGCGGCGGGCTGATTGGCGACGATCCGACCGGCGAAGGCCTCGCCGCAGTGCACCGCCAGGCGGTCCAGGAAAGCGTCCGCGGGATCCTGCCCGTCGCCGGCGAGAGCAGTGACGGCGTGCATCGCGAGCAGGCCCGCCGCAACAAATGATGCTTTCATGAAAAATTTCTCCGGCTGGACGCCGCGGAACGGCTTACATGCTTACACCAGGACGACTTCAATAGGTGCGGACCTCGACCCGGGCGCGCGGATCGGTGGCAGCTTCAATGCGCGGCTCGCCCTCCCCGTAGTCCCAGGTCACGACGTTCATGTTGCCGTACAGGCGGGAGCTTTCTTCCAGCGCGTGGCCGCGCGCCTCCAGCGCGTCCAGCTGTTCAGGCGTGAAGGCGCCGGACTCGTAGACGACGTGATCCGGCAGGTACTGGTGGTGATAACGAGGCAGCGAGACCATCGTTTCGGCGTCCGCCCCCTCGGTCCAGGCGAGGGTGGCCAGCAGCACCATGCTTATGATGCGGCTGCCGCCCGGCGTGCCCAGCACGGCGACGCCCCGGGGCGACTCCAGGAAGGCCGGCGTCATGCTGGAGAGCATCCGCTTGCCCGGCAGAATGTTGTTCGCGCCCGCGCCCACCAGTTCATAGAGATTGGCTTCGCCGGGCTTGACGGTGAAATCGTCCATCTCGTTGTTTAGCAGCAGGTCCAGGGAGGGCACCAGGAAGCTGCTGCCGAACCAGCTGTTGATCGTTTGCGTCACGGCCACGCGGTTGCCCTGCGCGTCGATGATCGAGAAGTGCGTCGTGTGCTCGCCGCCGTCTTCGGCGTGCAGCGGCGCGAACATCGCGCTGGGCGTGGCCCGGTCCATGCGCAGAGTGGCGCGCAGCCCGGCTGCGTAGGCGGGGTCCAGCAGCCGTGGCAGCGGCATGTCCACGAAATCGGGATCGCCAAGATAGCCGCGGTCGCGAAAAGCGCGGCGCAGCGCCTCGATGACCAGGTGCGCTCGCTGATCGGGGTCCGCCCGCCCGACCGCCAGGGGCTCGAGCATGTTCAACGCCTGGATCATCGCCACGCCGCCGGCCGACGGCGGCGGCGGCAGCACCACCCGGAGGCCGTTGCCGTACTCGGCGACCAGCGGCGCACGCTCCACCACGCGGTAGCCGGCCAGGTCTTCCAGCGTCCAGATGCCGCCGTGCTCGCGCACGGCCTCGACCATGGCGGCGGCGGCGTCGCCCTCGTAAAAGGCGGCCGCGCCTTCCGCGCCCAGCCGTTCCATGAGCCGCGCCAGCCGCGGCAGCCGGATCACTTCGCCGAGTGCGGGCACCTCGCCGCCGGGCAGGAAGCGCTCGCTGCCCGGCCAGCGCATGAGCTGCTCCTGCTTGTAACGCAGGCCGAGGCGCATGCGCTCGTAGACGGCAAAACCCTCGCGCGCCCGGGCGATCGCCGGCGCCAGCGCCCGCGCGAGAGGCAGGCGGCCGTAACGCTCGCTGATGTGCGCCAGCGCGGCGGGGGTGCCGGGAATGCCGGCGGCCAGCGGGCCGTTGCGCGACAGGCCGGGCACCGGCTCGCCCGCCTCGTCCAGGTACATTTCGGGTCGCGCCGCGCCCGGCGCGGTCTCGCGCGCGTCCACCACCACCTGGCGGCCGTCCTCGGCGAAGTGCAACAGCCAGAAGCCGCCGCCGCCGAGGCCCGAAGAAAAGGGCTCCACCACGCCCAGCGCGGCGCTCACCGCGACGGCCGCGTCAAAGGCGTTGCCGCCCGCCTCGAGCACTTCCATGCCGGCGCGGGTCGCCAGCGGGTGCGCGCTGGCAATGGCCGCCTGTCCGGGCGTTTCCGCCGACGGGGCAGCAAAGGGCAGCCAGGCGAACAGCGCCAGGCACAGCAGGCGAACCACCGGGCGCCTCCCGCGCCGCGCGAAAATCCTCCGGCTCATGTTTCCGTCCCTTTTTTCTGCGCTGCGCGTTCACGCAATGCCGCTTGCACCGTGGGATGCACGAATTTCGACACGTCGCCGCCCAGCAGGGCGATCTCGCGCACCATGCTGGAGGAAATGAAGCTGAACTGCTCGGTGGGGGTGAGGAAAACGGTTTCCACGTGGCCGGCGATCTGCCGGCTCATGGTGGCCAGCTGGAACTCGAACTCGAAGTCGGACACGGCGCGCAGGCCGCGCACCATCACCCTCAGGCCGTGCGCCTCGGCGAACTGCACCGTCAGGCCGTCGTAACCCATGACCTCCACGTTGGGGACGTCCGACAACACGCCCCGGGCCAGCTCGACGCGCTGCTCGAGCGTGAACAGCGGCGTCTTTGCGGGGTTGGCGGCGATGGCGACCACCACGCGCTCGAAGATCGACGCGGCCCGCCGGATCAGGTCCTGGTGGCCGTTCGTGATCGGGTCGAAAGTCCCTGGATAAAGCGCCGAAATACTCATGCCGGATTGCTCAGTCATCGCCTTTTTCCGCGGCTCCGCGTGTCGCGAGATGGTAACTCACCTGGCCGGCCCGGGCGCTGCGCGCGAGCGTCCACCCCGCCGGCAACGGCGGCAGCGGTGCGCCTGCTTCCTGCTCCAGGTAGACGCGCCCGCCGGCCGCCAGCCAGGGCTGCGCCGCCAGCCGCGAGAGCAGCGGCTCCAGCAGGCTCTTTCCATAGGGCGGGTCCAGGAACACCAGGTCGTAGGGCGACGCGCGACCTTCCAGGCAGCTCATCGCGTCCATGCACAGCACCTCCGCCCGCGCGCAGCCCAGCAGTTCCAGGTTGCTGCGCAGTTGTGCGCAGACCCGGGGCGCGCGGTCCACGAACACCACTCCGGCCGCGCCGCGCGACAGCGCCTCCAGGCCGAGCGCGCCGCTGCCTGCATAAAGGTCCAGGCAGCGGGCGCCCTGCACCACCGGCGCCAGCCAGTTGAAGACGGTTTCGCGCACGCGATCGGGCGTGGGGCGGACCTCCGCAGCGTCCGGAACCGGCAGCCGCCTGCTGCGCCACTCGCCGCCGATGATCCTGAATCGGCCGTCCGTCCGGCGCCGCGCGCGCGCGGCGGAAGCTTTGCGTTCTTTGCTCATGCAGCAAACTTAAGGTCTTGAAACGGCAGCGACAACCAGCGTACGCTTTAGTCGGCGCGCGCGTCCTCTCTGGCCAGGCCGGCATTGCCGCGGTAAAAGCGCCCCCGACCATAAAAGATTCGATAAAGATCACCCCTGTTGGGAGGAGTCAGAAAAATGAGAAGCCTCTATTCGGTGGCCCTCGCCGCCGTGGCGCTTGCGCTGTCCGGTTGCCTGTCAGATGCGAAAGATCCCGACGCCACGACAGACGCCAACACCGGCGTGCCTGACCTGCCGCAGGCCAACGAGACCTTCAGGGCGCAGTTCGATCCCCTGAAAGCCATCATGCCGTATCCGAACGACATCCTCGGCTTCGTCGCCGACCCGGACACGGACGGCACCCTGAACCTCCCGGCCCAGCCGCTGCAGCCGCTCGCGCCGCTGGTCAACCAGCTGGACGGCTTCTCGACCAATGCGCGCATGAACGCGAACTTCACCCGTGCCGTGGACCCGGCCAGCCTGACGCCGGAATCGGTACTGCTGCTGGAGGTGGCGATCGACCCGTCCACCAAGGGCGTGGTCGGACTGTCCGACGCCAGCCTTTGCAAGCTCGCCGCCGCGCCGCCTGACGCCTGCGCCGCGCTCGGCGTGCCGGCCACCGGCACGCCTTTCCTGGCGCAGGGCGTGGACTACGAAGTCAGTGTCGCGCCGGACATCGACGCCGGCGGCCAGACCATCCAGCTCAAGCCGTTGCGCCCGCTGAACGCCAATCGTCCGAACCAGTTCAGCCCGGGCACCGAGAACGGCTACCTGCTCTTCCTCACCAGCGGTATCCGCGACACGGGCGGCACCCCTGCGTCGCCCGACACGACCTACGCCCAGATCCGCGCCGGCTTCCTGTCGGGCGCGATCCAGCTGCCCGGCCCCGGTGAAGAGTTACCCCCCGGCCTGAGCACCGAGCAGCTGCTGGGCATATTCATCGCCGCGCACCTGGCGGTGGGCGAAGTCGTCGGCGTCAATCCCGAAAACGTCGTCGCCACGGCGAGCTTCACCACCCAGGACACCACCACCGTGCTGGAAACCGTGGCCGACATGACCGAGGCGGGCGCCTCGCAGCTCGGACGGCTGGTCGCGCCGGTGCCGCTGCCGCTGTCTGAGAGCCTGGTGCTGCCCGCCGGCACGCCGATCACCACCGCCATGGTGCTCGGGCTGCAGGACGTGGACGCGTCCACCATCCCCGGCGAGGGCGACGTCTACACCGGTGCCCTGCAGGTGCCTTATTACCTCGCGACGCCCTCCGCCGAAGACCCCGCCGCGCCGCTCACCACGCCGTGGGTGGCGGCCTCCGAGAGCCCGCTGGACGGCACCAGCCGGGTCATCAACAAGTTCAACCCGGTGCCGCTCAAGCGCGCGGATGCGCCGGTGCCGGTGATGATCACCGTACCGAACGCCAACACCGATTATGCGCTGGCCACGACCGGCGGCGAGTTTGCGCCCAAGCCGGAAGCAGGCTGGCCGGTGGTGATCTTCTACCACGGCATCACGCGCAACCGCCTGGACATGTTCGCGCTCACCGAGCCCTTCAACAACGCCGGTTACGCGGTGGTCGCGATCGACCAGCCATTGCACGGCATCGCCGCGCCGGCGATCGATTTCGAGACCGCCACGCCCGAGGAGATCGCCGCCGCGCTGGCCGCCAATCCGAACGTGCTGCTGCGCGTCCCGGGCGTTCCCGAGCGCACTTTCGACCTCGACCTGCAGGACAACGCCACCGGCGCGCCCGGACCCGACGGCCAGATCGACGCCAGCGGCACGCACTTCATCAACCTGAGCAACGGCCTGGTGAGTCGTGACAACTCGCGCCAGGCCTCGGCCGACCTCGTGGCCCTGACCAGCTCGCTGCCCACGATGGACATCGACAACGACGGCACCCCGGACTTCGACGGCAGCCGGGTGCACTTCATCGGCGTCTCGCTGGGATCGATCAGCGGCACCGGTTACCTGGCGGTGGACGACAGGGCGGCGACGGCCACCCTGGGCGTCGGCGGCGGCGTGCTCTCGGACCTGTTGCTGGACAGCTTCTCTTTCGGACCGCGTATCGAGGCGGGCCTGATCGGCAACGGCCTGGTGCCGAACACCAGCCTGTACAACAACTTCATCCGCGACCTGCAGACCCTGATCGACGCCGGCGACCCCATCAGCTACGCGACCGAGGCGGCGGCCAACACGGCGATTCACTTCATCCAGGTCGACGGCGACGCAGTGGTGCCCAACAGCGCTTCCAACCGCCTCGCCGCGGAAATGGAGAAGGCCGGCCTGGTGGACTACGACTACGAGACGGCCCCGGTGATCGACCCGAGCACGGGCGTGCGCGGCATCATCGACCCGGCCGGCCTCAAGGGACGCGTGTGCTTCACCGAGGGCGCCACCCACGGCTCGCAGCTCGATCCGGGCAGCAGCGCCGAGTCGGCCACCGTGACCGGCGAGATGCAGGGCCAGCAGGTGGTCTTCGTCGCCGGCAACCCGGCCGCCGGCCTGCCCGGCAACGGCCGGGCGCTGCTGTTCGGCCTCTCCGGCAGCCCGCTGACGCCGACCGTCTACGGCAACTTCGCGGAAGACTGCGACGCGCCGGACCGGGTGCGGACGAACGCCGGAAACTAGTCAACGGCCCACCGGGGTTTACGACGCGGGCGGCCTTCGGGCCGCCCGTTTTCTTTCCGGCGTCGCGGGCAAAGCGTTAGCATAGGCACCCGTCCCCAGCGAAGCCGGAACACCATGCCGCCAGCCCCCCCGGAACAGCCCCGGAACGCCGCCACGGCCTCCGCAGCAGCAGCACCTGAGAAGCGCAAGGGCTTCCTCCGGCGCCTGCGCGAACGGCTCAACAAGGGCGACAGCTGGCTGACTTACGACCTGGCGCACCTCCTGCCGGGCGGCAAGGTGGGCGAAGAGTTCATCGAGGAAATGGAGACCCGGCTGCTGACCGGCGACGTCGGCGTGGAGGCGACCGGGGAGATCATCGAGGGCCTGGAAAAGAAGCTCTGGCGGGACGAGCTCGGCGACAGCCGGGCCGTGCTGGGCACCATCCGCGACGCCATGTTGCGCATCCTCCAGCCCTGCGAGGCGCCGCTCGTGGTCCCGGCCGAGACGCGGCCCTTCGTCGTCCTGGTGGTCGGCGTCAACGGCTCGGGCAAGACCACCACCATCGGCAAGGTCGCCCACAAGCTGAAGAGCGGCGGCCTGTCCGTCATGCTGGCGGCCGGCGACACCTTCCGCGCGGCGGCGGTGGAACAGCTGCAGACCTGGGGCGAGCGCAATGCGGTGCCGGTCATCGCGCAGGGCACGGGCGCGGACCCGGCGGCGGTGGCCTACGACGCCTTCGAGGCGGCCCGCGCGCGCGGCGTGGACGTGCTGCTGGCCGATACCGCCGGCCGGCTGCACACCCAGGAAAATCTCATGGACGAGCTGCGCAAGGTCAAGCGCGTGCTCGCCCGGCTGGACCCCTCGGCGCCCCACGAGGTGCTGCTGGTGGTGGATGGCGGCAGCGGGCAGAACGCCCTGCTGCAGGCGCGCCGCTTCAATGAAGCCGTCGGGCTCACCGGCGTGGCGATCACCAAGCTGGACGGCAGCGCGAAGGGCGGCGTGGTGCTGGCGATCGCGCGCGAACTCGCCCTGCCGATCCGCTACATCGGCATCGGCGAAGGCATCGACGACCTGGCGCCTTTCGAGGCGGACCCTTTCGTCGATGCCCTGCTGGGGCTGTCACCGGACGCGTCGCGGTGAGCCGGTGATCCGTTTCGAGCGGGTCTGCAAGCGCTATCCCGGCGGGCGCGACGCGCTGCGGGACCTCAGTTTCAATATCGACACCGGCGAGATGGCCTTCCTGACCGGCCACTCGGGGGCCGGCAAGAGCACCCTGCTGAAGCTGATCGCCTGCATCGAGCGGCCCACGCGCGGCCAGGTATTCATCGGCGACCGCAACACGGCCGGCATCACGCGGCGCAGGGTGCCCGCTTTCAGGCGCCGCATCGGCATGGTCTTCCAGGACCACAAGCTGCTGGCCGACCGCACGGTGTACGACAATATCGCCCTGCCGCTGGTGATCGCCGGCGCCGGCACCCGGGAGACCGGTCGCCGGGTGCGCGCCGCCCTCGACCAGGTGGGCCTGCTCGGCAAGGAACAAGTGCTGCCGGTAGCGCTGTCCACCGGAGAGCAGCAGCGTGTCGGCATCGCGCGTGCCATCGCGGCAAGGCCGCCGCTGCTGATCGCGGACGAGCCCACCGGCAACCTGGACCCGGAACTCTCGCTCGAGATCATGTACCTGTTCGCGCGGCTCAACCGCGTCGGCGTGACCGTGCTGGTGGCCAGCCACGACCTGGCGCTGCTGGAGCGCATGGGTCACCGGCGGATCGCGCTGGACGGCGGCCGGCTCGCGCAGGACCTGGACCATGCGTTCCCCGGCGCGCCGGCTTAAGCTCCGCGGGCCGCGGCGTCCGCGCGCCGGGCGAAGCCGCAGGATGCGGCTGCCGCGCTTTGGCTGGCCGGCCATCCGCGGATGGCCCGGGCGGCGCCTGCTCGGCCAGGCGCGCAGCTGGGCGCGGCTGCATGCGCAGACGCTGGTGGGCTCGCTCGGGCGGCTCAGCAATCAGCCGGTCGCCACCCTGATGACCGTGGCCGTGATCGGCATTGCGCTGGCGCTGCCGACCGCCCTCTACCTGCTGCTCGTCAACCTGCAAAGCGTCTCCGGCCACTGGGACGACAGCGTCGAACTGTCCGTGTATCTCGAGCCGGGTCGCGCCGAGGAGCGCGCGCGCAGCCTCGCGGAAGAAATCGCCGCATGGAGCGGCGTCGCCGGCACGGCGGTCATCTCGGCCGACGAGGCGCTGGAAAGCTTCCGCAGCGATTCCGGGCTCGGGGGCGCGGTGGACGCCCTGCAACGCAACCCGCTGCCCCACCTGGTGATCGTCCGCCCGGCCGCGGACCACGCGGACCCGGACAGCGTGGAGGCGCTCGCGCAGCGCCTGCGCGGCCTGCCCGAGGCCGACCTGGTGCAGGCGGACGCGGAATGGGTGCGGCGCCTGTTCGCGATCCTGCAGATGGCGCGCCGGCTGGCGCTGCTGGCCGGCGCCCTGCTGGCCGTGGGCGTGCTGGTGATCGTCGGCAACACCATTCGGCTGGACATCCAGAACCGGCGTGACGAGATCGAGGTCGTAAAGCTGATCGGCGGCACCGACGGCTTCGTGCGCCGGCCACTGCTGTACAGCGGCGCCTGGTACGGGCTGGGGGGCGGACTGGCAGCCCTGCTGGTGGTGCAGGCGGGGCTATGGCTGCTGTCCGGTCCCGCGCAGCGCCTGGCGGGCCTGTACGGCTCGGGTTTTCGTCCGGAAGGTCTCGGCTTCGGCGGGGCCGTCGGCCTGGTGCTCGCGGGCGCCCTGCTCGGCTGGCTGGGCGCATGGCTCTCGACCACCCGGCACTTGCGCCGCCTGGAACCGGGGTTCTAGCTGAAGGCCTTGAATCCACGGGGCTTTTCGTTGCGAAAGCGGCGGGAACCATAGCCGGATTTAGCACTCTAACCCAACGACTGCTAAAATCCGAAAAGAACATGGGAGGAATTGCATGAGCACAGCGCTCGTCGCGCGCCACGACGGGATGCTGACCGCACCGGTCGGCAATCTCGACGCCTATATCAATGCGGTCGCCGCAGTGCCGGTGCTGAGCGCCGAACAGGAAAGCGAACTGGCGTGGCGCTTCCGCAGCGACAACGACATCGAGGCCGCCCGCCAGCTGGTGCTGTCACACCTGCGCTTCGTCGTGCACATCGCGCGCGGCTACAACGGTTACGGGCTGCAGCTGGGCGACCTGATCCAGGAAGGCAATATCGGCCTGATGAAGGCCGTGAAGCGCTTCGACCCGGCCATCGGTGTCCGCCTGGTGTCCTTCGCCGTGCACTGGATTCGCGCCGAAATTCACGAGTTCGTGCTCAGGAACTGGCGCCTGGTGAAGATCGCCACCACCAAGGCGCAGCGCAAGCTGTTTTTCAACCTGCGCAAGGCCAAGAAGCGCCTGGGCTGGCTGTCCGCCGCCGAGACCCGCGCGGTCGCCGACGACCTGGGCGTCAGCCCGGACGAAGTGAACGAGATGGAACAGCGCCTGGCGGCCCGCGACATGTCGCTGGACCCGGCGCCGGATGCCGATGACGAAGATCGCGCCGGGGCGCCGGTGTCCTTTCTGCCGGCCCCCGCCGCCGATCCGGCAGACCTGGTGGCCGACGAGGACTGGGAAGACAATGCCGTGGAGACGCTCGGCGTCGCGCTTGCCGGGCTCGACGACCGCAGCCGCGACATCCTGCACCGCCGCTGGCTCAGCGAGGACAAGGCGACGCTGCAGGAGCTGGCCAACGAATACGGCATCTCCGCCGAGCGCGTCCGCCAGCTCGAGTCCGCCGCGATGAAGAAACTTCGCGCCCACCTCGGCGAGGGCACCGCGGTCTCTGCCGCCAGCCGGTAACGCTAGCCGGTAATGGGCGAGAACCTCAGCTCGACGCGCCGGTTCATGGCGCGGCCCGCTGCTGTCGAATTGTCCGCGATCGGCTCGCTGAAGCCCCGCCCGTAGGCCAGGATCCGCTGCTGATCGATGCCGCGGTTGACCAGGTAGGTGGCCACGGTGGCGGCGCGCCGCTCGGACAGGGCCTGGTTGTAATCGGCCGAGCCGGTGCTGTCGGTGTGTCCCTCCACCTCGACGATGGTCTTGTCGTATTCGGCGGCCACCAGCGCCACCGAGTCCAGCACCTCGAAAAAGCGCGGGTTCAGGTTGGCGCTGTC
>DATFKW010000154.1:0-8859 GCA_035268405.1 Gammaproteobacteria bacterium
GGCCTGCCGTGCCGTCGTCTCCGCGGCGAGCACATCGTCGATCGCGGCGGCGGCGTCAGAGCTGCGTGGTCGGTCGTTTTCCGACATGCCTGGTCCCCCTTCCATGTGGGTTGGCGGACGCCACTACTAGTATGAACGCAGTGCAGCAAAGCTGTATAAGGGAGAACCGCAGCGGAAATGGGGATTGGCCTTATTTTGGAAATGGGGATTGGCCCCATTTCCAAAATAAGGCCAATCCCCATTTCACCCCTTGTCCGTCACCTCGGCGCGGAAACGCGGCAGCGCGGTGGGGTGATGCTGCTGCAGATAGGTGACCAGGCCTTCGCGCGCGTGGCAGCGCAGCCGCCAGGCGGCGCCCGAGTCGCGCGCGCTCACCAGGGCGCGGATCTCCAGCGTGGTTTGGCGGGACTCGTAGGCGACGATCTCGGCGACCCGGCCGTCCCAGTCCTCGTGGTCCTTCACCAGTTCCTTGAGCTGCTCGCGCAGCGCGTCGATCGGCACGCTGTAGTCGACGTGCAAGTACACCGTGCCGAGGATTTCCGAGGTCTGGCGCGTCCAGTTGGTGAAGGGCTTTTCCAGGAAATAGCCGATGGGCAGCACCAGCCGGCGCTCGTCCCAGATTTTCACCACCACGTAGGTCAGCGTGATCTCCTCGATGCGGCCCCACTCGTTCTCGACGACCACCACGTCGTCCAGCCGGATGGGCTGCGTCATCGCGATCTGGAAGCCCGCGATCAGGTTGCCCAGCGTGCGCTGGGCGGCGAAGCCGATCACCAGGCTGGCGATACCGGCCGAAGCCAGCAGCCCGCTGCCGAACTGCCGGAAGCCGTCGAACTGCAGCAGGATGGCGCTGCCCGCGAGAACCCAGATGACCAGCGCCAGCACGCGGCGCAGGATGCGGAACTGGGTGTGAAACTTGCGCGCGCGCAGGTTGTCCGCGACATCCATCTGCATGCGGCGCACCAGCACGTCCTCCAGGACCCGCGTCAGCCCGCTGAGCAGCATGCCGATGCCGAAGATCAGCAGCGTGACCAGCAGGGGGCGCGACCAGGCCTGGCTGGCGATGCGTTCCGCCAGCGGCAGGGCGAGGTAGACGCCCAGCAGCGGCAGGAACCAGCCGAGCGTGCGCATGTGGTGGGCGCGCAATGCGTCGGCGAGCGTCGGGTTGCGGCGCTGCAGGCCATGGCTCATGAAAAGCCTGATGACCAGCAGGGCGAGAAGGCCGGCGAACACGCCGATGGCCAGCAGCCCGAGGCTCTCCGCCCAGGGTCGCAGGGCGGCCCAGAGCGTCGATAGCATGTCGTTGGAATCGTTCATGGATCGAAAAATACTAGCAGTCCTGGCCCGCGCTTGCGCCCGCAGAGAATTCTATGTGGCCTCGAGAATGTTTATTATCCGCTTGCACAATAGTCCATTACTGACATAAGCAAAGAAAAGGAAATATCACGGATGAGCAAATTAGCTGAGATTGAAGGTATCGGGGCGGCTTGCGCGGCCAAGCTGGAAACCGCGGGCGTCAGGAACCAGGCCGAGCTGCTCGCGGCCGGCGCCACGCCCAAGGGTCGCAAGGAGCTGGCAGAGAAGTGCGAGCTCAGCGGCAAGCTGATCCTGAAGTGGATCAACCGGGCCGACCTCGCGCGCGTCAAGGGGATCGGCGAGGAGTACGCGGACCTGCTGGAGCACGCGGGCGTGGACAGCGTGCCGGAGCTGGCGCAGCGCAGGGCCGATAACCTTTACCAGAAGATGGTCGAGGTGAACGAGGCCAAGAAGCTGGTGCGGGGGATGCCGGGCGAGAGCACGGTCGCGAAGTGGGTGGAGGAGGCCAAGGGGCTGCCGCGGGCCGTCAGCTACTAGTTGGCACCGCGTTTTCGGGTGGCTATTACGGCCTGCCCAAGCAAAAACGGCAGCCTCCCGGCTGCCGTTTTTGCTTGGATCCTGGTGGGCGATGCTGGGATTGAACCAGCGACCTCTCCCGTGTGAGGGGAGCGCTCTCCCGCTGAGCTAATCGCCCGTGCAAGGCGCGAAATTCTAGAGGGCGGCGGGTTGCGCGTCAATTCTCAGGGGTGGCGCGGCGCGGAAATGGGGATTGGCCCCATTTTCAAAAAAATGGGGCCAATCCCCATTTACCGCATGCCGATCTCCGAGACGTACAACACGGCGTCGACGGCGCCGCCCTCGTAGGTGCCCACCCAGATGGCATAGTCGCCGCTGGCGGGATCGACGAGTTCCAGCCCGGGGTTGAAGCCCCGCGACAGCGCATCGTCGTTGCAGTGCCACAAGCCGCGCGGCCCCCGCACCGCCAGCGTGGTGTCGGCGCCGGCTTCGGCGTAGAGGTACAGGGGATGCGGCCCGGCCTCGTAGCTCAGCACCAGGTCCGGGCGCGCCGCATTCACCAGCCCGACGCAGCCCGCGCCCACCAGCGCCTCGAGGTCGTCTTCCCCGCCGGCCACCACCTGGGTGACCCGCGGGTCCGGCCGGAAATCCGGCGCAAGGCGCAGCCGCCCGTAGAGCGGCGTGGCCGCCGGGTCCATCGCCTCGGCACGCGGCCGCTCCGCGCGCGGCGCTTCGGGCGCGCCTCGGCCGTCGCCCGGTGCCGGCTCGCCGCCACTTGCCGCCGGCCTCTCGGCCGTCATCTCCGCCAGTTGCTCGGCGAAGCGCGCCAGCAACAGCACGATGAAGCCGTCCACCCGCATCACCTCGCTGCCGCCGACGAACAGCACCCCGTCGCGGATTTCCGCGGAGGCCGTCACCGCGTCCTCGCCGATCTCGAGGAAAGGAAAGGCCGCCAGGCCCGACATCAGCTCGCGATAGGCGGCATCGGCCGCGGCCTCGCGTTCCGCCGCGCTGGCCAGCGGGCCGGCCGCTGCCAGCCCTGCCGCGTAACGCAGCGCCGCCTTGCGCACGCGCAGGTCGGCCTCCATGCGCAGCGCCCGGGCCAGCCCTTCCAGTGTCTCGGTGGACAGCGGCGGCGCATCGGCGAAATACACCCGCAGGTGACCGAGCACGTCGTTTTCATCCACCAGCCCGAGCCGCAGCGGCTCCATGAGCAGCCGCGGGTCGCCGGCGATCAGGTCGTCGAACAGCGGCGCCAGCGCGGTGACTTCGCGCGCCACCTGCCGGTCGTCCGTCAGCCCGGAGATACGCTCCGCCTGCTCGGCGATCCGGGCCAGCGCGTCCATCTCCAGGTTGCGCAGCGACACCACGGCTTCGCCGCCGAGCAGCCGGTGATCGTTGAAACTGCTCTCGCCCGCCGAGACGGTGCTGCGCGAGTGCAGCATGCCGTCCTCGATCCAGGTGTCGGAACCGGCGGCCAGGCCGGTGGCCTCGACACTGTTGTGCGGCAGCGAGAAGGCCAGCCGGTCGATGCCGTTGCGGCTGCTGCTGGTCCAGATCCACGGCCGCGCTTCTTCGGCCTCGGCCTCCACCCGCAGGCCCTCCAGCTGGAAGGCCGCGCCCGCGACGCCGTCGCGCACCGCGAGCGTCAGCTCGTCCAGCTCCAGCCCCAGCACGAGGCGGTCGAGCCGCGGCGTGACCTGCAGGCGGGCGTCGGCGCCGGAGAACTCGACCCTTAGCTCGCCCTCGATGTCCGGCGAGACCACCTGGCCGCGGTATTCGATTACCGACAGCCGGCCCGCCAGCTTGCCGCCGAGGGTCATCACCACGGCGAGGTCCACGGCCGGCGCCTGGCCGGGGTATTGCGGCAGCATCGGTCGCAGCTGCTCGGGCAGGGCGATGTGGCCGCGCGAGGCGGCCAGCCCGAAGCCGCCGCCGACCCAGGGCCCATGGTGAAAGCGCAGCGTGCCCGCCACCTGCAGGCCTTCGCGCGGAATCAGTCCGCTGTCGCGCAGCGCGTCGGCGCGCGCGTCGTCCGCCACCGGCTCGATCACCAGGTCGTAATGCAGCGTGCCCTCGCGGAAGCCGCGCTCGTAATCGAAGCGGGTGACGCGCACGTCGGGCCGCGCCGCCAGCGCTTCCGCCAGCACCGCCATCTCCCGCTCGACGCGGTGCCCGGCGTACAGGTTCGCCGCGACGAAGGCGACGGCCAGCACGATGAGCGCAAGGGGCAATAATTTTGTCTTGTTCATGGCGTCTTCTTCATGGACATGTCCCGTGGACCGGAGCCGGGCGTGGCGACCAGTCGCCGATGATACGCATGCCCGCGCTCAGGCGTCGCCGGGCGGCGTCAGCTTGAGCTCCGCGACCAGCGGCAGGTGGTCGGAGGCCACGCGCGCCAGCTCCGAGCCGGGCACCTCGATGGCGCGCACCTCGGTGCCCGGCGTGACGTAGACATGGTCGATGCGAAAACCCGGTGCGCGGCTGGCATAGGTGCTGCGCGGCCGATGCCCCCGCGCGAGCAGCTGCGCGTCCTCGAAATGCTCTTCCAGCCGCCGGCAGACCGGCGAGGAGGGCAGCGCGTTCAAATCGCCGCAGAAGATCACCGGCGGGCGACAGCGCGCGTCGCCCAGCCAGTCCTCGCCGAGCAGGGCATCGATCTGCGCCAGCCGTTCGCGGCGCAACAGCCCGAGGTGCGTGTTCACGATCTGCACCTCCTGCCCCTCCACTTCGACCGCCACCCACAGCGCGCCGCGCGGCTCCAGCCGGGGCCTGCCCTCCAGGCCGGGCAGGGCGTCGGCCTTCACCACCCGCATCGGCAGGTGCGTCAGGATGGCGTCGCCGTAGCGCTCTTCTTCCAGGTGCAGCGCCGGGTGGAAGTGGAACTCCATTTCCAGGTAATGCGCGATCAGCTCCGCCTGGTCCTTGCTGCCGGTGCGCTCGCGGCCGACATCCAGCTCCTGCAGCGCCACCACGTCGGGCCGCGCTCGCGCGATCACGCGCGCGATACGCTCCGGGTCGAGCTTGCCGTCCATGCCCACGCAGCTGTGCACGTTGTAGGTCATCACCCGCAGCGTGCGGGACGCCGCCGGGGCGCGCGGCGGCATGCCCCGCACGCGCTTGCCCGCCCGGCCCAGCTCGTTGAGGGCCGCCGCGCGCAGCGTTTCGGGACGCAGGCAGGCCGGCGCGACATCGTGCCGGCCCTGGCCCTGCTGCTGGCCCTGTTCCTGGCGACCGGTCCCGCCGTTGTCCTGGTCCCGGCCGTCCTCCGCCCCGGGCAGCGGCGCGTCTGCGGGCAGCAGCGCGAAGCCGTGTATTTCTTCCGGGTGCGCGCCGGCGTGCGCGCCATTCTCCTCGGCGAAGGTGATGGCGCGCATGCCGGCCCGCCACCCCAGCAACACCAGGTCGCCGGCGTCGGCATGCTCGCACAGCGCGACCAGGTCCTCGCCGGCCGCGTCCAGGAAGGGATGCGCCGCGCCCAGCAGCTTCGCCCGGTCGTCCGGCAGCCAGTACTCGCCCTCGGCCGTGAAGACGCGCACCACGCCCGGCTCGCGCACCGCCAGCGCCGCCGGCACGCGGTGTTTCTCCACCAGCTCGCGCGCGACGAAGGCGCGCTCCTCGCGGGGCAGCTGGCGCGGAAAGTAGATGTGCCCGACGGGCCCGAGCGCCGCCACCGCGGGATGTTCCGCGGCGTGCTCCCCGGCCGACTCGTCGGCGGGCGTGGCAGTCTCGATCCCGAGGCGCGCAAACAGCTTCTGCGTCTTGCGCCCGCCCAGCAGCCGGATGCGCTGCGTCTGTTCGCCGCCGTCGCCGGGGCGCACCTCCATGCCGTGGCGGCCCAGCCTGGCGAAAGCCTCTTCCACGGCATTCTCGAGCGAATAGCCGGTCACCGCCGAGTAGGGCCGCACAGCCACCTGGCCGTGGTCCGAGTAGACCCAGACTTCGTAGTGGCGCAGGTCGGAGCGGCTGGCGGCGCGCCACACCCGCGCGACGGCGTCGTCGATGCCCTTGAGCGTCCAGTGGGCGAACAGCGAGCCCGGGCCGCGGCGATGGGATTGCTCGTCGTAGCCGAGAAAGTTCATGTGGATCACCGGCAACCCGCGGCTGATGTCGATCTTGCCGCCGATGACGCAGAACTCGCGCAGCAGGATGGATATGCCCGCGCGCGTGGGGACGAACTTCAGCTCCTTGATGAAATCCTGGCCGCTGCGCAGGCCGCGGAAGAAATCCACCACCGCGATGGCCAGCTCGAGCAGCACCAGCACGCCCACGCGCAGGAAGCTGTAGAGATTCGCGATGAGAAAAGCGAGCAGCACGAAGGGATTGGCGGCGCGCAGGGCCGGGCCCCAGCCCATCGACGCCGCGCAGAAATGAATTTCCTCGGCGCCGCCGTGGTAGTTGTCGGAATAGGCGCTGCCGTCCTTGAGCAGCGGCTCGCCCAGCTCTTCGCGCTCGGCCTGCGCGGCCAGCCGCGCCTCCACGCGCTCGGCCGTGTCGGCTTCGTACATGCGAACCTGCTGGCCGGTCTGGTGATCGCGGAAGGCGAAGGCGGGCACGGCGCGTTTCACGCCGTAGAACAACTCGCCCTGCACGGCGGGCGTGGTGGAGGGCAGGCCCGAGTAATGGCTGTGCAGCCGGTAATGCTCGCGCTCCAGGAGGCGCCGCATGAAAGGCAGCTCGCCGCTCTTAAGGGCGCGCTCGAATTGCGGCCGCGACAGCCCGTCGATCTGGATCATCACCAGCCCCGGGCGCGTCGCGGGCCCTTCCGAGACCGGCAGGCGCAGCAGGCGCGACAGCAGGGCGCTGCGGCTGATCGCCCGGCGCCAGCGCCGCAGCAGGATTTCGATGTTGCCCACCATGGCTCAGGCCACTCGCGATCGTCGGCTCAGCTGGTGGCTCAGCTGCCCGCTCAACTGTCGGCCCAGCTGTCCACTCAGCTGGCGGCATATTTGTGTGAACATCAGCGGGGCTCGCGCGGGATGCGTTCGCCGCCCAGCGCGGCGTCGCCCGCGCCGGCCAGGTTCATGAACAGCGCCCATTCCGTGCGCAGGGCGCCCAGCACCTCTTCCCAGCGGGTCTGCGCGGGGCCGGTCTCGCTTGCCGAGCGGGCCCGCACGGCCCGGTAGCAGGCCAGCGCGGTGGCGGCGCAGCGCTCCATGGAATAGGCCTCGGCAGTCTCCAGCGCGGCCTGCCGGAGCGCCGCGGAAGCCTCCTCGTCGAGCGTCGCGGCCCAGCGCAGCGCGGCAGCGAATGCCTGCGGCGTCTCCTCGCGCAGCAGCCGGCCGTTTTCGCGGTCGTTCACCACCTCGCGCACGCCCGAGGCGTCCAGCGCGATCACCGGCAGGCCGGCCGCCATCGCCTCGGTCAGCACCATGCCCTGGGTCTCGCTCTTCGAGGCGAAGGCGAACAGGTCCATGGCGTGCAGCGCGTCGGCGAGCGCCCGGCCCTGCAGCGTGCCGGCGAAGTGCAGGCGCGACTCGATGCCGTTCGCGGCGAAGATCGCGCGCATCTCGTCTTCCGAGGGGCCGCTGCCGATCACCAGGAAATGCGCCTGCGGCTGCTCGCCGATGAACTGCGCTACCGCCTCGGCGAGGAAGGGCAGGTTCTTCTCCGGCGCCAGCCGGCCGAGGTGGCCGATGACCAGCGCCTCCGGCGGGATGCCGGCGTCCCTGCGGAAGCCCGCGCCGTCGCCCTCGGCGAAGCGCTCGGTGTACACGCCAGTGGGGATTACCTCGACCGGCGTGGTGACGCCGCGCTCGCGGACCAGGTCGCGGAGGCTTTCGCTGGGGGCGAATACCTGGTCGCACAGGTTGGCGTAGCGTGTCGCCAGCTCGATGGTGAAGCGCTTCAACGCGGGCGAGTCGCCGGGCACGTAGTGGGTGTACTGTTCATACAGGGTGTGGTGGGTGAACACCAGCGGCAGTCCGCGGTGACGCGCGACCCGCACTGCGGTGGAGCCGAGCAGGAAGGGATGCTGGGAGTGCACGATGTCGGGCCCGAAGTCGTCGATGGCCTCGGTGAGCGGCGGGTGCGCGGGTAGCACCACCGAGAAGTCGCTGGCGTTGAACTCCTGGATGGCCGGCACGCGCAGCACGCCGCGTTCCGCCTCGGGCATGTCCGGGAACTCCGGCGCCACCACCAGCACCCGGTGGCCGCGCTTGCGGTACTCGTCGGCAAAGGCCTCCACCGAGCGGGCCACGCCGCCGACGTGGGGGGTGTAGGTATTGGTCACCAGCAGGATGTTCATTGTCCGGCGTCCTCGCTTGAACCGTCTGCGGCGTCGAGCACCACGGAATCCGCGCCGGGTTCGGCGCGCGCCGGCTTGAAGCCCGGCAGCCGCACGTCGATGGGCGGCGGCGTCGCCTGGTGCCGCGCGTGCCAGTCCGCCTGCCAGCGCACCCGCGCCTGCCCGCGGCCCTGCGGCAAAACTTCGACGGAGACCGTGCCGAAAGTCGTCGGCGCCGGGCCGAAGCGGATGGGTGCGCCCTCGGCCAGCCAGCGCTGCGGGACGCCGCCGCACAGCACCAGCCGCTCGCCTTCCTCGCGCACGAAGCAGTTGCGCAGCATCAGCACCCACTCCGCGGCCGCCCACACGTGGTGACCGTCGCCCATGCAGCCGCCGCCGGTGTGCGGATGGATGGCTTCCGGCCATTGTCCGGTGGGCGAGGCCAGCGCGGCCACTGTGTCCATCAGCGCGAGGTAGCGCGGGTCGCCGGCGCGCAGCAGCACCTGGGCGACGTGCAGCGTGAGATACGCGTTCAATCCCGAGTGGATCATGTCCTGGTAGAAGGCGCCGTTGACGAAGCACTTCTCAAGCAGGAACTCGACCGTGTCCAGCAGCCGCGGATCGTCGGGCGCGCACAGCTGCGCCGGGTAACCGATAGCCAGCGAGCCGATCGCGCCCGCGTCCATGCGGCGGTAGGGCGAGGCCGGCATGGCGGGCCTGCGCAGCCGCTTCGCGCCGCCGGCCAGGCTGCGCTCGATGGCGTCCATGAAGGCCTTGCCGTCCGCCGCGAAGCCCTCGCT
>DATFKW010000155.1:0-4120 GCA_035268405.1 Gammaproteobacteria bacterium
CCGGAAGCGCGCGTGGAGGCGATGCTGAAAGCGGTGGTGAGCTCGCCCCTGGTGCCGCAGGTCGCGTCGCTCATCGAGGCGCGGCTCGGGCGTCCGCTCGAGCCTTTCGACATCTGGTACAACGGTTTCAGGCCTCCCAGCCCGTACTCGGGCGAGGAACTGGACGCCATCGTCGCGGAACGCTACCCGACCGCGGAAGCCTTCGACGCGGACCTGCCCGCGCTGCTCGAGAAGCTCGGTTTCAGCGCGGCGCGCGCCGAGTACCTGGCCGACAACATCGTGGTCGAGGCGGCGCGCGGCTCGGGGCACGCCTGGGGCGCCGGCATGCGCTCGCAGAAAACCCACCTGCGCACGCGCGTCGAGCCGGGCGGCATGAACTACAAGGGTTACAACATCGCGATCCACGAGCTGGGCCACAACGTGGAGCAGACCCTCTCGCTCAACGAGGTGGATCACACGCTGCTCGAGGGCGTGCCGAACACCGCCTTCACCGAGGCGCTGGCCTTCGTTTTCCAGGCGCGCGATCTCGAGCTGCTCGGCCTTGCGCAGTCCGACCCGCAGGCCGAGGCACTCAAGACGCTGGACGACTTCTGGGGCACTTTCGAGATCGCCGGCGTGGCGCTGGTGGACATGGCGGTCTGGCACTGGATGTACGACAACCCGGAGGCGACGCCCGCCGAGCTCAAGGCGGCCACGCTCGAGATCTCGCGAGACGTCTGGAACCGGTACTACGCGCCGGTGTTCGGGCAGCGCGACGTTGTGCTGCTGGGCGTCTACTCGCACATGATCCATTCGCTGCTCTACCTGCCGGATTACCCCATCGGCGGTCTGATCGCGCACCAGATCGAGGAGCAGGTCCGCCGCACGGGCGACGTGGCGGCGGAGATCGAGCGCATGTCGAAGATCGGCAACATCACCCCCGATCTCTGGATGCAGGAGGCGACCGGCGCCCCGGTCGGCGCCGGCGCGCTGCTGGCGGCCACCGAGCGGGCCCTGGACGCCATGCAATGAGCGAGCCCGGCTTCATCTTTCCCGCCAGCCGCAGCCCGCTGTCGGGCGTGGCCGAGCGGGTCAATCCGCGTTATCTCGCCGACGAGACGCCGCTGGTGCGCGAGCTGGCGGACCTGGCCCGCGTGGATGCAGATGATGCCGCAAAAATCCGCGAGACCGCCGTCCGGCTGGTGGAATCGGTGCGTCGCAATCGCGCGCAGGTCAGCGGCCTGGATGCTTTCCTGCAGAAGTACGACCTCTCCAGCCAGGAAGGCGTCGTCCTGATGTGCCTGGCGGAAGCGCTGCTGCGCGTTCCCGACAAGGACACCGCGGACCGGCTGATCGCCGACAAGATTTCCTCGGCGGACTGGCGCAGTCACCTGGGGAGCAGCGAGTCCGCTTTCGTGAACGCGTCCACCTGGGGGCTGATGCTCACCGGCCGGGTGATCCGGCCGGCGCGGCGTGACATCGAGGAACCCGGCCATTTCATGCAGCGGCTGGTGAGTCGGCTGGGCGAACCCATGGTGCGCGGCGCGATGCGCCAGGCGATGCGCATCATGGGTCACCAGTTCGTCATGGGCCGGACCATCGGCGACGCCCTCAAGCGGGCCTCCGGCGGGGAGGGCGCCGCCTACCGTTACTCCTTCGACATGCTGGGCGAGGCCGCCCTGACCGCGGAGGACAGCCAGCGTTACCTCGAGGCCTATCATGCCGGCATAAAAGCGATTGCCGCCGCCGACCGGCGCCCGGCCTCGATCTTCGCCGCAGACAGCATCTCGGTGAAGTTGTCGGCCCTGTTCCCGCGCTACGAGTTCGCCCAGCGCGAGCGGGTGCTGGCGGAACTCACGCCCAAGGTGCTGGAGCTGGCGATCGCGGCGCGCAAGTCGGGCGTGGGGCTGACCGTGGATGCCGAGGAGGCCGACCGCCTGCAGCTGTCCCTGGAAGTGTTCGAGCGCGTCTTCGGCGACGAGGCGCTGGCCGGCTGGGACGGCTTCGGCCTCGCCATACAGTCCTACCTGAGGCGCGGCCTGGACGCCTGCCGCTGGGTGATCGCGCTTGCCGAGGAGGCGGGCCGCTGCATACCGGTGCGGCTGGTGAAGGGCGCCTACTGGGACGCGGAGATCAAGCGGGCGCAGGAGAACGGCCTGCCGAGCTACCCGGTGTTCACGCGCAAGGTCAACAGCGACGTCTCCTTCCTGGCCTGCGCGCGCGTGCTGCTCGCCGCCGAAGGCCGGGTGTACGCCCAGTTTGCGACCCACAACGCGCACAGCGTGGCGAGCATCATCCACTATGCCGGCGACAACCGGCAGTTCGAATTCCAGCGCCTGCACGGGATGGGCGAGGAGCTCTACGCGGAAGTCATCGGCGAGCAGCACTTCGATCTTCCCTGCCGGGTGTACGCGCCCGTCGGCAACCACGAAGACCTGCTGCCCTACCTGGTGCGGCGCCTGCTGGAGAATGGCTCGAACAGCTCCTTCGTCAACCGCATCGTGGACGAGGCGTCGCCGGTGGACGAGATCGTGGCCGACCCCGTGGCGGTGGTGGACCAGCTGTCGGCGATTCCGCATCCGCGGATTCCCGCGCCGCCCGAGCTGTTCGGCGAGGCGCGGCGCAACTCGCGAGGCTTCAACCTCGCGGATCCGACCGAGCTCGGCGCTCTTGCCGAGGCGATGGCCGCGGCGCTCGCCCGGCCCGGGCGCGCCGCGCCGCTGGTCGGCGGCCAGGAACGCGCGGGGACGCCGCAGACCGTGCGCGCGCCGGCCGACCGGCGGATGGTGCTGGGCGAAGCGCAATGGGCCTCCGCCGAGCTGGCGTGCGAGGCGCTGGAGATCGCCTGCCGCGCCCAGGGACGGTGGAATGCGGCGGGCGGCGAGTCGCGCGCCCGGCTCTTGGAGCGCACCGCCGACCTTTACGAGCAGAACGCCGCCGAGCTCCTCGGCCTGTGCATGCGCGAGGGCGGCCGCACGCTGCCGGACGCGGTTTCCGAGCTGCGCGAAGCGGTCGATTTCCTGCGCTACTACGCGCTCCAGGCACGGCGGGAGTTCGCCGAGCCCGAGCTGCTGCCCGGGCCCACCGGCGAGCGCAACGAGCTGTCCTGGCATGGCCGGGGCGTGTTCCTGTGCATCAGCCCGTGGAATTTTCCGCTGGCGATCTACACGGGGCAGATTGCCGCCGCGCTGGTGACCGGCAACGCGGTGCTGGCCAAGCCGGCCGAGCAGACGCCGCTGACGGCGGCGGCGGCCTTGCGGCTGTTCCACCAGGCGGGCGTGCCGGGCGACGTACTGCACCTGTTGCCGGGCAGCGGGCCGGAGCTGGGGGCGGCCCTGCTGCCGGACCCGCGCGTCGCGGGCGTGGCCTTCACCGGTTCCACGGAGGTCGCGCGGCTGATCAACCGCGCGCTGGCGGCGCGCGACAGCGCCATTCCCACGCTGATCGCGGAGACCGGCGGCCAGAATGCGCTGCTGGTGGACAGCTCGGCGTTGCCGGAGCAGGTGGTGCTGGACAGCGTCAAGTCGGCCTTCAACAGCGCCGGCCAGCGCTGCTCCGCGCTGCGCGTGCTGTTCCTGCAGGAAGAGATCGCCGAGCGCACGCTGCGGCTGCTGAAAGGTTACATGGCCCAGCTGAGCATCGGCGATTCCGCGCTGCTGTCCACCGACATCGGCCCGGTCATCGACGAGGAGGCCCTGGAGACGCTGGAGGCGCACGTCGCCCGCATGGACGAGCAGGGACGCGTGCTTGCGCGCTGCAGGCTGCCCGAAGAGGCGGAGCACGGCAGTTTCTGCGCGCCGACCGTGGTCGAGATCGACGGCATCGGCCAGCTCGAGCGCGAGGTCTTCGGCCCGGTCCTGCATGTGGTCCGCTACGCCTCGCGCGACGTCGATCGCGTCATGCGCGAGATCAACGAGACCGGTTACGCGCTCACCTTCGGCGTGCACAGCCGCATCGATGCCCGCGCCCGCGAGCTGTTCTCGAAATCCCGCGCCGGGAACGTGTATGTGAACCGCAACATCGTCGGCGCCGTGGTGGGCGTGCAGCCCTTCGGCGGCTGCGGGCTCTCCGGAACCGGGCCCAAGGCCGGCGGGCCGTCCTACCTGCACCGCTTCATGACCGAGCGGAGCCTGAGCATCAA
>DATFKW010000156.1:0-8032 GCA_035268405.1 Gammaproteobacteria bacterium
TCCAGGCCGTGCGCCAGGCCGTTGCCCAGCGCGGCGCCGATGTGCGCCGACAGCCACAGCCCCACCGCGGTGTCCACGCTGGCGGTCACGATGCTCTCGGTACGGGGCCGCAATGCCAGCCCCAGCACCCGCGAAGGCCCGCCCACCACCATCGGCTTGAGGATCTGGCGCCGCACCGGCAAGGGCCCGTCCTCCGGCCACCGGGCCAGCGACTCGTCCAGCGCCAGCGAAAAGCCCACCATGCCCTGCAGGCGGGCCAGCGCGGGCCCGTCTGCATCGGAGGCGGGCTCCTCCAGCGCCTCGATGGGCAAATCCGCGAACAGCGGCAGGGTGCGCTCGGCCTCGGCCGTGCTCCAGCCGCGGTTCACGTCCAGTCGCAGGCTGAGCCCTGCCGGCAATTGCTCCATCGCGCGGAAGAACAGCGGCAGCTCGTTCTCCAGCGGCGCGGTCGCCAGCTTCAGCTTGGCGACCGTGAAACCCTGTTTGCGCGCCGCCGCCAGGCGCTCGCCCAGCCCCGCATCCACCGCGCCGGCAAAGGCGTTGACGCGCACCTGCGGGGCCGCGTCGGGTCGCAGGTGGCGGAACAGCGGCAGGCCGGCGCGCCGCGCTTCCAGGTCCAGCAGCGCGCACTCCAGTCCGCAGCGGGCGGCCGGCCGCGTCCGGTCCGGCAGGCGGCCGCGCGCCTCCTCGGTGGTCAGGCCGGGCAGCAAGGCCATCGCCTGCCGGAGCGCGGGCTCGGCCTGTGCCGCGGTCTCCGTGCCGGCGCCCGGCAGGCCGGCCGTCTCGCCCCAGCCGTGCGCGCCTTCCTCGTCCTCGATGCGGATCAGCCAGCCGCGCCGCATCACCGTGTCGCCGCGGGCGCACTTCCACGGTCGCGACAACGGGATCGCGTAGGGGTGCAGCTGCAGCGCGGCGATGCTCGGCGTGGCGGCGCTCTCAGCCACGCAGGCCACCGAGGAACAGGCCCAGGCAGATCAGCGCGCCGAACAACAGCTGCAGGCGGGCCGTCGCGGCCAACAGCTCGTTGAAAGCCGGCCCGGCGGGCAGGGTCACGAAACGCCGCACCAGCACCACCGCCCAGGGCGCCGCCAGCAGCGGCACGAGCCAGCCGCGACCCCCGAGAGCGGCCAGCGGCAGCAGCAGTGCGAAAGGCAGCAGGACCAGCAGCCCGTACTCGATACGGCTCGCGCGCGGACCGAAGACCACCGCAAAGGTCCGCCGTCCCGCCCTGCGGTCGTTCTCCCGGTCGCGGTAGTTGTTGACCACCAGCACGGCGGCCGCCGGCATGCCCAGCAGCGCCCCGGCCGTCAGCGCCGTGAGGTCGAAGCGCCCCGTCTGCAGGTAATAGCTGCCGGCAACGGCCGCCACCCCGAAAAACAGCCAGACGAAAAGTTCACCCACGCTGGAATAGGCGATCGGCCGCGCCCCGCCGCTGTAGGCCCATGCGCAGGCGATGGACGCCACGCCGATGGCGAGGATCGGCCAGCCGCCCTGCCACGCCAGCCACAGGCCGACCACGCCGGCGCCGGCAAAGGACAACACGGCGCCGCGCCGCACCGCGGCCGCGCTCAGCCAGCCTTCCGCGGTCGCGCGCCGCGGGCCGAGGCGCGTGCCCGGCTCGTCGGCGCCGCGCTCGAAATCGGCAACGTCGTTGTGCAGGTTGGTGCCGACCTGGATCAGCAGCGCGGCGAGCAGTGTGGCCAGCAGGATCGGCACCGAGATCGCCCCGGCGTGCTGCCAGGCCATCGCCGTGCCCACCGCCACCGGCACCACGGCGACCGGCAGGGTGCGCGGTCGGCTCGCGCTCAGCCAGTGTCGCAGCGTGCGCATGGCGGACACGGCTGTCGCGACCTCAGGGCCGGCGCGGGAAACGCCCGAAATCCGGCGCGCGCTTCTCGAGGAAGGCGTTGCGTCCCTCCTGGCCTTCCGCCGTCATGTAGAACATGGCGGTGGCATTGCCCGCCAGCTCCTGGATGCCGGCGAGCCCGTCGGTGTCGGCGTTGAATGCCGCCTTCAGCATGCGCAGCGCAGTGGGCGAGAGTTCCAGCATGCGCCGGCACCAGTCCACCGTTTCCTCCTCCAGCCGCTCCAGCGGCACCACCGTGTTCACCAGGCCCATGTCGAGCGCCTGCGCGGCGTCGTACTGGCGGCACAGGAACCAGATCTCCTTGGCCTTTTTCATGCCGATGGTGCGCGCCAGCAGGCCCGCGCCCAGCCCCGCGTCGAAGCTTCCGACGATCGGGCCGGTCTGGCCGAAGCGCGCGTTTTCGGCGGCGATCGACAAATCGCAGACCAGGTGCAGCACGTGACCGCCACCGATGGCCCAGCCCGCCACCATCGCCACCACGGGCTTGGGCAGCCGGCGGATCTGCATCTGCAGGTCGAGCACGTTGAGGTGCTGCGTGCCGCCGGCGTCCTTGTAGCCGCCCTGCTCGCCGCGCACCCGCTGGTCGCCCCCCGAGCAGAAGGCCTTGCCACCCTCGCCGGTGAGGATGATCGCCCCGATGGAGGGATCGTGGTGGGCATGCGTGAAGGCGCGCTGCAACTCCATCACCGTTTCGGGCCGGAAGGCGTTGTGCACCTCGGGCCGGTTGATGGAGATACGCGCGATGCCTTCGGCGTGCTGGTAGAGCACGTCGGTGAAATCGACTTCCGAGACGGTTTTCCAATCCATGTTCACACTGGCCTTGTGGGCGGAAGCTGCACATTGTACTTGGGGGCGGGAGTCCGTCCACCGCCGGGACCCGGCCCTTGCCCCGCCCTTGCCCGGCCATCGCCCAGGCCGGGCCCGCGCCAGGCGGGCGCGCACATGCCGCGTGATACACTTCGGCGGTCAAAAATGGCCGAGTGACCCGTGGACTCCACCCCGCTCGAATCACGCCCGCAACAGGATTTTCTTGAGGCGCTGCACGGTCGGCTGGACCGGCAGCTCGCCCGGGCGCGCGCGCTCGCGTCGCCCGAGGGCCTGCTGAGCCTGTCGCTGCGCGCCGACCAGTTTCCCGGCAATCCGGGGCTGCCCGCCGAGGGACCCGCCGTCTGGTGGGGCCGCCCGGCGGACGGCCGTTTTCGCGTCGGCGCGGGCTCCGCCTGGGAATGCGAGGCTGCCGGCAAGCAGCGTTTCCGGGTACTGGGCGAAGCGCACCGCGCGTTGCGGTCCGACTGGCATGCGGCCAGCCTGGACGACACCCCGACGCTGCGCGCCGCCTTCCTGGGCTTCGCGTTCAGTCCCGGCTCTGCCGACGACACGCTCCCCAACGCCCTGCTGTGCGTGCCGCGGGTCACCGTCGAGCGCCGCGGCGTGGACACTTTCATGCACTTCAACGGCCTCGCCGGCGACGATCCGGAACTGCTGCTGGAGGAGTGGGTGCGCACCGCGCGCGCGCTGACCGCGGCCGCCTGGCCGGGGACGCGCGCCACCGACCCGGTGCCGCACAAGGTGCCGGCGCAGGTGTTGCCGGCGGACGACCCGGCGTGGGCCGCGCGGGTGCGCCACGCGCTGGAAGCCATCCGGCAGCCGCCGCTGGAAAAGCTGGTGCTGACCCGGCGCGTCGAGCTGGAGCTGCCGGCGCAACCCTCGGTCGACCGGATCCTCGAGTGGCTGGCGGCGCGCTACCCGGAGGCCGCGGTGTTCGCCGTGCGCCGCGAGGGCGCCAGCCTGGTAGGCGCCTCGCCGGAGCGGCTGCTCGGCCTGGAGCACGGCCTGGTGGTGGCCGACGCACTCGCCGGGTCCGCGCCGCGCGCGACCTGCGACGACGCCGACCAGTTGCTGGGCGGCCAGCTGCTCGGCGATCCCAAGGAGCTGGCGGAGCACGCGGTGGTCGTGCGGGAAATCCTCGGCGCGCTGGAACCGTTGTGCACCGCGCTGGTGGCGTCTCACGCGCCCTCGCTGCTGCGCCTGCCCAACGTGCAGCACCTGGCGAGCCACGTGCACGGCCGCGTCAAGCCCGAGGTCGGCGTGTTCGAGCTGCTCGAGCGCATGCACCCGACGCCGGCCGTCGGCGGGGCGCCGCGGGCGGCCGCGCTGGAGTGGCTGCGCAGCCACGGCGAGGCCGACCGCGGCTGGTACACCGGGGGCATGGGGTGGGTTGACGACGCCGGCGGCGACATCTGGGTCGCGCTGCGCTGCGCGGCCCTGCGCGGCCAGATCGCGAACCTTTACGCGGGCGCCGGCATCGTCGCCGGTTCCGACCCGGAGCAGGAGCTGCGCGAAACCGGCTGGAAACTGCAGGCCATGCTCGAGGCGCTGGCCGTTGACTGAGACCGTCGGCGCGGGCGACGCCGGCGCCGCCTCTTACCGGCGCGCCGTCGCGCTGCTCGACGGCCTGGCGGCTGCCGGACTGGCCACGGTGGTCGTCTCGCCGGGCTCGCGCTCCACGCCGCTGGCGCTCGCCGCCGCGCGCTGCAGCGCCCTCGATCTGCAGGTGGTCGCCGACGAGCGCTCGGCGGCCTTCTTTGCACTGGGCGTCGCGCGCGCCAGCGGCCGCCCCGCGGCCGTGGTCGCCACCTCCGGCTCCGCGCCCTCGCACTGGCTGCCGGCGGCGATCGAGGCCGCCGAGGACGAGCAGCCGCTGCTGCTGCTCAGTGCCGATCGTCCCCCCGAGCTGCTGGATTGCGGCGCCAACCAGGCGACCGGCCAGGCACGGCTGTTCGATGAGCACGCGCGCGCGCTGCACCGGCTGCCGCCGGATGCCAGCGAGGCCCATGCCCGTGATGTCGGCCGGCGGGCGGCCATGCAATGCCTGTGGCCGCGGCCCGGCCCCGTGCACCTGAACATCGCGTTTCGCGAGCCGCTGGTCGCGGCACGGCCCGAGCAGTGCGCGGCCTGGACGCCGGGCGTCCCGCGCGCCCATCCGCCCGCGCGGGTGACCCCGGACCTGGGCGCCGTGGCCGCCGCAGCCGCGCGACTCGACGGGCGGCGCGGCGCCATCCTCGCCGGGCGCCTCGCTCCCGGCGATCCCGCCGCGAGCGCGCTGGTCGAGCTGGCGGTGGCGCTGGACTGCCCGGTGATCGCCGACCCGCTGTCCGGGCTGCGCGCCGGCGCGGATAGCCAAGCCCGCATCCTGGTGACGGCCGACACTTTTCTGCGCCACCCGGAGGCGCCCGTACCCGACTGGCTCATTCGCGTGGGGCGGCCGCCGGTTTCGCGCGCGGTGGAGGAGTGGGCGGCGCGCTGCCCGGAGACGCTGCTGCTGGCCGCGTCGCCCGCATGGACGGACCCGCTGCGCTCGGCCGCGAAGGTGCTGCTCGGCGATCCTGCGGCGAGCCTCTCGGTGCTCGGCGCCGCGGTCGCGCGGGCCGGCCTGCGGGCATCGCGATGGGACGCGCTGGACCGCCTGGAGGCCGCCTCGCTGGCGGCGCTGGACGGGCTGGATGCGCCGCCGGCGGAGCTCGCGCTGGTGCGCGCGGTGGCCGCCGCGACGCCGCCCGATACGCCGGTGTTCGTCGCCAATTCGCTGGTGGCGCGCGACTTCGACAGTTTCCTGCCGAGACGCGAGGCGCCCCTGGCGCTGCACGCGAACCGCGGAGTGAGCGGCATCGACGGCAATGTCTCGACCGCCGCCGGGTTGGTTGCGGCCACCGGCCGGCCCGGGGTGGCGGTCATCGGCGACCTGGCCCTGTTTCACGATCTCAATGCGCTCGCCCTGTGCCGGCAGCATCCGCTGGTGCTGGTGGTGGTCAACAACGGCGGCGGCGCGATCTTCGGCCAGTTGCCGCAGGCCTCGCTGCCCGAATTCGACTCGCTGTGGCTGACGCCGCCGGCGCTCGACCTGGCGCGCGCGGCCGCGCTGTTCGACCTGCCGCATGCCCGGCTGGAGACCGCCGCCGGGCTCGCCGAGGCCATCGGCACCGCGCTGCAAACCGGCCGGTCGGCGCTGCTCGAGCTCGTGGTCGACCGCGCCGCCAGCCACGCCGGCCGGCGGGCCTGGTGGGAGGCGGTACGGGGCGGAGGATCGCCGGAGTCGTCAGTATTTTGACGACACGGGGAACGAGGGCCGCAAAAACCGGCGCGCAGGGTGCGCAGCCCTTGGACTGACGCTGACTTTTCAATAAAAACAAACATATAGACAATATACCGAGATTTGGCACGATCCTCGCATCACGCCCTGCACGTGTTTTTTTAAGCGAGTGCCGCAATGGATTGTCAGGATCGAGCCAGTGTTCCGCACGCAGGAGCTTGCCGCGCCTTGGGACCGCTGGAGCTGCTGCGGGAGTTACAGCGCTCCTTGGAGCCGCATGTGGTCATCGAGACCTTCGCCCGGTGGATGCATCAGCATTACGAAGTGAAAAGCCTGGCATTTCAGCATGCCGAGTTCGGCCACCACTGGGGGGAGCGGACTGCGCCGGGCGAGCCGACCCTGGCGACCGCACTGGGCCTCGATGGGAACAACTACGGTCGGCTTGTCTGGTACCGGAAGCATCGTTTCGCCCGCCTCGAGCGCAAGGAAATACTGCGCTTTGCCGAACTGCTGCTGCACCCTTTGCGTAACGCCATCGCACATGCCGAGTTGAACAGGCAGGTCTGCGAAGACGGGCTTACCGGCCTGTTCAACAGGCAAGCCCTGGATCGCATGCTGCCGCGGGAACTGGCGGCCGCGGCACGCAGCGGCCAGGCAGCCGCCCTGGTCATGATCGACCTGGACGCCCTGAAACAGATTAACGATACCGGCGGCCATCGCGCCGGCGACCACGCGCTTTGTTGCCTGGCCAAGGCCATCGCCGGCTCGCTCAGGCAATCCGACCTGGCATTCCGTGTCAGCGGCGACGAATTCATGCTGGTATTACCTGCCACGGACAGTGCCAGCGCCGCCAAGGTGGTTGCGCGAATCCAGCGCCGGCTGTTCCTGGAGGCCAGTTATTGTGCCCGCCTCAGCAGCGAAGACATTCCCGCGTATCCGCTGACTTTCAGTGCCGGCATCGCCGCCAGCACGCCCGGCATCAGCGCGGAGCAACTGGCCCGGCAGGCCGACGAGGCCATGTATCGCGCCAAGAATGCCGGCCGCAACCGGGCTGTGGAGGCGGACCGATGGCGGTCGGCTGCGCAAGACTTTGCAGCCTCGCGTATTGCGGAGACAATGAGCAACGCCTGAAACGACGGAGCATTGCCTTGAAACCGCCCAGCAAACAACCGGCGATCCGCATGATGATGATGCCGAAGGACACCAATGCGGTGGGTTCCATCTTCGGCGGCGTGATCATGTCGCTGATCGACCAGGCCGCCTTCGTGGAGGCCAGCCGGCAGGCGCCGCGCAAGTTCGTCACCATCGCCATGGACAAGGTCGAGTTCCACGAGCCGGTGCACAACGGGGACATAGTCAGTCTGTGGGCGGAGACGCTCAAGATCGGCCGCAGCTCCATCAAGCTGCGGGTGGACGTGCTGGCCCGCTCGCGCGCCCGGAACGAGGACCTGCGCGTGACCAGCGCCGAGGTCACCATGGTGTCCATCGACGACGACGGCCGTCCTGCGCCCATTTTTCCCTGACAATTTTTGTCCGGAAACGGGGCCAATCCCTATTTAAAATGGGGCCAATCCCCATTTTAAATAGGGATTGGCCCCATTAATCCGCGTAGTCCGCCGCCTGGCGCGCGATCTCCAGTTCCTCGTCGGTGGCGATGACGAGCACGGGCATGCAGCCGTCGGCCTGCACGGCCGCGGGCAGCGTGTCCGGCGCCGCGTTCCTGGCCTCGTCCAGCCGTATGCCCAGCAGGCCGAGGCCGGCGCAGATGCGCGCCCGCACCCCGGCGCTGTGCTCGCCGATGCCCCCGGTGAACACCAGCGCATCGAGCCGGCCCATGCCCACAGCCAGCGCGCCCACGTGGCGGCACACGCGGTGGCAAAAGACCTGTAGCGCCATTGCCGCCCGCGCGTCCCCGTCCGCCGCGCGCGCCTCCACCTCGCGCATGTCGCTGTCACCGCACAAGCCCTTCAGTCCGCTCTCCTCGTGCAGCAGGCGGCCCACCTCGTCGCCCTCGAGCCCGGCCTGTTCGGCGATGTAGCCGGGGACCGCCGGATCGAGTTCGCCGCAGCGCGTGC
>DATFKW010000157.1:0-3765 GCA_035268405.1 Gammaproteobacteria bacterium
AACGACGCCGTGGAAGTGATCGGCGACGACGGCTCGGCGCGCGTGGGGCGCGTCTCGGCGCTGGACGACGAGAACATGGTGATCGAGGTGCTGGAGTCCACCACCGGGCTGGGCCTGGACGCCACGCGCATCCGCATCCTGCACCGCCCGCTGGAGATGGCCGTGGGGCCGAACCTGCCCGGGCGCGTGTTCAACAGCGTGGGCCAGCCCATCGACGGCGGGCCGCCGATACCCGCCGAGAAGATGATGCGCATCGACGGGCTGGCCATCAACCCGGCGGCGCGCGATTTGCCGCGCGACTTCATCGAGACCTCGATCTCGACCATCGACCTCATGAACAGCCTGGTGCGCGGGCAGAAGCTGCCGCTGTTTTCCTGCGGCGGGCTGCCGCACGACCGGCTGGCGACGCAGATCGCGCAGCGCGCGCGGCTGCGGGGTGGTGGTGGCGGCCAGTTCTCGGTGGTGTTCGTCGGCATCGGCGTGCCTTATGACATCGCCGCCAGCTTCACGCGCGCCATGGAAGAGTCCGGCGCGCTGGCGCACACCGTGATGTTTCTGAATCATGCGGACGAGCCATCGACGCAGCGGCTGCTGACGCCGCGCTTCGCGTTGACGGCGGCGGAGTACCTGGCCTTCGTCGAGGGACGGCACGTGCTGGTGGTGATGACCGACATGACGAACTACTGCGAGGCGTTGCGCGAGGTCTCGGCGAGCCACGGCGAAATTCCCAGCCGCAAGGGCTACCCGGGTTACATGTACTCGGACCTGGCGACCATCTTCGAGCGCGCCGGCTGCATCCGCGGGCTGGAAGGCACGCTCACGCAGCTGCCGATCCTGACCATGCCGGGGGACGACATCGGTCACCCGATCCCGGACCTGACCGGCTACATCACCGAAGGGCAGATCGTGCTCGGCCGGGAGCTGGACCGGAAGGGCCTGTTCCCGCCCGTGGAAGTGCTGCCCAGCCTCTCAAGGCTGATGGATGCGGGCACCGGCAAGGGCTACACGCACGAAGACCATCCCGCCCTCGCGCACCAGCTGTTCGCGTCCTACGCGCGCGCCAACCGCGTGCGGGTGCTGGCCTCCGTGATGGGCGTCGAGGGCTTGCCCGAGAACGACCGCAAGTTCCTCGAGTTCGGCGACGCCTTCGAGGAACGCTTTGTCGCCCAGGACGGGCCGCGCACGCTGGAAGAAAGCATGGCGCTGGGCTGGGACCTGCTGCGCGCCCTGCCCGCCGGCGAGCTCACCCGCCTCTCCAGCGCGCAGCTGGATAAATACATCGAAGGTGGAGATTCTCGAAATGGGGATAAGCCCCATTTTGAAATGGGGAATGGCCCCATTTCCGAGGAAGAAACGGCGGAAGAAGAAGGCTCGGGGTATTAGCGCATGCCCGACGGCGGTCTCAGTCCCAGCCGCAGCGCTTTCCTGGAACTCAAGGAGGAGCGCCAGCTCGTCCGGGAAGGCTTCGAGTTCCTCGACGAGAAGCGCGTCATCCTCGCCCAGGAGATGCTCAAGCGGCTGGAGGCGTGGAAAAAAGCGCGCGACCGCTATGATGCGCTGCATGAGAAAGCCGCGGTTGCGCTGGTGCGCGCGCTCGGCCGTCACGGACTGGACGGCCTTGGGATCTACCCCGTGGCGCGGATAGAACACGCCGAAACCGACATCCGCGAGACGCGCTTTTTGGGCGTCAACCTGCTGGATGGAGGGTTGGCGGGTGTAGCGGAAATGGGGAATGGCCCCATTTCTGAGGGGGAGCGTGGAAATGGGGCCAATCCCTATTTAGACAAAAATAAGGCTAATCCCCATTTAGCACCAAACCCCAGTCCCGAGGCGGAGCGTTGCCGCGAGGCCTTCAGCGCGCTGGTACCGCTGGCCTTCGAGCTCGCCGTGATGCGTGCCAGCCTGGAACGGCTGGTGGCGGAATATATCCGCACCGAGCGGCGCGCCCGCGCACTGGAGAACGTCGTGCTGCCCGAGATCGAGGACTCGTTGAGCTTCATGGACGAGCAGCTCGAAGCCATGGACCAGGAAGAGGCCATTCGCGTCCGCAACGCCGGCCATTAGCGCAGCGATCACGCCGGAGCCGCCGTCCTGCAACGCACAACGCGGGCCCTTGGCGGCGGCCCCGCCCTTGCGTGTAAGCTATGCCCAGCCAACGCGGAGCATGTCCATGTCCAAGCCAGTATTCGTCCTGATCGCCAGCGCCGCTCTTGCCGGTTGCGGCACCACCATCGATTTCGGCCCTGAACCCGGCTCGCTGGGCGACGAAAGCTATGCCCATTACCAGCCGGAGTTGCATGGCCCGGACGCCCCGCCCCGCCCGCAGAAGGAACAGGCGCCGGCAAGCCCGGCCTCCGCACCGGCCGAGCAGCAAGCCGCAGTGCAGGATCAAGTGGAACTCCCCCCGCCTCCGGTCGCGCCGGCGGAACCGGCCGGGCCGACTTCGGAAGCCATGTTCAACGATGCGATCCGCAGGGCGATCGCGGCCGGCGAAGTGGACCGCGCGTTGCGTCTGCTTGAGGAAGCGGAGCGGCTGGGATCGCGCAGCGCGCGCCCCACCTTCATCGAGGCGATCCAGTCGCGAGACTAGGCCGACAGGCGCTCGGGCGCTGCCGATTCCTCCGCTACCACCCGCATCCCCGCGTGCATCATCTCGACGCGTTTTTGCAGCGCCCGAGCGAGTTCCTTGCGATGCGAGGCCTCCACCGCATGAGCCGCAGCAATGCGCACGGTGAAGCCCGGCAACATCACCAGTTTCCAGACATGCGGCACCAGCGATTGCTTGCCTGACCAGGCCAGGGCGAGCCCCGGATCGACGCCGGACACCTCCGTGCTGTAGACGAGCGCGGCAGGGTATACCGGGTGGCCATCGCGCGCCGGCAGGCTCAAGAGGCCGGAACGAAACGGCAGGATGCCCGCGCCGCGACTGGTCGTCCCCTCCGGGAAAAACACCACCAGGTCGCCATCCGCGAATGCCGCCGCCATGCCCTCCAGCGTCACGCCGGCTTCGCGGCCACTGTTGCCCCGCTTGACGAACAGCGTGCCGGCCACGCGCGCGAGAAAGCCGATGATGGGCCAGTCGGCGATTTCATGCTTGGAGACGAAACGGCAGCCGGTGAGTGACATCAGCACCGGGATGTCCAGGTAGCCCACGTGGTTGGTGATGAGGAAGCCCGGCCCGCGCGGCAGCTCGCCGAGCACTTCGACGCGCGCGCCGAAGATGCGGCAGACGGTTGCAGCCCAGCGGCGCGTTACGCTGCGCCTCAGGATTGCACGCCGCTCGCGACCCCACGGCCACAGGGCAAGAACGCCCCAGCCGAGCGCAATGCCGAGGGTAAACAGCACGAGTAACGGCAGGCGCACGGCGGCTCGCACCAGCCCTGGCAGGCTGATCGGCACGCGGGCATAGCTGGGTTTTTCGAGGGCTGACTCGTCGCTCACCGCGCAAATGCTGACAGAAACGGCGGAAATGGGGAATGGCCCTATTTTGGCGGAAATGGGGATTGGCCCCATTTCCACATTGAAATAAGGCCAATCCCCATTTCCGTTTCAATCACCCGAAATTGAGTGGTGCCTCGGAATGCGCGCAGCGGGCAGACTCGGCGCCATGGCACGCACACCACGCAAACTGTTGGCCGGCTATTGCTACCACGTCATCAATCGCGGCAATCGCCGCGAGACGGTGTTCCATACGCCGGGCGACTATCGCGCCTTCCTGGGCATCGTGGCCCAGGCACAATCCGAGCGGCCGGTGCCGATGCTCGC
>DATFKW010000158.1:0-3691 GCA_035268405.1 Gammaproteobacteria bacterium
GGAGGCAGTCGCCATCCTGCTGACACACCACCATCCGGATCACTCGGGCGGCATCCCGAAGCTGCGCGAAGCCTTCGACATCCCGTGCTACGGCCCGGAGAAGGAACCGGTGGAAGGCATGACCACGCCGCTGTCCGGCACTGATCGCGTGGAGCTGCCCGACATGGGCCTCAGCTTCGACGTCTACGAGATCCCCGGACACACCGCCGGCCACATCGCGTTCTTCGGCCATGACGCCCTGTTCTGCGGCGACACCCTGTTCAGCGCCGGTTGCGGCCGCCTGTTCGAGGGCACGCCGGCACAGATGCTGCAGTCGCTGGACACGCTGCGCGACCTGGGCGATCACACGCGCATCTACTGCGGTCACGAGTACACGCTCGCCAACCTTCGCTTTGCCGGCGCGGTCGAGCCGGATAATGAAGACGTCACGCAGCATGCCGACCACGTGGCGGCTCTGCGCGAGGATGACCGGCCTAGTCTGCCGTCCACCCTCCGCCTCGAAAAGCGTATTAATCCTTTCCTGCGCTGCGAGGAAGATGCCGTCAAGGACGCGGCCGAGAAGCATGCCGGCAAACCGCTGGCCTCCCGCAGCGAGGTATTCGCGACGCTGCGCGAGTGGAAAGACAACTACGGCTGAACGGAGGCCCGCCTTGGCCCGACGCACGCATGCCCTGACCGGCCTGTTGGCCGCCACTGCGCTGGCGGCCTGCGCCACGCCCCCCGGCGGCCCGTCCCCCGCCGACGCGCCGGACAGCGGCGCGACCCGCGATAACGCCGGCACGACCGCAGCCCCGCCGGCAACCGACGCCGACCCGGCCGGCGCCTCGGCCTCGCCCATGGCCGGTCGCCCCGCGGTCGCCCCTTTATCCCGCACCCCGCCGCTGGAACCTGCCGCCCCCGAGACGCTCGGTTCCCATCCCGATCAGTCCACCGCGCTCGACCATGCGCCCCCGGCCGACGCCGATGACCTCATCGCCGGGCTGCGCGCCGGCTTCAGCCTGCCGCGACTGGAACGCCCCGAGGTGATGCAGCACGTCGCCTGGTTCGAGCGCCACCCGGCCTACTTCGAGCGCGTGCTCGAACGCGCCAGGCCCTATCTGCCGCATGTCGCGCGGGAAGTCGAGGCCCGCGGCCTGCCCGCCGAGCTCGCCTTCCTGCCGATGATCGAGAGCGCCTTCGATCCCTTCGCCTACTCGCATGGGCGCGCGGCCGGCCTGTGGCAGATCGTGCCCGCCACCGGCCGGCACCTCGGCCTGAAACAGAACTGGTGGTACGACGGCCGCCGCGACGTGCTGGCCTCCACGCGCGTGGCGCTGGACTACCTGGAGTACCTGCACGGGCTGTTCGACGGCGACTGGCTGCTGGCGGTGGCCGCCTACAATTCCGGGCAGGGCCGCGTGGGGCGCGCCATCCGCAAGAACCGCGCCGCCGGCCGCCCCACCGACTTCTGGCACCTGCGCCTGCCGCGGGAGACGCGCAGCTATGTGCCGCGGCTGCTGGCGCTGGCCCGGGTGCTGGACGACCCCGCGGCGCACGGCCTGAGTCTGCCCCGTATCCCGCGTGAAGCCGCCTTCGCCGACGTCGAACTGGATGGGCAGATCGACCTGGCGGTGGCCGCCGAGCTGGCCGGCATCGAGCTGGCCGAGCTGCAGAGGCTGAACCCCGGCTTCAACCGCTGGGCGACCGACCCGGACGGCCCGCACCGGCTGCTGCTGCCCGCCGATTCGGTAACCGCTTTCCGCGCCGCGCTGGCGAAACTGCCGCCGGAAGCACGCGTGCGCTGGCAGCGTCACCAGGTCCGCCGGGGCGAGACGCTGGGCGGCATCGCGCAACGCTACAAGACCACCATCGGCACCCTGCAGTCGGTCAACGGCCTGTCTGGCACGCGCATCCGGGCAGGCGCGCACCTGATGATTCCGACCGCCACGCGCAGCGCGGCTGCATACCCGCTGAGCGCCGAAAACCGGCTGGCGAGCACGCAGTCGCGCGATCGCGAGGGCCGCGCGCGGAGCGACTACACCGTGCGCAGCGGCGACTCGCTGTGGACGATCGCGCGACGGCATGACGTGGGCGTGCGCGAGCTGGCCGCGTGGAACGGCATGGCCCCCGGCGACACCCTGTCGATCGGTCGCACGCTGGTCGTCTGGGTGCCGGAAGGCGGCGGCGCCAGGGCGGGCCGCGCATCTGTGACGACCGCGCCCGGCGGTCTCGAGCCGACCCTGCGGCGAATCAACTACACCGTGCGCCGCGGCGACTCGCTGCATCGCATCGCCGACAATTTCCGGGTGTCGGTGGCGGACATCCGGCGCTGGAACGACCTGCACGGCCAGCGTTACCTGCAACCCGGCCAGCGGCTGGTGCTGCACGTGGACGTGACCGCGCAGTCGGGCGGCTAGCGCCAGAGCCTTGAACAGATAGCGCCTTGAACAGATAGCGCTGTGAATACATAGCGCCGCGAATGTATACAGCCCTGATCCAGAGAGGAACATGAGCATGGGATTTCTCAACCAGAAACGCGCGCTGATCGTCGGCCTCGCCAGCGAGCGCTCCATCGCCTGGGGCATCGCGCAGGCCATGGCGCGCGAGGGCGCCGAGCTGGCCTTCACCTACCAGGGCGACAAGCTCAAGCCGCGCGTCGAGAAGATGGCCGAGCAGCTGGGCGGCGGCTTCACCTGCGCCATGGACGTGGCCGAGGACGCGCAGATCGATTCGGCGTTCGCGGCATTGGGCGAGCACTGGGCCGACGGCTTCGACATCCTGGTGCACTCGGTGGGCTTCGCGCCGCGCGAACAGCTGGCCGGCCGCTACGTCGACTCGGTGACGCGCGAGGGTTACCGCATCGCGCACGACATCAGCGCCTACAGTTTCGCGGCGCTCGCCAAGGCGGCATTGCCGCAGATGAAAGGCCGCCAGGGCGCGCTGCTGACGCTGAGTTACCTGGGCGCGGTGCGCGCGGTGCCGAACTACAACGTCATGGGCCCGGCCAAGGCCAGCCTGGAGGCTAACGTGCGCTTCCTGGCCGCCGACCTGGGCGCCGACGGGCTGCGCGTGAACGGCATCTCCGCCGGCCCCATCAAGACGCTGGCCGCAGCCGGGATCGGCGGCTTCCGCAAGATGCTCGGCCAGGTGGCGCGCATCGCGCCCCTGCAGCGCAACGTCACCATCGAGGACGTGGGCAACGCGGCCGCCTTCCTGTGCTCCGACCTGGCCGCCGGCATCACCGGGGAGATTCTCTACGTGGACGGCGGCTACAGCCACGTCGGCATGTCCTTGCCGGAGGACTGAAGCCATCGCCATGCTGCGCTCCGCGTCTTTCCTGGTGCAGCGCTTCGTGCTGGGCCGGCAGACGCTGCTGGCCCGCGCACAAGGCTTCGACCTGGAACTGCGCGTGCCGGCCCGGGACAGTGCCGGCTCGCGCATTTACTGTGACGGGATGCATGCGCCGGAGGTGGCCGATTTCCTGGTGACCGGACTGGATTTGCGCGCCGGCGACCTCGTCTTCGACATCGGGGCGAGCGTGGGCTGGTACAGCCTGCTGCTGGCCGAGGTCGCGCCGCGCGGAACGCGCATCCACGCCTTCGAGCCGGATCCCTGGGCCTGCGGCATGCTGCAGGAGAATGTCAGCCGTAATCGCGCCGACGCGGTCACCGTGGTGGCCGCGGCATTGGGCGAGCGCAGCGGGCCGGCGCGG
>DATFKW010000159.1:0-6805 GCA_035268405.1 Gammaproteobacteria bacterium
ATGGAGATTGTCCGCGACATCGACGGCGAGATGCGTGCGACCAACGAGGCCCTGATGGCCGAGGTGCACGCGGGCCTGGGGCGCGGCTGAACCGGGTTACGCCCGACCGGCCGACGTGGGCATTGCCGGCGCGCTCACTCATAATCGCCAGTGTAGCCCCGGACAGCAGGATGCCCGTTTGCACCACCACCAGCCCCGAAAAAGGTTCGGCCAGCACTTCCTGCATGACCCGGCGGTCATCCAGCGGATCATCGCCGCCATCGATCCGGCCCGAGGCGAGCGCCTGGTCGAGATCGGGCCGGGCGAAGGCGCACTGACGCTCCCCTTGCTGGAACGCGGCGCCCGACTGACCGTGATCGAGCTCGACCGGGATCTCGCGGCCCGCCTGGAGTCCCACCCGGCAGCCGGCGACCGACTGCAGGTGGTGCGCGGCGATGCGCTGAGAGTACCGCTGGCGGAGCTGGCGTCGCCCGGCGAGCGGCTCCGGCTGGTCGGTAATCTGCCCTACAACGTCTCCACGCCGCTGCTGTTCCGCTTCGTCGCGCAACTGGCAGTGATCCGAGACATGCACTTCATGCTGCAACGCGAAGTGGTCAAGCGCATGGCCGCGGCGCCGGGATCGAAGAGCTATGGGCGCCTGACCGTCATGCTGGCCGCGAGCTGCCGCGTCGAAGCGCTGTTCGACATCGGTCCGGGCGCCTTCAGGCCGCCGCCCAAGGTATGGTCCTCGGTGGTCCGGCTCGAACCCTGGCGGGAGCCCCCCTTCGCAATCGATGACCCCGCCCGTTTCAGGGAAGTTGTCCGGCGGGCCTTCGGCCAGCGCCGCAAGACCCTGCGAAACGCGCTCTCGGGACTGGTGAGCGAGGCGGGCATCCGCGCGGCGGGCTGCGACCCGGGGGCGCGCGCCGAGACCCTGCCGCCGGACGCTTTCGCGCGGCTGGCGGCGCAGAGCCCCTGACCTTCCAGCCAGGCGCGCATCTGGGACTATAATCGGTGCAAGGGCACAACGGGAGCACGCACATGGACTACAAGCGAATCCTCGCCGCAATGGACCTCGGCGAACACAGCAAGCTGGTGCTGACGCGCGCCCGGGACATCGCGAGCACCGCCGGCGCGGAACTGAAGCTGCTGCACGTCGTCGAGTACGTGCCGGTGGAACCGATGGGCGAAGCCCTGCTGCCTGCCGTGAACATAGAAGAGGAACTCGTCTCCGGCGCGCGCACCCGGCTGGAGGAACTCGCCAGGGCGAGCGGGCTGGAACACGTGGAACGCAGCGTCATCGCCGGCACCATCAAGAGCGAGGTGCTGAGGGAGGCGGGTGACTGGTCCGCCGACCTGGTGGTGATCGGCAGTCGCGAGCGCCACGGCCTCGCGCTGATGGTGAACCTCACCGAGGACGCCATCCTGCATGCTGCGCCCTGCGACGTGCTGGCGGTCCGCCTGCCGAGCTGACGCGGATGCTCGTGTAGAATCCGGGGCCTCACTCGTTTATCTCGTGCAGGGAGTCCCATGGACGCATCCGCGATACGGATCGAGGTGGAAACCGAGTACCTGGACCAGCAGTCCGACCCCGAGCAAGGCCGCTACGCCTTCGCCTATCGCATCACTATCGGCAACCAGGGCACTCGGTCCGCGCAACTGGTCTCGCGCCACTGGATCATCACCGACGCCGACGGGGGCGTACAGGAAGTGCGCGGCGAAGGCGTGGTGGGAGAACAGCCCACGATCCAGCCCGGCGAGGGTTTTAGATACTCGAGCGGCGCGGTGCTGCCCACGCCGGTGGGCTCCATGCGCGGCACCTACCAGATGAGCGACGAATCGGGCCGGCGCTTCGAAGTGCCCATCCCGGCCTTCACGCTGGCCCGGCCCGGCGCCCTCCACTGATGGCGGTCTACGCCGTCGGCGACCTCCAGGGCTGCCTGGACCCGTTGAAGAGGCTGCTGGACCGGATTCGCTTCGACCCGGCCGAGGATCGGCTCTGGTTCGTCGGAGACCTCGTCAACCGGGGGCCGGCATCGCTGGAGACGCTGCGCTTCGTGCACGGGCTGGGCGACCGCGCCGTCACTGTGCTGGGCAACCACGACCTGCACTTGCTGGCCACCGCATGGGCTGACGGCCGCCCGCTGAAAAAACGCGACACCATCGAGGATATCCTGGCGGCGCCGGACCGCGAAATTTTGCTGGAATGGCTGCGCCGGCAGCCGCTGCTGCACGACGACCGCGCGCTGGATTTCACCATGGTGCATGCGGGCCTGCCACCCCAGTGGGGCCTGGACGACGCGCGCGCGGCCGCCGCCGAACTCGAGGCGGTGCTGCGCAGCGATCGCTTCGTGGATTTCCTGCGCCAGATGTACGGCGACCGGCCGGACCGCTGGGACCCCGCGCTGGCCGGCATGGAACGGCTGCGCTTCATCGTCAATGCCTTTACCCGCATGCGTTACCTGCGCCCCGACGGGAGCCTCGATTTCAGCAACAAGGGCGCCGCCCGGCGTGCCGGCGAAGGACTCGTCCCCTGGTTCCGTTATCCCGCGCGGCGCAGTGCCGGCATGCGAATCGTGTTCGGCCACTGGTCGACGCTGGGCGCGATCGAGCACCAGGGCGTCTTCAGCACCGATACCGGCTGCGTGTGGGGCGGACGCTTGACGGCGCTGCGCCTGGACGACGCCGCCCGCATCCACGTGGAGTGCGGTCCCGGGCTGCGCCCGGAGGAGACGACATCATGAGCCATGCTGCCCAACTGGATGCGCGCGACCCGCTGGCCGGATTCCGCGACCGTTTCCACCTGCCCCAGCACGGTGACGCGCCCTGCATCTATTTCTGCGGCAACTCGCTGGGTCTGCAACCCAGGTCCGCCGCGGGTCTCGTGGAGGAAGAGCTGGACACCTGGCGACGCATGGGCATCGGCGGGCACTTCAACGGTCCCCGGCCGTGGAAGGACTATCACCAGAACTTCGATGCCGCGCTGGCCAGGCTGGCGGGCGCGCACGAGGACGAAGTGGTCTGCATGAACGGCCTGACCGTCAACCTGCACCTGCTCATGGTCAGCTTCTTCCGTCCCACGCCGGAGCGTCACAAGCTGCTCATCGAGCGCTCGGCTTTCCCGTCGGATCGTTATGCCGCGGTTTCCCAGCTGGAGTTTCACGGGCTCGACCCGGCCGAATCGCTGATCGAGGTGGGCCCGCGGCCGGGCGAGTCGCTGTTGCGCGAAGAAGACCTGGCGGCGGCGATCCATGAAACGGGCGAAAGCCTCGCGCTGGTGCTGCTGCCCGGCGTGCAATATTTGACCGGGCAGGCCCTGGACATCGCCCGGCTCAGCGCGGAGGCGCACGCGGTGGGCGCCCTGGCCGGCTGGGACCTGGCACATGCCTTCGGCAACCTGCCGATGGCGCTGCACGACTGGGACGCGGATTTCGCGGCCTGGTGCAGCTACAAGTATCTCAACGGCGGCCCGGGCTGCGCCTCCGGCGCCTTCGTGCACGCGCGCCACGCCGCGGACGAGGGATTGCCGCGCTTCGCGGGCTGGTGGGGACACGACAAGGCTGCGCGCTTCCGCATGGAACCCGATTTCGTGCCCATGCCCGGCGCGGACGGCTGGCAGATCTCGAACTCGCCCGTGCTCAGCATGGCGCCGCTGCTCGCCTCGCTGCAGATCTTCGAGGAAGCCGGGATGGACCGGCTGCGCGCCAAGTCGATCGCCCTGACGGGCTTCCTGGAACACTTGCTCGACGAGCGGCTGGCGGCCGAGGTGGAAATCGTCAGCCCGCGCGATTCCGCGCTGCGCGGCTGCCAGCTTTCGCTGCGCCTGCGCGACGGCGCAGCGGCCGGGCGGGAGGCATTCGCGCGGCTGGGCGCGGCGGGCGTCGTCTGCGACTGGCGCGAGCCGGACGTGATCCGCGCGGCGCCGACGCCGCTGTACAACACCTACGGCGAGGTGGAACGCTTTGCTGCGCTGCTGGAGAATGCGCTTAAATAGCACGGGGCACAGCACAGGAGCCCACGCAGATGCCAGCGCCGACGTTCTCCCGCCTGACGCCCTTCGAGCGGATGCTGCAGCTGTTCACCTCGCTGCGCCCCGGCGAGGGACGCATCGTCTTCCTCATGCTGGCGCAGGTCTTCCTGCTGCTGCACGGCTATTACCTCATCCGGCTGGTGCGCGAGACGCTGATCCTCGTGGAGGGCTCGCCCGAAATTCGCGCCTACGCCAACGGCGCCATCGCCGCCACCCTGATTTTTCTCATCCCGCTTTACAAGCTGCTGTTCGATTACCTCAAGCAAGGGGGCGACAAGTCGGCCGTGCTGCGCTGGGTGGGCGGCTTCTTCGCTTCCAACCTGCTGATCTTCGCCTTCCTGTTCTGGCTGGGCATCCCGGTCGCCGTGCCGTTTTTCATCTGGGTCGGCGTGTACAGCGTCATGGTCGTGGCGCAGTTCTGGGCTTTCGCCGCCGACCTGCTCAATATCAAGACCGGCCAGCGGCTGTTCGCGCTGATCATGGTGGGGGCGGCGCTCGGCGCGCTGACCGGCAGCCAGGTGGCCGGCCGGCTCTACGAAGTGGTCGGCGTGACCGCGCTGATGCTGCTGTCGGCCGCCATGCTGGTCTGCGTGCTGTTGCTCGGGCGTGTCGCCGAGCGCGCCGTGCCCGCAGGCTCGCGTGCCGCCCACGTGGAGGAAGAACCCGCCTCCGGAAACATGATTGCCCAGCTTGCCGGCGGATTCGGCACCGTGCTGCGAAGCAGTTACCTGTTGCGCATTGCCGTCTTCGTGCTGCTGCTCAACCTGGTGAACACCAACGGCACCTATATCCTGGCCGCCTTCCTCACCGGTCATGCGGAACAGCTGGTCGCCGCCAGCAATGTCGGCCTGACGGCAGGCGCCGTCATATCGCAGTTTTACGGCGACTTCTACGCCACCATCACCGCCCTGCAGATCCTCATCCAGCTGTTCCTGGTGTCGCGCATCTTCCGCTGGTTCGGCGTGCGCGGCGCCATCCTGATCCTGCCCGCCGTCATGCTGCTGAACTACGGGCTCATCCTGTTCTTCCCGGTATTCGCACTGGTGCGCGTGCTGATGATCATCGAGATGACCACCAACTACTCGATCCAGAACACCACCAACCACACGCTCTACCTGCCGGTCACGCGCGAAGAGAAGTACGTCGGCAAGACCACGATCGACACCTTCTTCGTGCGCTTTGGCGACCTGCTGCAGGCCATGCTGGTGTTCCTGGTGGCGCAGGTGCTCAGCCTGGAGATCGGCTGGATCATCGGTATAAACCTGTGTCTCGCGGCCGTGTTGTTCGCCCTCGGGAATGCCATCGGGCGCCGTCATCACGGCGAGATCCGGCACCATCTCGAGAACATGCCGCCCGAGATCCAGGCGCCGTTGCCGGACGTCTATGTGCCAGCGGGCCAGGTGCTGGTGTTCAGCGTGCCGGACCAGGCTTTCATGGATCCGGACCCGGGCGACACCCTGCGCTACGAGGCGAAATCCGCCGGCGGCGGCCCGTTGCCGGCATGGATCCGCTTCGATCGCCACAACCAGACTTTCACGTTGCAGCCGCCGCCGGGTGCCGAGGGAGGCCTGACCGTGGTGCTGACGGCCACGGATTTCGAGGGCCTCAGCGTGCACGCCGAGTTCCGCGTCGACTTCGGCCCCGACCCGGTGCCGCGCTTCAGCGCAGCCGCTGGAGTTGCCTCGCCCGCGTCACCAGCGCTTCCAGCTGGCGCGGATGCAGGTACGCCGATAGCGGCGCCACGTTCTCCGCAGTAATCGCGGCAAGCGCCTCGGCCACCTGCGGCGTCAGCGCGAGATCCGCGTTGCGCAGCATCGCCCGCACGTCGCTGGCCAGGCCGAAGGCGTGCGACTGGTCGGTCAGCCAGAGCCGCCAGTCTTCGTCGTAGCGCAACGTGCCCAGGTCATGGTCAGCATTCAGGATGAGCACGTCGAAGGCGCTCATCAGCTGGTACTGCCCCGCCAGGTCGCAATGCCCGGTGAACGGAATCTGCTCCGCCTGGCGCTGCTTCTCGGAGAAGGACGACGGAATCCGCAAGCGCAGCGAGCCGCGCTCCTCGCCGATTTGCCGCTCGACCGTGACCGGCACCATGCCGAGCTCCAGCAGGCGGTCCACCTCGTAAGCCGCAATCTCGTAGCCAAAGCGCTCAGCGCGCTCGCCGGCACGCCGCCAGCGGCGTGACTCGAGGCCGGGCGCGTCGTCCACCGTGTTGAACACCGCCTCCAGGCGGCGCCCGTCCTGTTCCAGCACGAGGCGCTGCACGCCCTTGTCACCCGTCGCGTCGAGTGAAATCACCGCCGCCGTGCGCAAGAAGTCCTCGATCTCCACATCGCTCATGCCGTAGGGGCGATCCCATTCGCGGTGCGGCGCAGACTCGATTCCGGCCTCGCCCTCGCCCGCATACCAGGCATGTGCCACGCCGTTCTCGAGCACCAGCGCCGAGGGACGGCCCTTGTAGGCCTCGACGTTCATGCCGGTGTCCACTCGCAGCACGCGGCCGTCGAGGCGGCTGGTGATCCTGCGGCCGCGGGTGGGCGTATGGCCGACCGCCACCCGGGCGGCGCCGAGTTGATCAAGCACACGGACCGTGGGCTCGCTCTCGAGATAGGCGTGGCAAAGCGAGTTACCGCGATACCAGAGTGGCCCATCCGGCACGAAAGGCAGACCTTCGGCAGCCGAAGTGATCGCGTCCGCCGCCGCGCGCGCCTCCGGCGGGGCGTCTTCCCCGAGCGCGGCGGCGCGCTCGATGATCGCCCGGAAGCCGTCCTCGTCGCTCACCAGGCCGGCTTCCAGCAA
>DATFKW010000160.1:0-3309 GCA_035268405.1 Gammaproteobacteria bacterium
GAGCGGCAGGGTCGCCGGTCGCGCGGCGCCGGGCCCGAAAAAAGGAGAATTTGCCCCTGAGGCAACTCAGCAGCGGATGCTTTGTGCGTTGGGCGTCCATTGCTGTCTTATACCGACAACGCATTCTTTGTATGGAATGAGCACTACTGTTATGAATATCTATGTTGGAAATCTGGCCTACAGCGTCACCGAAGACGAGCTGCGTAATGCGTTCTCCGAGTTTGGCAACGTCACGCGCGCCACTGTTATCACGGACAAGTTTTCGGGCCAGTCCAAGGGCTTCGGCTTTGTTGAGATGGCAGACGACTCCGAGGCCGAAGAGGCCATCCGGGCGCTGAACGACAAGCCCCTGAATGGTCGCAATATCAAGGTCAACCAGGCCAAGCCGCGCGAAGAGCGCCCCGCCCGTGGCGGCGGTGGCGGCGGCGGTCGCTGGTAAGACCGGCACGACCGGACCCGCCTCAGGGCAGGTCCGCTGGAGAGGGCCCCGCAAGGGGCCCTTTTCATTTCCACGGTCCGTTCGAACTTGCTAAGGTTCCGGACCAGAAACCCTTTTTCACAGGATCAGGCAATGGCAGACCAGGACACGAACGCCGGCATGAACGCCGACGACCTATACAGCGAGGAAATCTTCACCGACCGCCGCGTGGGCACGATTCAGCGGCTGACGCCGGTCACGACCGAGGGCACTCCGGATTCGGGCCGCCAGGTCCTCTACATGGGCCAGGCGCAGGTGATGACGCAGGCGGGCGCGCTGCCGCTGTCTTTCGAGATTCCCGCGGCGTCCCTCGCCGAGGCGGTGGAAGCATTCGGCGCGGCGGCCGAGAAAGCCGTCGGCGAGACCATGCAGCGCCTGCAGGAAATGCGGCGGGAGGCCGCCGGCGGGCTGATCCTGCCCGAATCGGGCGGGCCGGCGCCCACGGGCATGCCGGGTGCGGGCGGCGGCAAGATCCAGGTGCCGTGAACGCCGGCGGGCCGCCGGGCCGCGCGCAGTGGTCGCGAAGGCGTCGCGCCGGTACCGGCGTGGCGCGCGCGATGACTTCGCGATGACTTTCCGATGACTTATTGCGTCGCCGTCTCGCTGCCCGGCGGCCTGGTGCTGGCGTCCGACTCGCGCACGCATGCAGGACCCGACCAGGTGAATACCTTCGGCAAGATGCACGTCATGCTGGCGACACCGGAGCGCTTCTTCGTGCTGCTCTCGGCCGGCAACCTGGCGACTTCTCAGGCGGTGCGCACACAGTTGTTCCACGACCTGGAGTTCGAGCAGCGGCCCAACCTTGAAAGCGTCGCCACGCTGAGCGAGGCGGCCGACTACCTCGGTCGCGTCAATGCCGCGCAGCGGCTCAGGCTGAACGAGACCTGTGAGCACGAGGAGGCGCAGGAGTCCATGGACTCCACTTTTATCCTCGGCGCCCGGCTCGCCGGGCGCGGCACGGGGATCTTCGTCGTCCATCCGCGGGGCGATTACCTGCACGCCTCGGAACAGACGCCCTACCTGCAGATCGGCGAACTGAAATACGGTAAACCGATCCTGGATCGGTTGATCAGCCTGGACCTCTCGCTGGAGGATGCCGCCCGGGTAGTGCTGCTCTCCATGGACGCCACCATGCGCAGCAACCTCACCGTGGGGCCGCCCATCGAACTGCTGATCTACGACGCGAAAACGCCGGAGGCCTCGCGCCACATGGTGTTCGACGCCGAGGACGCCTACCTGCGCGAGCTCCGCCACGGCTGGCACGCGCAACTGGCGGCGGCCCTCGGGACTCTGCCGCCCCTGCCGTCGCAGGGCCGCCGGCCCGAGGTCAGTCCTTCAGGCTGAAACTGATGTCCGCATGCTCGCCGAGGCGCTCGTTCAAGAGTTCGCCGAAGGCGGTGGCCGGTGTCCAGGAGCCGCCGCCGACCGGCAAGCGCGCCTCTTCCAGCGCGAGACACATGGCCGCCTCGCCCAGCATGCGGGCCGTGGCGCCATAACCCGGGTCGCGCTTGCCGGTGACGCGCGCTTCCAGCCTGCGCCGGGGCGCCTGCGGGTGACGCCCGATCAGCTGCATCTCGAAGCCGCCGGCCTCGCGCGCGGCCTCGTCCGGACCTTCGCCGGGGTCCGGCAACAACAGCCTCTGCATGAGCGCGCGGGTGGGCCGCAGCGAGGCGGCCGCCATGAAGGCGCCCAGCGCCGCGGTCAGCGCCGCGGCGCGCGCCAGGCCGGCAGCACCCGGGCCGGTGAGCGTGGATTCCGAGTAGCGGAAGCGCCTGCCCCAGGGCCAGCCCATCAGGGCGTGGCTACGACGCACGATGCGGGTATTGACCGCGGCCATCACGAAGGGCGCCGTCCAGCTCTCCGCATCGGGGTCTTTCATCGGCCTTGCCTGGTCGCGTCCGCCCGGCCCCTGCTGCTCGCCTGCGGGGTTGAGCGCGTAGGGGTGGCCCATGACGCGCCGCTCGCCAGGATCGTCCCGGGCGGTCTGCAGGGCGTTCAGCATGCTGGCCACGGTGCCGCCGCTAAAGCTGCCTTTCATGCGGCGTACGAACAGTTTCACGGAGCCGCAGGGGCTGCCGTAGCGCTCGATGGCCCGCTGCTGCAGGAACAGCGTGCCCAGGTCCGAGGGGATCGAGTCGAAACCGCAGGAATGCACGAGTCGCGCGCCGGTCTTCGCCGCGCGGGCCTCGTGCGCGTCGATCATGTGGCGCATCCAGTGCACCTCGCCGCACAGGTCGCAGTAATGCGTGCCCGCTGCCGCGCAGGCGGCGACCAGTTCCGACCCGTAGAGCGCGTAAGGTCCGACCGTGGAGCATACGGCCCGCGTGCGTTTCACCATGGCCGCCAGCGAGGCCGGGTCGTGGCTGTCCGCCAGCACGACCGGCACCTCCGGGGCGCCGATCTCCGCCAGCACCGCCGCGAGCTTTTCCGCGTTGCGGCCGCCGGCTGCCCAGCGCAGCTTGCGCGACGGGCCGACGCGCGCCAGGTGCTCAGCCACCAGGCGGCCGGTGAAGCCGCTGGCGCCCCACAGGATCAGGTCGAATTCGCGTGCTGGCATGTCCACTCCGCCGGGTCGGGTCGCTGTCGTTTGCAACGAGCCACGATAACAGCAACCGCGCTCGCCCGCCGCGGGGTGGCAGCCGTCGCGCGCGCATCCGATAATCGGCGCTCGCCCAAGGAAAGCGGAGAAACCCCATGAAGACACGCGCCGCCGTGGCATTTGCAGCCGGCCAGCCCTTGTCCATCGAGACGGTCGACCTGGAGGGGCCGCGCGAAGGCGAGGTGCTGGTCGAAATCCACGCGACCGGAGTGTGCCACACCGACGCCTTCAC
>DATFKW010000161.1:0-7490 GCA_035268405.1 Gammaproteobacteria bacterium
CCGCGCCTTGACACGCCCGCGGGGCGCGGGGAAAATTCCCGGCCCTTCCGGGACATGCGCCACCAGGCGCGCAACGGCGGCTACGTAGCTCAGTCGGTCAGAGCGCGGCACTCATAATGCTGAGGTCGGTGGTTCGAGCCCACCCGTAGCCACCATTCTGCTGCTTGCATGCGACGGTCGCGGCCCGACCATGCCGGGGACGGAGAAATGCTTGATCCCAGTGATCTTCCTCCGGGGCGCTATGCCCTGACGGCCGCGCTGCTGGCGCTGCACGAGGAAGCGCCCGAGCTAGACGAGAACGGCGTAGGCCGGCGGGCCGTGGAACTGGCAGAGCAGATCACCGGAAGCCGCGCGGCCTACCTGCATGTCGTGGAGCAGGGCGGCGGCATTCGGCTGGCCGCCTGGTCCAGCCGGACCCTCTCGGGGTGTTCCATCGAATCTGAAACCCACTACGCGCTGGACCGTGCCGGCATCTGGGCTGATTGCGTGCGCGAAGGGCGCCCGGTGGTGCACAACACGCTGGATGCTGAGCGCTACCGGCGCGGGCTCCCCGACGGGCACACGCCGCTGGTCCGGCATCTCGCCGTTCCCGTGATGGAGCAGGGCCGCCCGGTGATGGTGCTGGGCATCGGCAACAAGCGCTCGGATTACGACGAGGAAGACATCGACCGCGTGCGCCTGCTGGCGGAGAGCGCCTGGGGCCTGCTCCGGCGCAAGGCGCACGAGGAGCGCGAGGCGCGCCAGCTGGAATTCCTGCAGGAAAACATGCTGGCCACCATCGACGTAGTGAGCACGATCGTCTCGATGCGGGACCCCTACACGGCGGGACACGAGCGTCGCGTCTCCGACCTGGCCCGGGCGATCGCCACCGAGCTCGGGCTGGACGAGGAAGTTCGCGAGCGCGTCGCCATGGCCGCGCGGGTGCACGACGTCGGCAAGCTGGCGATCCCCTCGGAAGTGCTTTCGAAGGCCGGCCGGCTGACCCCCATGGAGATGGAGATCGCCAGGACGCACGCGCGCCAGGGCTACGAGATTCTCCGCAAGAGCCAGTTCTCGTGGCCGCTCGCCGACGTGGTTCTGCAGCATCACGAGCGCTGGGACGGCAGCGGTTACCCGGAAGGCCTGCGCGGCGAGGACATCTTGCCGGAGGCCCGCATCATTGCGGTCGCGGACGTGGTCGAGGCCATGTGCAGCCGGCGGCCGCACCGGCCGGCCCGTCCCATCGGCGAGGTGCTCGAGGAAATCGAGGCCGGCGCCGGCACGCGTTACGACCCGGAGGTCGCGGCGGTCTGCCTGAGGCTTTTCCGCGAACGCGGCTACGTGCTGCCCGCGGGCTGAGCCGGTTCGGGCACGGGTCCGCGCCCGCCCATCAGCAGGCGGTAGAGCGCGGGGATCACGACCAGTGTCAGCAGGGTCGAAGCCAGCAGTCCCGAGATGATCGCCCAGGCCAGCGGCGGCCAGAGGGTGGAGCGGGTGAAGGTGAGCGGCAGCAAACCCGCCACCGTGGTCGCGGTCGTCATCAGGATCGGGCGCGCCCGGCGCCCCACCGCGGCCACCATCGCCGCGGCGGTGTCCAGGCCGTCCTGTTCCAGCCTGCGCGCCAGGTCGATCAGCACGATGGCGTTGTTGACGACGATGCCCACCAGCGCCACCGCGCCCAGGATCGCGGTGAAGCTCACCGGCTGGCGGGCGAGCAACAGGCCCGGCACGACGCCGACTACCGCCAGCGGCACGGTCATCAGCACGATGCCGAGCAGGCGGAAAGAGTTGAACTGGTAGAGCAGGAACACCAGCAGCAACAGCAGGCCGACCGGCAATGTCTTGAACAGCGCGGTATTGGCCTCGCCGGCCTCGGCAGCGGAGCCGCCATATACCAGGCGGACTCCCGGGGGCAGTTCGAGGCCCTGCAGCCGCGGCGCGAGGCGCGACAGCACCTGCGTGTAGGTGACGTCCTCCGCGGTCTCCGCCAGGACCGCGGTCATGCGCTGCATGTCCCACTGGCGCACCACGGCCGGCTGCCATTCCATGCGGCTGCGGACGAGCTGCCCGAGCGGCACGGTGCGGCCGTCATCCAGCTTCAGCGGCAGGCCCTCGATCGCTTCCACCGGGAAGTCCCGGCCCTCGGGCGCGCGGATGATCATCGGCAAGGGCTCGCGGCGCACGCGCCAGGTGGAGAACTCTCGCCCGAGCGTCGCTCCCGCCAGCGCCGCCGCGACATCCGATCTCGACAGGCCGAGGCGTGCCGCCGCGGCATCGTCGACTTCCAGCGCGACGGTCGCCAGGCCGGTGCCGAGCGTATGACGCACGTCCAGCGCGCCGGGCACCGCTCGCAGTTCGCGCATGACGGCCTCGGCTGCCGCGACCAGCTCGCCGTAGTCCTCCGAAAACACGCGGATTTCCACCGGGGCGTCCACCGGCGGGCCCTGCCCGAGACGGCTGGCCACGACGTGCGCATCCGGCAGGGTCGTCTCCGCGCGGTGCCGCACCCAGCGCATCAGCTCGGGTAGCCGGTCTTTATCGTCGGCGATCACCACGATGCGTCCCAGGTGCGGCGCCCGCGGGATCTTGATGAGGTTGTAGTAGAAGCGGGGGCCGCTGGCGCCGGCAAAAACATGCGCGGCGTTCACGCCCGGCCGGCGCGCCAGTTCGGCCGCGAGCGCGTTGGTCTTGAGGGCCGTGCGCTCGAGCTCGGTTCCCTCGGGGAAGCGCAGGTCGACCACCAGCTGGTTGCGATCGGTGCTGGGAAAGAAGTCCCGCGGCAACGCCCCGCTCAGGAGCGCGGCGCCCGTGACCAGCAGGACGGCGATGCCGAGCACGCCCCAGGGGCGTCGCACAGCGAAACGGCCCAGGCTTTCGCCCAGACGCCGCATGCGCCCGCCGGAGGTGTCGGTGCGCGGCCGCAATGCCAGGGTCGCCATCGCCGGGGTGGCGAACACCGCGTAGAAATAGCTGATCAGCAGGGTGAGCATCACCAGGATGGGAATGCCGCGCGTGAAATCGGCCGTGTCACCCTGCGCCATGAGCAGCGGCGTGAACGCGGCGAGCGTGGTGCCGGTCGCGGCGGCCAGCGGCCCCGCCAGTTCGCGCACCGACGCCACGGCGGCCTCGCGGCGGCGGCGGCCCTGGTCCAGGTGCCACTGCAGGTTCTCGGTCATCACGATGGCGTTGTCCACCAGCATGCCGAGCGCGATCACCAGCCCGGCCACGGCCATCTGGTGCAGCACGCCGCCGGTCATCGCGTACACCGCCATTGCCGAGAGCGTCACCAGCGGCAGCAGCCCGGCCACGGTGAGCCCCAGCCGCGGCCCCATGAAGGCCAGCAGCACCAGCACCACGATCGCCACGCCCAGCAGCAGCGAGCGGGCCAGCTCGGCGAGCCGGTCCTCCACCCATTTCGGCTGGTAGAACATCTCGCGGATCTGGAGCGGCGCGTAGCGGGGACGCAGCTCGTCGACCAGGGCGCGCACCTGTTCGCCGAAGCGCACGGCGTTGAGGCGATTCTCGGGGATGACGATCCCCACGCCGACCGCCGGCTCGCCGTTGAACCACATGCGGTCGGTGGGCGGATCGGCAGGCGCAAGCTGCACGCTGGCGACCGCCTCCAGAGGTAGAAAATCGCCGCCCGGCAGCCGCACCGGCGTCGCCAGCAGCTCTTCCAGGCTGCGGAACTCGGCCTGGGGTCGCAGCACGAAGGAGCGGCCGTCGCGACTCAGCGCCCCGCCCGGCAGCGTCACGTTCCTCGCCGCGAGCTGCGCGCCCAGCGCTTCGGCATCCAGGCCGTAGCTCGCCGCCAGTCCCGGCTGGATGCGGACCTCCAGCTGCTCGCCGGGATCGGCGACCAGCTCGATGCGGGCGATGTCGTTGAAGCGGAACAGGTCGCGCCGCAGGCTCCGCGCCGCCTCCACCAGTTCGAGCAGGTCGTCGCTCCCGGTGACCGCCAGCACGATGCCCTCGGTATCCATCATGCGGTCGAGAATCTGCGGCGAACCGGCCTGCGCGGGGAATTTCCGCTCGGCGCGGTCCACGGCGACGCGGATTCTCTCCCAGGCCTGGTCCGTGTCATAGACGTGCTGGTGCATGCCGACGATCAGCTGGGCGAAGCCGAGCCGCGCGGTGCCGCGCAGCTCGTTGACCTCTTCCACCTGGGCGATTTCTTCCTGCAGCGGGTTGAGCAGCAGTCGCTCGACCTGGTCGACGTCGGCACCGGGCCAGCTCACCAGCACCTGGCCGTAGCGGTAAGGGAAGAAAGGGTCTTCCTGCCGGTCCATGGTCAGCCACGCCGCCGCCCCGATCAGCGACAGGGTCATGACGATCGCCAGCACCAGCCGGCGCCGCTCCAGGCTCGCGAGGATGAGTTTCAGGGGAGAATCTCCAGCAAGTCACCGTCCAGCAGTTGCTGGTGTCCCGCTACCACGACGCGGTCCCCTGCCTCGAGCTCGCCCCTGACCTCGACACGGCCACCCGCGAGCCGGCCTGCCTGCACGGGGATCAGCACGGCACGGTCCCCCGCCACGCGGTACACCCGCGTGCGGCCGGTGCCCGGGTCCACGATGGCGGCCAACGGCACCGTCAGCGCAGCCTCCGAGGCGCGCGTCAGCGTGACGTGCACCGACATGCCGGGCTCCCACGCGTCGGCCTCCTCGAGCGAGATCACCGCCGGCGCCAGCCGCCCGTCCCGGGCGAGGCCCAGTTCGCGGATACGGCCCGCAGTCTCGGCGCCGGACGACAGGCTGGAGACCTTGACCGCATCTCCGGTCTGCAGCTGGCCGCGCAGTCCCTCCGGCAGGCTGAGCTCGATCTCCAGCCCGGATCGTCCGGCCAGCACCAGGACCGGCTGTCCGGCGCGCACGAAATCACCCGGCTCGATGAGCAGGTCGCTGACCGTGCCGTCGAACGGCGCCCGCAACACGGCATCGGCGAGCTGGTCGCGGGCTTCCGCGACGCGGGCCAGCGCGCGCTCCCGCGCCTGGCGGGCGGCCTTGAGCTGCGCCAAAGCGCGGTCAAGACGCTCTTCCGACCCGAGCCCCTGCTCGCGCAATTCGCGGGCGCGGCGGTAGTCGGCCTCCAGCTGGACGAGCTGTTCCTCGATCTCGCGCTGCTGCGCTTCCGCGGCCGCCACCGCGGGTCCCAGCGCGGGGTTTTGCAGGCTCGCCAGGCGTTGCCCCGCGATCACCCGCTCGCCGCGCGCGACGAAGCGTGCCGCGAGGTGTCCGGCATGCAGGAAGGCCGGCTGCGCGCGCTGGCCGGCGCGTACCACGCCCGGCAGGCGCAGCGTGTCCGCGCCCTGGGTCAGGCGGGCCTCCGCGACCCGCACGGCGCTGCGATGTTCCGCCGGCGCCGCCTCGGCGGCGGGGGAGGGGGCGGCGTCGCAGCCGCCCAATGCGAGCAGCAGCCCGCCGAAAAGAAAAGCGGCAAAGGTTTTCATGCGTCCTCTTCCCGCTCGGGCGGCAGCACGCCGTCCATGAAGATTTTCAGAAAATCGTCCAGGTAAGCCTGGTCGTCGCCGACGCCGGGCCATTGCGAGTGGTGCGCCCTGGCCTCGAACCACTGCGTGCAGCCGTTGACGAACATGGTGACGACGTGCGCCGGGTTCACGTCCGCCCTGAACAGGCCGCGTTCCTGGGCCTGGCGGATACGCTCGGCGCCGAGGCGCACCAGCTCGGCGTCCAGCCGTCCGCAGCTCTGGTCTTCGTCCAGGTGGGTCCAGGCGAACAGCCGCACGACGCCCGGATTGGCCTGGAGGAAGGCGAAATAGCGCGTGATGGCGTTCTTGAGCAGGTCGGCATCGGGGTCCTCGGCAGCCCGCAGCTCGGCCTCCTGTCCTTCCGCATAGGCGGCAAAGGCGCGTTCCTTGACCCGTTCCCAGAGCGCTTCCTTGTGGCCGAAGTGGTGGTGGATCAGGCTCTTGGTGACGCCGGACCGCAGCGCGATCTCGCGCATGCTGACCGCGGCGAAACCGCGCTCCACGAACAGGTCGTGGGCCGCGTCGAGGATGCGCTCGCGGGTGATTTCCGGATCCCGCGTCCCGGTGGGGGTGTTCATGCGTCCAATCTATTACTAACTGGCCGACCGGTCAATATAGTTGGCGCGCCGTGTGCCGTCAGCCTGCAACCGGTTGCGGCGGAGCGCCTGCAGTCAGCTCAGGCGCTGTTCAGGAGCCGCTCAGTCCGGCGTGACCGAAAAATCCTGCGCGAACGGGTTACCCTCGGCCGGCGCGATGCGCACCATGGCATGGTCGGTCAACGCGTGGCATGCGTTGCAGGTCTTCATGGCGTCCGCGAAACGCGCCTCGCCGGCGTCCCAGTCTTCGGCCTTGACCGCGGATTCCAGGCGCTCGAGGGCGGGGATCAGCATCGACTCGGCGAGCGCGCCCACCGGGTGGCCATCGTATTCCTCGATATTGGCGCCGATGTATGCGGCGGTTTCCTCGAGTTCGTGGATGTAGAAATACGCCAGCGGGGCATTGCGGGCCGCCACCGAAAGTTGCGTCTTGTGCAGGTGGGTCTGCATGTTATGCATCAGGGTCGCGAGGCCCGGCGCCTCGGCCGACGCGGGGCTGGCCGCCAGTGCCAGCATTGCGCCGAGGAGGAGCGAGCGCCGCTTGAATTTCAGCTGTTCCGACATCATTTATCTCCTTCGACCCGCCCTGTCACCCGGGCGAATCTGATCGAGAATCATTTGTGTTAATTCCGTATCCACAAGAACCGGACCGCGCGCTTATACTGCCATGCAATATCCTTGCTGGCACGGCCGCGCCGTGCATTCCGCGGCGGATTCTCTACAGGACCAATCCATGGCGTCCGCACAACCCCTGATCCTCAGCGAGTTGCCTGCCGGCTTTTGCGGCGTGGTCGCGCGCGTGCACGGCGGCCGCGAGCTGGGCGCGCGACTGGCGGCCATGGGACTGACCGCCGGCACCGAGATCATCGTGCTGCAGAACCGCGGTTTCGGCCCCATGCTGGCCCGCGTGCGAGACACCCGAATTGCGCTCGGCCGGGGCCAGGCCGGGCTGGTAACCGTTTATGAATGCCAATCCCCGGACGCTGAAGTCGTCCGCGACGCCACCGAAGCCCGCTGAGGCGCGCCGCCTGGTCGTCGGACTGGCGGGCCAGCCGAACGTCGGCAAGTCGACGGTGTTCAGTATTCTCACGGGACTGACGGCTGAGGTCGGCAACTGGCCGGGGCGCACCGTGGAAAGGCGCGAGGGCTCGGCGCGCATCGGCGGCCGCCACTTCCACGTGGTCGACCTGCCGGGCACCTACAGCATGACCTCCAACTCCGAGGAGGAACGCATCGCGCGCGATTTCATCCTCAAGGAACGTCCCGACGTCATCGTCATGCTTGCCGACGCGGCGGCACTGGAGCGCAACCTCTATCTGCTGGCGGAACTGCTGCTGCTGCCGATCCCGGTGGTGCTGGGCGTGAACATGGTGGACGTTGCGCGCCGCGAGGGCGTGGAGTTCGATGCCCACGTGCTGGAAGCGGCGCTG
>DATFKW010000162.1:0-5375 GCA_035268405.1 Gammaproteobacteria bacterium
ACAGCAACCACCGCGTGCTGGCCACCGCCGCCTACAACGCGGGGCCCAGCCGCGTGGACCGCTGGCTGCCCGAGCAGAGCGGCCTGCCCGCCGACGCCTGGGTGGAATCGCTGCCCTTCAACGAGACGCGCGGCTACATACAGCGCGTGCTGGCGAGCGAGGCGGTGTTCCAGTGGCGGATGTCCGGCCGGACCCTGCGGCTGGCCGACGCCATGCAGCCGGTGCCGGCGCGCGGCGACTGACCGGGGGCTGACCGCGATCGCGCGTCGCCACCGACCGCCCGCGGCACAGCACTGTCGCAGGTGCACGATCGGCCGCGGCAGCGCGCCGTCACAGGCTCCTTTCGCTCAAGCCAGATATCGCTCAACGAGCCTGTGACGTCCCGCCGCCGCTGCGGCGCCGATGGGGCCGGGTGCCTCGGGTCGCATGTTGGCGCTGCCGGACTACGCTCGAACGCGTCGGACGACCGGCATGCCCGCAAAATCAGTGGTCATCGCTTGTCGCGCTTTGCCGACGCGAGCCGCCACCCGGCGAAGCGTCAGGAGTCGCCGCGGAACGAAGGCGGCGCCCCCGCCCCGGCAACAGCGCAGCGGCCGGGGATGTGGCAGGCCACTCGAGGGCATCAAGTTAACCGAGAGGGGCCTGCCACAGCGCCGGACAGCGGCCGAGTGCATGCCCTGGCGCCGCAGCCGACCGCATGCCCTGGGGCCGCCGCCCCGCCCGGCAGTCAGTCGGCGACGGTCCCGACGTCAGCCTCCGCGATCGCCATGAGCCGCCGGAACTCGTCGTCGCGCGCTTCCTGCGAGAGCTCCGCCAGGGCCTCGCAGGTGGCGTAGAAGGCCTCGAGGTCGCCGCGCGCCTGGCTGAGCAGCAGGCGGAAGGCGGGCAGGCGGGCGCGGTAGGTGGCCGAGGGGATCAGCCGGGCATTGTTGAGGGGCGCCTCGAACCAGCGGTCGTAGCCGGCCCAGCCGTCCCAGGAGGCTTTCAGCGCCTCGTACTCGCGGCGCAGCCGGGCGAAAGCGGCGGCCTTGCCGGCGCGCATCTCCTCGGCGGGGAGCGACTGCGAGTACAGCGCCCCCAGCCGGTCGCGCGCGCGGCCGAGCAGCAGCTCGAAGGCGCTCCTGCGCTGGCGGCGCGTCTGCCAGTCGGCGAGTTCCTGCAGCCGGCCGGCACCGGTCAGCCAGCGGCGCACGCCCTCTTCTTCCACGGCGGTGGCGAAGGCCTCGTTGAAGGCGGAATCACCTTTCACGTAGAGCTTCTGGTGGGCCAGCTCGTGGAACAGCAGGCCGGCCAGCCGGGCGTCCTCGGCGTAGAGCATGCTCGACAGCACCGGGTCCTCGAAGCGGCCCAGCGTCGAGTAGGCGGCCGCGCCGCCCACCCAGGTGTCGTAGCCGTCGGCCGCGTAGCCGGCGGCCGCGCGCTCGGCATCCTCGCGCGAGAAATAGCCGCGATAGACCACGCAGCCGGCGACCGGGAAGCACCATTGCTTTGGCCGCAGCGAGAACTCGGGCGCGGCGAACACGTTGTAGACCACCGCGCGCCGGTCGAGCTGCACGAAGCTGGTGTAGCTGCCGTTGTCGGGGAGGCCGAGCGTCTCGACGGCGTAGTCGCGCGCCTCGCGGGCCACGCGCAGCCGCTCGCGCACGGCCGGCGGCGTCTCGGGGTCGGCGAGCACTTCCTCGATGGGCTCGCGCGCGGCCATCAGGCTGATGTGGCCGGAGACCGCCTGGCCGTAATAGCCCAGCGTGCCGCAGGCGGCCAGCGGCAGGCAGGCGATCAGCAACAGCAGCTTCGGCAGTGCGCGCATGGCGCCAAACATAGCAGCTGGCGCAACGGGCGGCAGCGCCGCGCTTCACTTCAATGCGCTGCGCTGCGCTCCCCTCGCCGGGCGGCGACGATGCCGGCGCGGGTGCGGGCGTTACAATGTGCGCATGGAGACTTACCTGGTCGGCGGCGCGGTGCGCGACGAATTGCTCGGGCTGCCGGTGGGCGAGCGCGACTGGGTGGTCGTGGGCGCGACCCAGGCGGAGATGGAGCGCGCCGGTTTCCGGCCGGTGGGGCGCGACTTCCCGGTGTTCCTGCACCCGGAGACGCACGAGGAGTACGCGCTGGCGCGCACCGAGCGCAAGACCGGGCCCGGCTATCGCGGCTTCGTCGTGGACGCCGCGCCGGAGGTCACGCTGGAAGAGGACCTGCAGCGCCGCGACCTGACAGTGAACGCGATCGCGCGCGACGCGTCGGGCGAGCTGGTGGACCCCTGGGGCGGCCGCGCGGACCTGGAGGCGCGCGTGCTGCGCCATGTCTCGCCCGCCTTTGCCGAGGACCCGGTGCGCATCCTGCGCACCGCGCGACTGGCGGCGCGCTTCCGGCCGCTGGGCTTCACCGTCGCCGAGGACACCATGGCGCTGATGCGGCGCATGACCGCCGCCGGCGAGGTCGACGCGCTGGTGCCGGAGCGCGTCTGGCAGGAGACCCGCCGCGCGCTGGACACGGAGCGGCCGGACGTTTTCCTCGAGGTGCTGCGCGACTGCGGCGCGCTGGCGGTGATCTTCCCGGAGCTGGAGGCGCTGTTCGGGGTGCCGCAGCCGGCGCGCTGGCATCCGGAGGTGGACACCGGCCGGCATATGCTGCTGTGCATGCGCATGGCCGCACGGCTGGGGCTGGACACGGAGTCGCGCTTCGCGGTGCTGATGCACGACCTGGGCAAGGGCACGACGCCGCGCGAGTACTGGCCGGCGCACCACGGCCACGAGGAGCGCAGCGTCACGCTGGCACGGCGGGTGTGCGAGCGGCTGCGCGTGCCGACGGCCTTCCGCGAGCTGGCCGAGATCGTGGCGCGCTACCACGGGCTGTGCCATCGCGCCGCCGAGCTGCGGCCGGCGACCGTGCTGAAGCTGCTGGAGGGCGTGGACGCGCTGCGTCGTCCGGAACGCTTCGAGCAGTTCCTGGCAGCCTGCGAGACCGACCTCAGGGGGCGCGACAGCCTGGAAGAGGCCGCCTATCCGCAGGCGGAGCTGCTCAGGCGAGCGCGCCGCGCGGCGGCCGGCGTGGAGCCGCGCTCACTGCTCGAGCAGGGCCTGCAGGGCGAGGCGCTGGGCGAACGGCTGCGCGCCTTGCGCGTGGCGGCCATCGCCGAGGCCTGTCCGCGGCCGAAGGACGCGCGCCCTGCCGCGAAGCCCGCGGCGCCGGCCGGTCCTCAGAAATAGATCCAGAACAGCACCGCGCCCAGGAACAGGCGATACAGCGCGAAGGGCGCCAGTCCCATGCGCCCCAGCAGCGCGATGAAGGCGCGGATGGTGGCATAGGCGACCACGCCGGCAGCCACCGCGCCCAGCGCCAGCGCCGGCCAGTCGGCCGCCTGCGGCGCGCGCAGCAGCTTCATGAGCTCGTAGCAGGTGGCCGCCAGGATCACCGGGATCGACAGCAGGAAAGAGAAGCGCGCCGCCGACTGGCGCTCCAGCCCGAGAAACAGCGCGGCGGTGATGGTGATGCCGGAGCGCGAAGTGCCGGGGATCAGCGCCAGCGCCTGCGCCAGGCCGACGATCACGGCGTCGCGCCAGCCGACCTCGGCCAGCGAGCGATTGCGCGCGCCGCGGGCGTCGGCGATCCACAGCAGCAACCCGAAGCCGGCGGTGGTCGCCGCAATCACCGCGGTGGAGCGCATCAGCGTGCCCACCTGGCCGCCGAACAGGCCGCCGAACAGCACCGCCGGGATGGTGCCGATGACCACCCACCAGGCCAGGTCGGACTCGCGCGTGCGCGGCCCGCCGCGCAGCGTGCCCAGCGCGTCGCGCGTCATCGGCCACAGCTCGTGGCGGAAGTAGAACACCACGGCGGCCAGCGTCCCCAGGTGCACCGCCACGTCGAAGGGCAGGCCCTGGTCCTCCCAGCCGAGGAACACCGGCACCAGCACCAGGTGACCCGAACTGGAGATCGGCAGGAACTCGGTGAGTCCCTGTACCGCGGCCAGCACCAGCGCCTGCACCCAGTCCATCGGCATCGTCTCCCAAGAAGCGCTCAGAGGCGGTCAGAGTCGGTTCGCGAGGTCCTGCATCCGGAAGCCGGCGAGCGGCGGCGCGATGCCGCGGCCCAGGCCCATCACCCGGAAACGTTCGCCCAGCTCGCCGGGCAGCAGCAGCCGCTTGGCCTGCTGCGCCTGCATTATGCCCGCCGCGTCCCGGCCGGCGCCGGCGAGCATCTCGTCCAGGCCGTTGCCGGCGAGGAAGGCCGCCTGCGTGGTGTAGCCCTCCAGCGTCAGCCCGGCCGCCACGCCGGCCTCGGCGATCGCCGTAAAGTCCACCCAGGCGGTGATGTCCTGCAGGCCGGGCCACAGGAAGGGGTCGCCGTGCGCGCGGTGGCGATAATGGCACATCAGCGTACCGTCGCTGCGCTCGGCCGAGTACAGCTCGCGCCGCGGCAGGCCGTAGTCGATCACCAGCAGCAGGCCGGCGGCCAGGCTGTCGGCGAGGCTGCGCACCCACGGCTGCAGCATCGGGCTGAACTCGCCGCTGTAGCCCTCCGGAAAAGGCGCGCCGCGTCCCGTCTCCAGCGCGCGCACCACGGCCGCGAAGGCCGCGCCGGACTCCAGCCCGGACGCAGGCCCGGACGCCGGGCCGGGCCCGGGTTCGGACGCCGGCTCGCGCGGCATCAGCGTCCAGCCGAAACCCTCCTCCGCCAGGCCCACGCCCAGCCGCCGTGCTTCGCCGTTCGCGATCGTGAAGCGCTCCACCGGCAGCGCGTCGGCCACCTCGTTGGCCACGATGACGCCGCGAAAGTCGCGCGGCAGGCGGTCCAGCCAGCGGACGCGGTCGCCGAGGCGCGCCTGCTGGCGGGCGCGCAGCTCGGGGCTGGGCTCGAGCATGTTCCAGGCGAGGGTTTCGCCCTTGCCGGCATCGATCTCGGCCTGGGCCAGCGCCGCTTCGGCCAGCGCGCCGCTGCCGCCGCCCAGCTCCAGCACTTCGCCGCCGCCGATGGCGGCCAGCGCCTCGCGTACCTGGCGCGCGATGCAGCGGCCGAACAGCGGCGAGATCTCGGGCGCCGTGACGAAGTCGCCGGCTGCGCCCAGCTTGGCGGCCCCGGCGCTGTAGTAGCCGAGTCCCGGCGCGTACAGCGCCTGCTCCATGTAGCGGCTGAAGCTGATCGCGCCGCCGGCGCGAATGATCTCCTGGCGCAACTGTTCGGCCAGCGCGGCGGAGCTGGCGCGCGCTTCGGGCGCCGGCGCGGGCCAGTCGGCGGGCGCGGCGTGACTGGAGGACAGCTGCGGCAAAGTTCGCGACAATGGCGTCGCGCGGTCGGCGACGGATAAGCGGAGAATCCTACATGAGCGCGGAGCAGCACAGCCATCCCCTGGCGGGCCGCACGGCCCTGGTGACCGG
>DATFKW010000163.1:0-2359 GCA_035268405.1 Gammaproteobacteria bacterium
CGCAGTTGCGAGCGATGTCGGTGGCCTTGCTGGACCAGGGCGAAATGGTGCCGAAGCGCGGCAGCACCAGCAGCGCGTCGCCCTCGGGGAAGGCCACCGCGCGGTCCGGGCCGTAGCTCAGCAGGCGCTTGAGCAGCCGCAGTTCGTCCGCCTCCAGCTCGCGCTCGAGGTCGGCGAAATGCATGTAACGCGCGGCCGCGGCAGTGACGGGCGGGCACAGCGCCCGCAGGTCCGCCAGGAACTTGTCGAGCCGAAAGCGCGAGAATGCCGGCGAACCGGGCAGAGTCAGCATCGTTTACCGGGGGCCGCAGGCTACGGGGGCCGCGGAATTCTACTGCAGACCGCCCGCCCTGCCCACCCGCAGGCTCACAGGGCGCGCCAGCCCAGGCCCGTGTCCTGGTCCGCCACGGCGATTTCGGCGGGCGCACAACCGAGCGGCGCGGCCAGCGCAGCCTGTGCCAGCTTCGGGCTGTTGTTCTGCTCGGAGAGGTGCAGGGCGATCACGTGGCGCAAGCGGCCGGTCTCCAGCTCGGCGAGCAGCGCGGCCGCCTGGCTGTTGGACAAGTGCCCCTGGTCGCCGCCGACGCGCCGCTTCAGGGAGGCCGGATAAGATCCCGCCGCCAGCATGTGCTCGTCGTGGTTGCACTCCAGCGCAAGCGCGTCGCAGCCCTGCAGCGAGGCCACCACGTGCGGCGTCTGGCGGCCCAGGTCGGTCATGATTCCCAGCTTGCGGGCGCCGTCGTCGAATACGAACTGGCAGGGCTCGCGCGCATCGTGCGGCACGGCGACCGGATGCACGAGCAGAGGGCCGAGCTCGAAGGACTGGTGAGCGCCGATGCGCTCCAGCCGCGACGGCGGCTGGCGGAAACCCCTGGCGGTGCCCGCGGTCGCCAGCACGCGGATGTCGTGCCGCGCCGCCAGGCGCGCCACGCCCCCGAGATGGTCGCTGTGCTCATGAGTCACCAGGATCGCGTCCAGGTCGGCCGGCGACTTGCCCAGCCGGCCGAGCCGGAATTCGGCGGCCTTGAGCCCCAGTCCGCAGTCGAGCATGACGCAACGGCCGTCGGACTCCACCAGCGCGGCATTACCGCGGCTGCCGCTGCCAAGCCAGGCAAAACGCACGCCGCCGGCCTAGCTGCGCTGCAACACGGGATTGGCGATACGGCTATCGGCCTCGAAAATTACGCGCGACGGGGATGCGTGAAAAAGCCTGTGGGACATGGATGCTCGCTGTGCAGAAGAAAAAAGAAACGACGCCGCGAGGGCGCCGGAGAGAAAAAGCGTGACGTGGTTCACATAATGCGTCGTTGTGGCCGCGCGGCGATTGCACTATTTTTAACCGATGTCCACGCAAGTCAATGCTGCAGCAGGATAGCCCGTGCCGCTGACACTGAAAATCCTCAGCAAGCAGAAGCACATCCTGGGCTCCGACAGCGTGCGCGTGTTCAGCGTGCACGGCGGGACCGTTGGCCGCGCCTCCGACAACGACTGGATGCTGCCCGACCCCGATCGCTACATCTCGGCGCATCATGCGGCCATCGATTACCGCGACGGCGCCTATTACCTGCGCGACACCAGCACCAATGGCGTATTCGTCAACCGCTCTGAACAGCCGGTAGGCGCCGGCGCCCCGATCCGTCTCTACGACGGGGACGAGCTGCGCATGGGCGATTACATCTTCCAGGCCTACATCGTGGACGTCAGCGGCAATGTCGGCGACGAGCCCGGCGACGGCGAGCCCCGGGTGCGGCTGCGCCGCAAGCAGGAAGACCCCGCGGAGCTGTCGCTCAAGCTGCTCGGCGAGGAAGCCGAGGCGCGCAATGAGCAGATGAAGGAAGGCGAAGATCCGGCGGCGCTGGAAATCTGGTCCGACGAGCAGTTTGGCTCCACCGTTCGGCTGACCAACGAAGAGATCGACACCAAGGTGCCCGTCGATCACGGCAAAGTCGCCCAGCTGCGCAACGAGGACTCCGCCCGCTACCGGACGGATGACCAGCTCAGCCTGGGCCCCGTGCCCGACAAGCCCAGGGCCGCCCCGGAATCGGCCGGTCGCCGCGACTTCACCGAGGCGGTGCGGCTGCTGCTGGAGCACGCCGGACTGGACTATTCCCAGCTGCCCCGCGGCGAGGAAGAGGAGCAGGTGCTGGCGCTCATCGGCCGCATGGTCCGCAACACCACCGCGGGCCTGCAGTCGCTGCTGCGTAACCGCGCGCTCACCAAGGGACAGTTCCGCATCGCGCAGACCGGCATGCGGCCCGCGGCGAACAACCCGCTGAAGCTGATGTCCGACACGCAGGAAGCGCTGGAACAGATGTTTTACGAGAATTCGGACGCCTATCTCGGTCCCGACGCGGCGGTC
>DATFKW010000164.1:0-2517 GCA_035268405.1 Gammaproteobacteria bacterium
AGGTCGTTCAGCACGGCCTTCATGCGCTCCTCGAACTCGCCGCGGAACTTGGCGCCGGCGATCAACGAGCCCATGTCCAGCGACAGGATGCGCTTGTCCTTCAGCCCTTCCGGCACCTCGCCGTCCACGATGCGCTGCGCCAGGCCCTCGGCGATGGCGGTCTTGCCCACGCCGGGCTCGCCGATCAGCACCGGGTTGTTCTTGGTGCGCCGCTGCAGCACCTGCACGGTGCGGCGAATCTCGTCGTCGCGGCCGATCACCGGGTCCAGCTTGCCCTGCTCGGCCCGCTCGGTGAGGTCGATGGTGTACTTCTCCAGCGCCTGGCGGGTCTCCTCCGCCGACGGGTCGTCCACCTGCTTGCCGCCGCGCACCTCCTCGATGGCCTTCTCCAGCGCGTTCTTCACGGTGCCCGATTCGCGCAGCGCCTCGCCCAGCGGCCCCTTGTCGTCCAGGCCGGCCAGCGGGAACAGCTCGCTGGAGATGTACTGGTCGCCGCGTTGCTGCGCGAGCTTGTCGGTCACGTTCAGCAGCCGCTCCAGGTCGCGCGAGATGTGCACCTCGCCGGGCGTGCCCTCGACCGTCGGCAGGCGATCCAGTGCGTCGCCCAGCCGCGAGCGCAGCTGGTTGACGTTCACGCCGGCCTTGTCGAGCAGGTGCCGCACGCCGCCGCCCTGCTGGTCCAGCAGCGCGATCATCACGTGCACCGGCTCGATGTACTGGTGGTCGCGGCCGACGGCCAGCGACTGGGCGTCGGCCAGGGCGACCTGGAATTTGCTGGTCAAGCGATCCATGCGCATGGGAGTTCACCCGGTAGTGATTCGGCTCTCCTGAATATGGGGGGTGACGCGGGGTTTTCAACCGGCGGCGGCGGCAGAGGCCGGAGGCTGGCAGGGTTCACCGAGCTCAAAAATTTCAACATCGCTCGGCAAACCCTGCCAGCCTCCGGCCGTCACCAGCCTGTCGCCGCCGGCCGGTTGCGAAACGCCCGCGAACGCTGGGAGGGAAGAGGTCAGCCGGACCAGCGGGGCCATGTGGCCCGTCAGTCCATCGGCGCATCGCTTTGTCGGCACGTCGATCCATCGGCTCATCCGCCCATCGGCACCATCGCGTCGCTGTGCCAAAACGCGTTCCGGATCGGTACCGGTGCGCGATTCGTCACCCCGGATCGACTGCCAGCTGACCGCGTAGCCGATGTCCGGCACCACCGACCGCAACCCACCGGCAGGGCGGCAGCGGGCGGAACATGGCAGGGTTCGCCGAGCGATGTTGAAATTTTTGAGCTCGGGGAACCCTGCCGTGGTTCGCCCGCGGTCACTCCCCCGCGGTCCCATGTCTCGGTCAGCCGGTTGCGGTCAGCCCGAGGGAGCCAGCCAGATCAGCGTCGCCATGCGACCGGTCGGCCCGTCGGCGCCGTCGCGCCGATGGGAGAAAAAACGCGCCGGGTCCGCATGCGTGCACCATTCGCCGCCGTAGACGCCGGCCAGCCCGAGCCGTTCCAGCCGGTGGCGCGCCAGCCCGGCCAGGTCGCAGTGCCAGTGCCCCGGCCGGCCGGCGGTGAAATACGCGGCCGCGGCGGGATCTCCGCCCGCCTTGCTGTCCGCCTCGCAGCCTGCCCTACCGTCCGCAGTGCCCTCGCCGGCGCCCAGGCAGGCCGCCCGCACTTCCTCGCCCACCTCGTAGGCCTCGCGACCGATCGCCGGGCCGATCCACGCGATCAGCTCGCCGGGCGGCGCGTCCGTCGCGACCGCCATCTCGGCCACCGTGGCCTCCAGCACGCCGGCGGCCAGGCCGCGCCAGCCGGCATGCGCCGCGCCGACCATGGCACCGCCGTTCGCCACCCGGCAGAACAGCACCGGCAGGCAATCCGCGGTCATCACGGCCAGCACGCGACCCGGCCGCGCAGTGACGGCCGCGTCGGCAATCCGCTCGCCGGCCAACGCAGGCTCATCCAGCCGCAGCACCTCGGTGCCGTGCACCTGTTGTAGCCATGCAGGTTCGTCCGGCAGCGCCAGCGTCTCGATCAAACCCCGGCGGTTCGCCGCCACCCGCGCCGGGTCGTCGCCGACATGATCGCCGAGGTTGAGCGACGCCCAGGGCGGCGGGCTGACCCCGCCGGTGCGCAGCGTGGACGCGGCGCGAACCCCGGCCGGCGCGGGCCAGTCGGGGACGATCCAGGCCGGCTTCATGCCGGCCGCACTGCCGGTCTCACTGCCGGTCTCACTTCCGGTCTCATTGGCCGGCGTCCGCCTTCAGGGCGTCCAGCAATGCCTGCAGGTCCGCCGGCAACGGCGCCTCGAAGCGCACCGGCTCGCCGCTGCCCGGGTGCACCAGCTCGAGCCGGGCCGCGTGCAGCGCCTGGCGCTTGAAGCCGCGCAACGCCTCGGCCAGCGCCGGGCTGGCGCCGCGCGGGATGGCCAGCCGACCGCCGTACACCGGGTCGCCGACGATGGGATAACGGATATGCGCCATGTGGACGCGGATCTGGTGGGTGCGCCCGGTCTCCAGGCGGCACAGCAC
>DATFKW010000165.1:0-2240 GCA_035268405.1 Gammaproteobacteria bacterium
CTGGACGGCCAGACCGGCGGCCAGGTCATCGATCTGATGTTCGGGCTGGCCCGCGACCGCGGCACCACCCTGGTGCTGATCACCCACGACCCGGCGCTGGCCGCCCGCTGCGACCGGCAGGTCCAGCTCATCGACGGCCGCATCGTGGACGACGGGCGGGCCGCCGTGGGGCCGGAGGCGGCGGCGCGGCCGGGCGTAGCGCGGGTCGCGGGATAAGACTGCTTTTCGGCGTTGTTCGCAGGTTTTTTTGGTCGAAAAGGATCTTGATCCCATCTAATTCACACGGCCGGCACCGCATTACATGGCGATTGGCGTTTGCACCGATGTCGTGCAGGCCGTTGGCGTTCGTCGTGGCTTGCGAGTCGTCTTGAGGGGGCGCGGGTAGAGGGCGCCGAGGTGATCGCGGCATGCGAGTCCCTGCGGGCATGCGCGAGCGCGGCTGCGGTAGGGCGTTTGCGGCGGACCGGGCGGCGGCGACAGCGCGAGGCTACGGCGCCGCCGGCGCCCACGGCCACTGCTGGATGCGGCGCCACACGCGGTCCCACAAGCCGGCGCAGCCGGCCTCGATTGCCAGGATCAGGCGCCGGCCGCTGCGGATCAGCCGGCCGCCGACATTCAGCATGGCGCGTCGCGTTCGCTTCAGGCTCCAGCCGGTGCCGGTGACCGTCTCCAGGGCGTGGCGCGCCACGTGCGCCAGTTCGTAGGCCAGCAGATGCAGCAGCAGTTGGGCCTCGTTGCGCCCGAAGGCCTCGGCGGCGGCAGCGGCGGCGGCAGCGGCAGCGGCGGGGTCGCGATCTGCCGCCGCGGGCCGCACGGGCTGGCCGGCATGGCGGCGATTGGGCCGCGGCGTGGAGGACAGCGCCGGGTCCAGGACATCCATCAGCTCGCCCAGGTGGCCCTCGGCGGTGCCGCGCTGGCGGTACAGGGCGAGCAGGCTGTCGGCGTCCCGCTCCGCTGCGGCGATGCTGGTGACCAGAAAGAAATGCTCGAGCTGCCGGTCGTCGGACCGTTCCTTGACCACCAGCACGACGCGCCGCACGCGCGACCAGCTCCCGGCCTGGTACGACACCTCGCGGCACCAGTGCCGCGGCTTGGCCGGCCGGCGCCCGCGCGGCCGCCTCAGGAACGGCGCGGCCAGCCGGTCGAGCACCGCGTTGCCGCGCAGGCGGGCGACATACGGCGTGCCGTTGCGTTCCAGGTCGGCCAGCAGCGGCTCGCCGGGGAAACCGGCATCCATGCGCACCAGCGCGACCTGGCACAGCTCCGCCTCGGCCCGGTCCACCACCGCCCGGATGAAGCTGTCGGCTCCCTCCGCGGCGCCCGCATTGCCCGGGCGCAGCACGGCGCCCAACATGTCGCCGGTCTCCGCGCAGGCCGCGATCAGCGGATAGTAGATGCGCTCCCGGTAGTGGCCGTTCCAGGCGCTGCCCGGCTGCTGGCCGTGCACGGGGATGGGCAGGCCATCGATGTCGATGGTCAGGCGCCGGTGGCGATGTCCGCGGCGGCTCGCCCGCAGGCGCGCGCCGGCCAGCGCGATCAGGCCGTCGCCCAGCGCCCGGCGGTGCGCCGGCGCGGCCAGCACCCCGAGCAGGCGGGACAGGGTCGGCTGCGAGGGCAGCGGCCGGTCGGCCGCACCGGGACCACGCGCGTCGGCGGCGGCCAGGCAGATCGCCGGATCGTTGCGCAGGTCGTCGGCATCGCTGCCGCGGCCCCAGCCCTGGGCTTTCAGCAGCAGTTGGGTGCGCAGCAGCTCCGGCAGCGAGTGGGTGACGTGGGCCGGGTCCCGCGGGTCTGCGATCCCGGCGGCCACCGTGTCGACGGCCCGTGTGTTGTCGAGGATCTGGCGCAACACAACGAACCCGGCATCGCCGGTCAACCGGTCACCCCGCGCCTCGACGCGAAGAGACTTGTTGAATCCCGGCGTCGGCAGCGGTACCGACTCACTCATGACGCGCTCCTGGCTGGCTGCTGGAGGTCTTGGTTAGCAGCTTGATTCTACAGCCTTCTCAGGGGCGCGTCAGCCCATGCTCTCGCTGCCGCGTGAATTAGGCGGGATAAAGCTGTAAGCCCGCCCGCCGCCGCCGATCCGGAAGGGTCCGAGCGGCCGAAGCGCCGGACATTCACCGCCCAGCAGAAACTCCGCATTCTGGAGGAGATCGACCGCGCCAAGGCCGAGGCCCGGATGGGCTGCGCCGTGATCAATCGGATGACGCGCCTCGGCATGCCGGTCTCGCGCCGGG
>DATFKW010000166.1:0-4050 GCA_035268405.1 Gammaproteobacteria bacterium
CAGGGGCGGCACGCCGAGGTTGCGGGCCGTGCCCGCCGCGCCGACCACAAAGCGATCGGCGCCCCACATGAGCAAGACGAAGCCCGCAAGGGTGGCAAGGGAGTAGCTCAGCATCCGGTCGCGATCCGCGCTTTGGGGGGAATGTCGGCCGGACATGATACATGGCGGCGAGCTCGCGGCGGTGGATTCCCTGCGGCGTCGATTGTTGCGGCCGCGCGCCAGCGCGCGCCATCCGTTAAACTCGGCGGCTTTACTCCCCGGCATATCGCCAGGATTGGAAAGCACATGAACAGTGAACAGCTTGCGGAGCTGATCCGGGCGGGCCTGCCCACGGCCCGGGTCGAAGTGCAGTCGGAGGACGACGTCCATTTCAGCACCCTGGTGGTGTCCGACGAGTTCGAGGGCCTGCGGCCGCTGCAGCGCCACCAGAAGATCTATCGCGCGCTGGGCGACCGGATGGGCGGAGAGATCCACGCGCTGGCCATACGCGCGCTGACGCCGGCGGAGGTGGCGTCCGGCGACTGAGCCGGCGCGCGGCATGGACAAGCTGCTGGTCGGGGGCGGCCACCGCCTCGAGGGCGAGGTGCGCATCTCGGGGGCGAAGAACGCCGCCCTGCCCATCCTGGCAGGCACCCTGCTGGCCGACGCGCCGGTGCGCATCGGCAACGTGCCCCACCTGCAGGATGTCACGACCACCATCGAGCTGCTCGGCCGCATGGGCGTGGGCGTGACCATCGATGAACGAATGTGCGTGGAAGTGGACCCGCGCACGATCAGCGACCTGGTGGCGCCCTACGAGCTGGTCAGGACCATGCGCGCGTCCATCCTGGTGCTGGGGCCGCTGCTGGCGCGCCACGGCTGCGCCGACGTCTCGCTGCCCGGCGGCTGCGCGATCGGCGCGCGGCCGGTCAACCTGCACATCGACGGGCTGCGCGCGATGGGAGCGAGCGTCGAGATCGAGGACGGCTATATCCGCGCCCGGGCCGGCCGGCTGCGCGGCGCGCGCCTGGTGCTGGACACGGTCACCGTCACCGGCACGGAGAACCTGCTGATGGCGGCCGTGCTGGCGGAGGGCGAGACCGTCATCGAGAACGCTGCGCGCGAGCCGGAGGTGACCGACCTGGCCGAATTCCTGGTGAGCATGGGCGCGAAGATCCGCGGCGCCGGCACCGACACCATCGCCATCGAGGGCGTGTCGCGGCTGGGCGGCAGCGATTACAAGGTGCTGCCGGACCGCATCGAGACCGGCACCTACCTGGTGGCGGCCGCGATGACGGGCGGGCGGGTGCGCGTGCGCCAGGCGCGGCCGGGCCACCTCGACGCCGTGCTCGCCAAGCTCGCCGAGGCGGGCGCGCGCATCCAGACCGGGCCAGACTGGATCGAGCTCGACATGCGCGGGCGCCGGCCGACTGCCGTGGACCTGCGCACCGCGCCCTATCCCGCGTTCCCCACCGACATGCAGGCGCAGTTCGTGGCCCTGAACGCCATCGCCAGCGGTACCGGCGCGGTGGTGGAGACCGTGTTCGAGAACCGTTTCATGCACGTGCAGGAAATGCAGCGCATGGGCGCCGATATCCGGCTGGAGGGCAACACGGCCATCGTGCGGGGGGTCGAGCGGCTGCGGGCCGCGCCGGTGATGGCGACCGACCTGCGCGCCTCCGCCAGCCTGGTGCTGGCCGCCATGGCCGCGGAGGGCGAGACGCTCATCGACCGGATCTACCACATCGACCGCGGCTACGAATGCATCGAGGAAAAACTCTCGCAGCTGGGGGCGCATATACGCCGCGTGCCCTCGGAGCGGCGGCGCAGGGCGGGCGACGCCGCGCAGTCGGGGGGCGGCTGACGACAGCGCGGGCCGGCGCCGGTCGCGGCTAGAGGCGCGAGGGCCTCTCGGTGACCTCCGCTTCCACCTTGAATGACCGGCCGCCGCGGCTGCCGGCCAGCGTGACGGTGCTGCCGGGCCGCATCGCGGCGATGCTCCTCAGCGCGTCCTGCCATACCAGCACCGGCTCCCCGTTGACGTGGGTGATGACGTCGTTGGGGCGCAGCCCGGCGCGGTCGGCGGGGCTGTCCGGCTGCACCGTCGTCAGGATGATTCCGTAAGGTTGCGGCAGGCCCAGTGCGCGGGTCTGGTCCGGCGTCAGGGTCTGGGTGCTGACGCCCAGCCAGCCGCGGATCACGCGGCCGTACTCCTGCAGGTCCTGCATCACGCCGCGCACCAGGTTGATGGGGATGGCGAAGCCGATGCCCTCGGAGTCCAGGCGGCGCGAGAAGAAGGCGGTGTTGATGCCCACCAGCTCGCCGCGCGCGTTGACCAGCGCGCCGCCCGAGTTGCCCACGTTGATCGCGGCGTCCGTCTGGATGAAGTTCTCGAACTGCGACAGGCCGAGTTGCCCGCGGCCGGTGCCGCTGACGATGCCCTGGGTCACGGTCTGGCCGATGCTGAAGGGATTGCCGATGGCCAGCACCACGTCACCCACCCGCAACTGGTCGGAGCGGCCGACACGAATCTCGGGCAGGTCCGGCAGCTCGGCCTTGAGCAGCGCGATGTCCGTGTCCGGGTCCGTGCCCACCAGCTGCGCCTCGGCGCTGCGGCCGTCCACCAGCATCACCTGCAGGTCGCGCATGCCCGCGATCACGTGGTGGTTGGTGATCACGTGGCCCTGGTCGTCCATCACCACGGCCGAGCCGAGGCTGCCGGCGGACTGCTGCTCGGCGAAACCCGCCGGCGCCGCGGGACGGCCGACCAGGTTGACCACCGCCGGCGCGGTGGCGGCCACGGCCTCGGCATAGGAACCCGGCTGCGAGCCCCGCTCCCGCAGCGGGTGCTGGCCGGGCAGCAACCCGGGAAACAGCAGCACCACGACAAAGGCGGCCGCCAGGCCGGCGGCGGCGGACTGGAGCAGGAAGACGGCGGTGTGGCGGAGGTTGCCCATCGGGGTCGAGGTCCATGCGGCCGGGGCCGCGAGGCTTCGGGGCCGGACATTATAGGCAGGTAGAAAGCGCGGTGTGTATAATTCGCGGATTGCCCGATCCGGTCGCGATTGTCGCCTTTCAAGGCCCGCGGCCCCGGGTCTTGGCCCCCAGGAATCGTTCCAGGAGTGAAGTCCGGATGACTGATGGTGTAGATCTTGGCCGCCGCCGCTTCCTCGGCGTGGCCACAGGGGTCACTTCGGCCGTGGGCGCGGCTTTCGTGGCCGTTCCCTTTCTCGCTTCCTGGAAGCCGAGTGCGCGCGCCCAGGCGCTGGGTGCGCCGGTCGAGGTGGACGTGAGCAAGCTGGAAGAGGGCGCCCTGCTGCGGGTCGAGTGGCGCGGCCGCCCCGTCTGGTTGCTGAAGCGGACGCCCGCGATGATCGAACGGCTGGACCAGGCCGACAGCATGGTGCGCGACCCGATGTCGGAGCAACCGCAACAGCCGCCCTACGCGGGCGGGCGGCTGCGCTCCATCAAGCCAGGGCTGCTGGTGGTGATCGGCAGCTGCACGCACCTCGGCTGCTCGCCGACGCCGCGCTTCGAGCCGGGCGCGCCGGACCTGGGCGAAAACTGGCCCGGCGGTTTCTTCTGCGCCTGCCATGGCTCCAAGTTCGACCTCGCCGGGCGCGTGTGGCGCGGCGTGCCGGCGCCGCTGAACCTGGTGGTGCCGCCTCACACGTACGTGGACGACCAGACCGTTTTGGTCGGCGTGCATCCGGAGGCCGCCTGATGAGCGCCGCGAAGAACACCGGGCCGAAGAGCAGCTCCGCGGTCGGCCGGGAAGGCGGCGGCCTCTCAGGGTGGTTCAGGAAGCGGTTCCCGTGGGATCAGCTGATGGAAGACCACGTGACCGGCTACTACGCGCCGAAGAACTTCAACTGGTTCTACGTGTTCGGCTCGCTCGCCCTGCTGTCGCTGATCATCCAGATCGTCAGCGGCATCTTCCTGACGATGAATTACAAGCCGTCCGCCGCCGAGGCCTTCTCCTCGGTCGAGTACATCATGCGCGACGTGGAATGGGGCTGGCTGATCCGCTACATGCATTCCACCGGCGCCTCGCTGTTCTTCCTGGTGGTC
>DATFKW010000167.1:0-17890 GCA_035268405.1 Gammaproteobacteria bacterium
CGGCGAGGGTGTCGCCCTGCCAGATCTCCACCGAGTGCGCATAACCCAGCGCGTGCAGCCGGTCGTAGGCCGTCATCATCGCCGGCGTGATCCAGGTGCCCGCGCCGGGCTCGTGTGCGCGCGCGCAGCCGCGCACCACGCCCTGGAAAGCGCGGTCGAAGGAGCCCTCGAAGGGCTGCTGCGCCAGGTGGCGCCTCAGGCGCCGGGCGACGTGCAGCGCGCCGGGAAAAATCACCGTGCGCGGGTCGGGGCACCACCACAGAATCGGCTGGCCGGCCTCGTACCAGGGAAAAATGCCGCGCCGGTAAGCCGCCAGCAGGCGCTGCGGCGAAAGGTCGCCGCCGGCCGCGAGCAGGCCGTTGGGCCAGTCCAGGGCGGTCTCGATGGGCGGGAACTCGGTGTCGCTGCCCGGCGGACCCAGCCAGTGCATGCGCCGCGGCGTCATGCGGGCTCGTCCCGCCGGAAGGGCAGATGCTGGCGTGCCGCCTCCATGTAGGCCCCGACATGCACCCGCTCGCGTCCCAGCCAGGCGTCGATGGCGCGCGCGAAGTCCGGGTGCGCCAGCCAGTGCGCCGACCAGGTGGGCACGGGATCGAAGCCGCGCCTCAGCTTGTGTTCGCCCTGCGCGCCCGGCTCGAAGCGGTGGCAGCCCTCCGCCAGCGCCAGCTCGATGCCCTGGTAGAAACAGGTCTCGAAATGCAGGCTGTGGTAATCCTCCTCGCAGCCCCAGTAACGCCCGTAGAGCACGCCGCCGCCGAGGAAAAAGATCGCGGCCGCGACGGGCCGCGCGCCCACCCGCGCCAGCACCACGCGGATGCTGGCGGGCATCGCCGCCAGCAGCCCGGTCCAGAAGGCCGGCGGAAAATAAGGGTCCATGCCGCGGCGCAGGAAGCTGGAGGCATAGAAACCGTAAAGCTGGCCGAAGAGGGCGTCGTCCACCTGGTCGCCGGCGAGCCAGTCGAACTCGATGCCCGCTTCGCGCACGCGCCGGCGCTCGCGGCGAAATTTCTTGCGCTTGGCGGCCGTAAGCGCCCCCAGGAAGCCTTCGAAGTCGCCGTAGCCGCGATCGAACCAGTGAAACTGGCAGTCCTGGCGCAGGCTCATGCCCGCCAGTTCCAGCTGCGGCAACTGGCTTTCCTCCGGCAGCAAAAGATGCAGCGAGGACGCCTCGTCCTGCTCGGCGAGCGCGCGGGCCGCGTCCAGCAGCGCGGGCGCCGCCTCGGCCGGCTCGACGCCGGCGGCGGCGAGGATGCGCGGCCCGGGCACGGGGGTGAAGGGCACCGCCGCCACCAGCTTGGGGTAATAGGGCACGCCGGCGCGGTGATAGGCGTCGGCCCAGGCGAAATCGAAGACGAATTCGCCCCAGGAATGGTCCTTGAGATACAGCGGCATGGCGGCCAGCAGTTGCCCCGCGTCCTCCAGGACCAGGTGGCGCGGATGCCAGCCCGTGGCCGGGGCAACGGCGCCGGAGCGTTCGAGCCCGGCCAGGTAGTCCCACGACACGAAGGGGTTGCCGCCGCGCTGCAGGCCCTCCCAGGCGGCGCGCGGCAGCGTGTCCAGCGAGTGCAGAATGCGGACCGGCATCGCGCCCGGCCTCAGACCGCCGTGACCGCCTCCCGCGCGGGCGCGACCTCCGCGGTTTCCAGCCAGCGCTCCGCGTCCAGCGCGGCCATGCAGCCCGAGCCGGCCGAGGTGACGGCCTGGCGATAGACGGGGTCGGAGACGTCGCCGGCCGCGAACACGCCGGGCACGCTGGTCGCCGTGGCGTTGCCGCGCGTGCCGCCCTCGACCTGTATGTAACCCTGCTCCATGTCCAGCTGGCCTTCGAAGATGCCGGTGTTGGGCGTGTGACCGATGGCGACGAACATGCCCGTGACGGCGATGTCGCGGCTCTGCATCGGGTCCAGCGTGTTGCGCACCCGCACCCCCGTCACGCCGCTGTCGTCGCCCAGCACCTCGTCCACCACGTGGTCCCACACCAGCGTGACGTTGCCGTCCGGGCCGGCTTTTTCGAACAGCTTTTTCTGCATGATCTTCTCGGCGCGCAGCTGGTCGCGCCGGTGCACCACCGTGACCCGCGAGGCCAGGTTGGAGAGGTACAGGGCCTCTTCCACGGCGGTGTTGCCGCCGCCGATGACGGCCACTTCCTGGCCGCGGTAGAAAAAGCCGTCGCAGGTGGCGCAGGCGGAGACGCCGCGCCCCTTGAACTTCTCTTCGGAAGGGAGCCCCAGGTAGCGCGCCGTCGCGCCGGTGGCGATGATCAGCGCGTCACAGGTGTAGCTGCCGCTGTCGCCCTCGAGCAGGAAGGGACGGCGCTTGAGGTCCACGGCGTGGATGTGGTCGAAGATGATCTCTGTCTCAAAGCGCTCCGCGTGGCGACGCATGCGCTCCATCAGCTCCGGGCCCTGCACGCCGGCGTCGTCGCCGGGCCAGTTGTCCACGTCGGTGGTGGTCATCAGCTGGCCGCCCTGCTCGACGCCGGTGACCAGCACAGGGTTGAGATTGGCGCGCGCGGCATAGACCGCCGCGCTGTAGCCGGCGGGGCCGGAACCCAGGATCAGGACACGGCAGTGCTTGGGGTCGCTCATGTATAATTCCGCGCTTGCGAGTTTCCCCTATGTTATGAGAAGCGGCAGTTGCCGGCAAAGCCCGCCGGGCCCGCAATATCGCCTGCTGTCGAGGAGTCGTTATGCGTATCGGTGTGCCGCGTGAGATCAAGCCCCTCGAGGGCCGTGTGGGCCTCATTCCGTCGGCCTGCGCCGAGCTGGTCGCCGCCGGGCACGAGGTGCTGGTGGAGACTTCGGCCGGCGAGAAAAGCGGCTACGGCGACGAGGCGTTCCGCGCGATCGGCGCGCGGGTGATGGAGGATGCGGCGGCGGTCTACGGCGGCGCGGAGATGATCGTCAAGGTCAAAGAGCCGGTGGAGGGCGACCTCGCCCATATCCGCGCGGACCACCTGCTGTTCTGTTACCTGCACCTGGCGGCGCTGCCGGAACTGACCCGCCGCCTGTGCGAGATCGGCTGCACCGCGGTGGCCTTCGAGACCGTCGAGGATGAGCGCGGGCGGCTGCCGCTGCTGGCCCCGATGAGCGACATCGCCGGTCGCCTGGCGATGCAGGTGTCCACCCACCTGCTGCACCAGCCGCAGGGCGGCAAGGGCATCCTGCTCGGCGGCGTGCCGGCCGCCAAGCGCGGCAAGGTGGTGGTGCTGGGCGGCGGCGTGGCGGGCAGCAACTCGGCGATCATTGCCGCCGGGCTGGGCGCCGAGGTGATCATTTTCGACATGGACCGCGACAAGCTGGTGGCGGCGCGCGCGATCGGCCCGAACGTCACCGGCCTGTACCCGCACAGTGCCGACGTCGCCGACGCCGTGGCGCAGGCCGACATCGTGGTGGGCTCGGTGCTGGTGACCGGCGAGCGCGCGCCGCACGTGGTGAGCGAGGCGATGGTCGAGTCGATGCAGCCCGGCAGCGTGATCGCCGACATCTCGGTGGACCAGGGCGGCTGCGTCGAGACCACTCGGCCGACGACCTGGGAGGCGCCGACCTACACGGTGGACGGCGTGGTGCATTTCACCGTGACCAATATGCCGGGCGCCGTGCCGCGCACTTCGTCCCAGGCCCTGTCGGCGGCCATTGCCGCCTACGCCATGCGCCTCGCGGCCGGGGACTGGCGGCAGGTGCCCTCGCTGCACAAGGGCATCAACGTGGACGGCGGCAAGGTTGTCCATCCCGCGCTTTTGAAGTAGCTTAGATATTTCTTGATACAGTAGTCTTTAAAACAGCAACTTAGCGGCATTAGTTCGCGTGGATTCCCCGATTGGCGAAAACGAGTGAGAGCAAGTCCCAGCTGATGGGCCTGTCCGTCGGGCGGGCGGCCCGGGAGGGCATGCTGTGGGTCGGCTGGGCGCTGGCGCTGATCCTGTTGTGGGCCCTGCTGAGCTACGACCCGGCCGACCGCGGCTTTGCCTCCACGGGCGCGGGCGGCGGCGTCAGCAACGCGGCCGGCCCCATCGGCGCCTGGATCTCCAGCTTCCTTTACGTGCTGTTCGGGCACGCGGCCTACCTGTTCCCGGTGCTGCTGGCCGGCGCCGGCTGGCTGGCGCTGAAGAGTCGCGCGGTCGCCGGCATGGCGCCCGGCCGCGTGCTGGGCATCCGGATCGGCGGCTTCGCCGTGATGCTGGCGGCCAGCTGCGGCCTGGCGACCCTGCATTTCGCGGCCAACGGCCTGCCGGAGACCGCGGGCGGCATCCTCGGCCAGCTGGCCGGGCTGGGGCTCGCCTCCATGCTCAGTTTCCTGGGCGCGACCCTGCTGTTGCTGGCGCTGTGGCTGGCCGGCGTGTCGTTGTTCACGGGCGTGTCATGGCTCGCCCTGATGGATCGTGTCGGCCAGGCGACACTGGCTGCCCTGGCCTGGGCGCAGCGCGCCGTGGAGAGCGCGCGTGGGTGGCTGGCCGGGCGCAAGGCGGCGCAGGCGCGGCAGGAATCCGTCGAGCTGAAGAAACAGCGCGTGGTGCGCAAGTCGCCGCCGCGCATCGAGCCGGTGATTGCACCGGTGGAGAAGAGCGAGCGCGTCGAGAAGGAGCGCCAGGCGCCGCTGTTCGAGACGCCGGCGCCGGGCGAGATTCCGCCGCTGGGGTTATTGGACGAGGCGCCGCCGGCCGGCGGCGGCTATTCCGAAGACGCGCTGGAAGCGATGTCGCGGCTGGTCGAGCTGAAGCTGCGCGACTTCGGCGTGGAGGTCGAGGTGGTGGCGGTGCACCCGGGCCCGGTCGTGACGCGCTTCGAGCTGGCGCCGGCGCCCGGCGTGAAGGTCAGCCAGATCAGCAACCTCGCCAAGGACCTGGCGCGGGCCCTGTCGGCGGTGGCGGTGCGGGTGGTGGAGGTCATTCCCGGCAAGCCGACCATCGGCCTGGAGATACCCAACGAGACGCGCGAGCTGGTGACCTTGGGCGAGATCCTCACGGCGCGCGCCTACGACGAGATGAAGTCGCCGCTGGCGCTGGCACTGGGCAAGGACATCGGCGGCGCGCCGACGGTGGCGGACCTGGCGCGCATGCCGCACCTGCTGATTGCCGGCACCACCGGCTCCGGCAAGTCGGTGGCCATCAATGCCATGGTGCTGTCGCTGCTCTACAAGGCCACGCCCGAGCAGGTCCGCCTGATCATGGTGGACCCGAAGATGCTGGAACTGTCGGTCTACGAGGGCATCCCGCACCTGCTGGCCCCGGTGGTCACGGACATGAAGGAAGCCGCCAACGCGCTGCGCTGGTGCGTGGCCGAGATGGAGCGGCGCTACCGGCTGATGGCGACGCTGGGCGTGCGCAACATCGGCGGCTTCAACCGCAAGCTCAAGGAGGCGGAGCAGCGCGGCGAGCCCTTGCGCGACCCGCTGTTCAACCCCGCCGAGCACCTGGAGGGCACCGAAGCGCCGCTGCTCACGCCGCTGCCCTTCATCGTCGTGGTGGTGGACGAGCTGGCCGACATGATGATGGTGGTGGGCAAGAAGGTGGAGGAGCTGATCGCGCGGCTGGCGCAGAAGGCGCGCGCCTCCGGCATCCACCTGGTGCTCGCCACGCAGCGGCCCTCGGTGGATGTCATCACCGGGCTGATCAAGGCGAACATCCCCTCGCGCATCGCCTTCCAGGTCTCCGCGCGGGTGGACTCGCGCACCATCCTCGACCAGATGGGCGCCGAGAGCCTGCTGGGCCACGGCGACATGCTTTATTTGCCGCCGGGCACCGGCGTGCCGCAGCGGGTGCACGGCGCCTTCGTCTCGGACGCCGAGGTGCATCGCGTGGTCAAGCACCTGAAAGCCTCGGGCGCGCCGGTCTACCTGGACGAGGTGCTGGAGGGTCCCAGCCAGCCGATCCCTGGGCTTTCGCCGCAGGCGGGGGGCGAGGCGGAAGGCGACGGCGAGCAGGACGCGCTCTACGACGAGGCCGTGCGCATCGTGACGGAAACGCGCAAGGCGTCGATCTCGGGCGTCCAGCGACGCCTCAAGATCGGCTACAACAGGGCGGCGCGGCTGGTGGAGACGATGGAGGAGGCCGGCCTGGTCGGTTCGCTGCAGCCGAATGGCAGCCGCGAGGTGCTCGCGCCGCCGCCGCCCAAGGACTGAGCCCGGGGATCGAAATCCCCGCTGCGGTGTCCAAGGGTTCATCCGATTCTTTCAATCATCCGCCGGGCCTCGTCCGCCAGGGAGTGTTGAGCATGGTTCGCTTGTTATTTTTGCTGCTGTTGCCGGGCCTGCTGGCGGCCGGATCGGCGTCTGCCGCGGACCCCGCGCCGCAGGCGGCGCCGGCGCTGTTGCGCGCCTTCCTCGCGGAGACGGTGACCCTGGAGGCGGATTTCAGCCAGGTGCTGCTCGAGGCCGACAGCGACCGGACGCGGGTTAGCGAGGGCCGCTTCTACCTGCACCGGCCGCAGCGCTTCCGCTGGGACTACGAGTCGCCGGCCCCGCAGCTGGTGGTGGCGGACGGCGAGCATCTCTGGCTGTACGACCCGGACCTGGAGCAGGTCACGGTGCGCCGGCTGGACGAGAGCCTGTCGAGCACGCCCGCGATGCTGTTGTCCGGCCAGGGCTCGCTGGAGGATTCCTTCGAGATGGGGGCCGCCTATCGCGAGGACGGCGTCGACTGGGTCGAGCTGGCGCCGCGCGGAGAAGCGACGGATTTCTCCGGCCTGCGTGTCGGCTTCCGCGACGGCCTGCTGGCGTCGATGGAACTGATCGACGCCCTGGGCCAGGTCACCGTCATCAACTTCAGCGGGGTGGTGGTGAACGAGCCGCTGGATCCGGCCTTGTTCGTGTTCGTCCCGCCGCCGGGCGCCGACGTCCTCCGTGACGAAGGATACTGAGCTCTTGCCGCGCTTCCAGTGGCTCTGGCTGACGCTGGGCTGGATGCTGGCGCTCGTGCTGGGCGCCGGCAGCCTGGCGCCGAGCGTGCCGTCGGCCGCCGCGCTGTTTTCCGACAAGTTCCTGCATTTCGGCGCTTATGCCTCGCTGGCTTTCCTGTTCGCGGGCGCGCTCGGCCGGCGGCGCTGGAAAAACATCGCGCTGGGCCTGTTGCTGTTCGGCGCGGCACTGGAGTTGCTGCAGCAGCTGCTGACGGCGACCCGAATGGGTGAGTGGTGGGACCTGGCGGCGAATGCCGGCGGGATCGCGACGGGCTTACTGCTGGCGGCGCTGATTCCCGGCAACTGGTGCCGCCGGGTGGAGGCAGCGCTCGGGCTCGCCGAGGCGCGGCAGTGAGCGAGGCGCCCGATCCGCGCCCGCTCGCCGACCGGATGCGACCGGCGCGCATCGAGGAATTCGCCGGGCAGGCGCACCTGGTGGGTGGCGGCATGCCGCTGGCCCATGCCGTGGCCGGCCGCGGGCTGCACTCGATGGTGCTGTGGGGCCCGCCCGGCAGCGGCAAGACCACGCTGGCGCGGTTGATCGCCGGCCAGTACGAGGCCGAGTTCATCGCCCTGTCGGCGGTGCTGGCCGGGGTCAAGGACGTGCGCGCCGCGGTGGAGCGGGCGCAGGGACTGAAGGCGGAAGGGCGGCGCACCGTGCTGTTTCTCGACGAGGTCCACCGATTCAATAAGGCGCAGCAGGACGCGTTCCTGCCGTGGGTGGAGGACGGCACGCTCACCTTCATCGGCGCCACCACCGAGAACCCGAGTTTCGAGCTCAACAGCGCGCTATTGTCGCGCGCGCGCGTGTATGTGCTGAAGGCGCTGTCGCGCGAGGCGCTGGTGGGAATCCTGGAAAAAGCCCTGGCCGACACGGAGCGCGGCCTCGGCGCGCGCGCGCCCGCGATGGCGCCCGAGCAGCTGGAGGCCATCGCCGACGCAGCCGACGGCGACGCGCGCCGGGCGCTGAACCTGCTGGAACTGGCGGCCGACCTGGCGGAGTCTGCGGGCGACGGGGCGCGGCAGATCGACGAGGAGACCCTGGCCGGCCTGCTGGCGGGCGGGCACCGCCGCTTCGACAAGCGCGGCGAAGCCTTCTACGACCAGATCTCCGCCCTGCACAAGTCGGTGCGCGGCACCGATCCGGACGCCGCCCTGTACTGGCTGGCGCGCATGCTGGACGGCGGCTGCGACCCGGCCTACATCGCGCGGCGCATCCTCAGGATGGCCAGCGAGGACATCGGCAACGCCGATCCCCGCGGGCTGGCGCTGGCACGCGACGCCTGGGACGCTTACGAGCGGCTCGGCAGCCCGGAAGGCGAACTCGCGCTGGCGCAGGCGGTCGCCTACCTGGCCTGCGCCCCCAAGAGCAACGCCGTCTACACGGCTTTCGGCGCGGCGCAGCAGGACGCGGCCCGGCTCGGCTCGCTGCCGGTGCCGCTGCACCTGCGCAATGCGCCCACCCGGCTGATGAAGGGCCTGGGATACGGGCGCGACTACCGTTATGCGCACGACGAGGAGGGCGCCTACGCGGCGGGCGAGAACTATTTCCCGGAAGAGATGACGCCGCGGCGTTATTATGAGCCGCCGCCGCGCGGGCTGGAACTGAAGATCGGCGAAAAGCTGGCGAAGCTGCGCGAGCAGGCCGCCGGCGCGCCCGCCCGGCGCCGGCCCGCGGACCCGGACAGCGAGAAGGACTGACATGCTCGACCCCAAACTGATCAGGAACGACCTCGGCGGCGTCGCGCGCGCCCTCCAACGGCGAGGCTACACGCTGGACACCGCGCTGTTCGCGGGCCTCGAGGAGCGGCGCAAGGCGCTGCAGGTGCGCGCGGACGAGTTGCGCAACGAGCGCAACACACGCTCCAAGGCCATCGGTCAGGCCAAGGCGGCCGGCGAGGACACGGCGCCGCTGCTCGAACAGGTCGCGGACCTGGGCGAGCGGCTGAAGGCGGCCGAGGGCGAGCTGGCGGAAGTGCAGCAGGCGCTGGAAGCCGCGCTGTACGACCTGCCCAACCTGCTGGACGAGAGCGTGCCGGAGGGACGCGACGAGGAGGCGAACCTGGAGCTGCGGCGCTGGGGCGAGCCGCGCGAGTTCGACTTCACGCCGAAGGACCATGTCGAGCTGGGCCTGCTGGATTTCGAGGCGGCGACGAAGATCTCGGGCGCGCGCTTCGTGGTCATGCGCGGCGAGGTGGCGCGGCTGCACCGGGCGCTGATCCAGTTCATGCTGGACCTGCACACGCGCGAGCACGGCTACACCGAGGTCTACGCGCCCTACATCGTCAACCGGCAGAGCCTGGTGGGCACCGGCCAGCTGCCCAAGTTCCGCAGCGACCTGTTCGCACTGGAAGGGGAGCAGGAGTTCTACCTGATCCCCACCGCCGAAGTGCCGGTCACCAACCTGGTGCGCGACGAAATCCTGCCGGCCGATGCATTGCCGCTGCGGATGACCGGCCACACGCCCTGCTTCCGCTCGGAGGCGGGCAGCTACGGCAAGGATACCCGCGGCATGATCCGCCAGCACCAGTTCGAGAAAGTCGAGCTGGTGCAGGTCACCCGGCCGGCCGACTCGATGGCGGCGCTGGAGGCGCTCACCGGTCATGCCGAGCGCGTGCTGCAGCTGCTGGAACTGCCCTATCGGGTGATGCTCCTGTCGAGCGGCGACACGGGGCAGGCCTCGATGAAGACCTACGACCTCGAAGTGTGGCTGCCCGGCCAGGACCGCTATCGTGAGATCTCGTCGTGCTCGAACTGCGGCGACTACCAGGCGCGGCGCATGCGCGCGCGCTGGCGCAATCCCGACACCGGCAAGCCAGAGCTGGTGCACACCCTGAACGGTTCCGGCGTCGCCGCCGGCCGCGCGCTGGTGGCGATCCTGGAGAACTACCAGCAGGCCGACGGGTCGATCGTGGTGCCGGAAGTGCTGCGACCCTGGATGGGCGTGGAAAAAATGGGGAAGGGCCCCATTTAACCCTTCCCCATTTCTTGCAGCTTCCGCTCCATCGCCAGCAGGCCCGCCACCGTCAGCGAATCGGTGATCCGGCCGTCGAGCGCGGCCATGACGGCTTCTTCCAGCGGCGTGGTGACGACCCAGATTTCTTCGCTCGCTTCCGGGGCCATCTCGCCCTCGGTCAGGCCGCGCGCGAGGAATACCGTGCCCAGCTCGTCCGTCACGGAGTTGGACAGGTGCACCCGCTGCAGCAGCGGCTCCCAGTGGGCGGCTTCCAGGCCGGTTTCCTCCTTGAGCTCGCGCTTCGCGCCGTCCAGCAAAGTGGCGTCTTGCGGCACGCCGCCCATCGGCAACTCCCAGGAGAACTCGCCGGTGGCGTAACGGTGCTGGCCGACCAGCCAGACCTGGCCATCATCGGACAGCGGCAGGATGCCCACGGCGCGGTTGTGGAAAGAGATGATGCCGTAGGGGAAATGCCGCTGCGCGCGGCGGTTCCAGGCCTGGTCCTCGTAAATGGTGAAAAAGGGGTTGCTGAAACGCTGCACCCGCTCATCGCGCCGCCAGGGCGTTTGCTCAAGGGGCGATGCGTCCGAGCGCGAGCCGGGCGCGTGCTTGAGGGTCTTGGACGAGAACAGCGGCATCGGGCGACTCCAATAGAAAAAGGCGGCGGATACCAAGGTACCCGCCGCCTCATTTTATGCGCTCGAGCCGCCTGGCGCGCTCAAGCCAGGGGACTGGTCACTCCTCGCCGAACACCCCGAGCAGGTGCAGCAGGCTGGTGAACAGGTTGTAAATGCTCACGTACAGCGTGACCGTGGCCATGATGTAGTTGGTCTCGCCGCCGTGCACGATCGCGCTTGTCTGGTACAGGATCAGCCCGCCCATGGCCAGCACGAACATCCCGGAGACGGCCAGCGACAGCGTCGGCATGTTGAACAGCAACGCCACGATCCCGAGCAGGAAGGCGCCCAGGATGCCGACGAACAGGAAGCCGCCCATGAAGCTGAAATCGCGCCCGCTCTTGATCGCGTAGGCCGACAGGCCGATGAACACCGCGCCGGTGGTGCCGAGGGCGGTCATCACGACCTGGCTGCCGTTGGGGATGGCGGTCAGGTAGAGGCTGATGATGGGCCCGAGAGTCAGTCCCATGAAACCGGTCAATGCGAACACGAACAGCAGGCCGAGCGCGCTGTCGCGGGTCTTCATGGTCGCGAACAACAGGCCGAAATAACCGGCCAGCACGATGAAGGGATTCAGCGGCGCCATGTTGGTGAACATGGCGATGCCGGCCGTGAAGGCGCTGAACAGCAGCGTCGCGGAAAGCAACAGGTAGGTGTTCTTGAGGACCTTGTTGGTCTCGAGAACGCCGGGGCGGGCAGTCGCCGTGTAAGTGGTGCGGGCTGGCTCCATAGGGGTCGGCCTCTCCTGGTCATGATGGTTGGAAACTGGACTCATTCTACCAGACCGCCGGGGGGCGTCGAAGTTCCGGACGCCGGGCTTGCCGCCGGTCTGGCTGCGCTTTCGCTGGCCCGGGTTCAGCCGGGCCCTTTTCTTCTAAACTCGAACATTGACTGCTGCAGGGCCCATAATCAAGACCATGGACGAGCGAGACCGGGAACCCGTCGCACAGGCTGAAGGAACGAGCCGCGGCCCGCAAGACAAGGCCGAGCTCGTTCCCGACGCGCGCGAGGCGGGTCTCCTGGCCGCCCGCGGCGAATGGGTGCTGGACAACATCGAGCAGCTCAACGCCAGGGTGGAGTCGCTCGCCAGCCAGGCGAGCCGCCTGGACGCGAGCGGCATCACGCGCCTGGACGCCTCCGGCGCGCTGCTGCTGGAGCGCCTGTTCTGCCGCACCGGACAGGCCGCAGGCGAGGCCGGACTCACGGGCCAGTGGCGGACGCTGTTCGAGGCCGTGGACGCCGCGTGCGACGATGCGCGCGCGCCCGAGCCGGCGCATGAGCCGCAGTGGCGACAGATCCTCGCGCGAATCGGCCGGGCCGCGGTCGAGGTTTTCGACAGCTCGCGCGAACTCCTGGGGTTCCTGGGGATCACCGTGCACCGCCTCGGCCGGACCCTGCTGCAGCCGAAGCGCTTCAGGCTGACCTCGACCGTCCATCACGTGGAAGCGACCGGCCTGGATGCCGTGCCGCTGCTGATCCTGCTCAGCGGCCTGGTCGGCGCCGTGGTCGCCTTCCTCGGCGCGACCGTGCTGCGCGACTTCGGCGCCGAGCTGTTCGTCATCGACCTGGTGACCTACGCCTTCGTGCGCGAGTTCGGCGTGCTGCTCGCCGCCATCCTGCTGGCCGGGCGCACCGCCAGCGCCTTCTGCGCGCAGATCGGCATGATGAAACTGCGCGAGGAGGTCGACGCGATCCGCACGCTGGGGCTCGACGAGATCGAGGTGCTGGTGCTACCCAGGCTGGTCGCGCTGCTGATCACTCTGCCCCTGCTGGCTTTCATCGCCACCGTCAGCGGCTTGATCGGCGGGCTGCTGGTGTCGGTGCTTTCGCTGGACATCAACCTGACGATGTTCCTCGACCGCGTGGAACAGACCGTCACGCTGCGGCACTACCTGGTCGGCATGATCAAGGCGCCCATCTTCGCCGTGGTGATCGCCCTGATCGGCTGCCTGGAGGGACTGAGGGTCGCCGGCACCGCGCAGTCCGTGGGCGAGCACACAACCACCGCCGTAGTGCGGAGTCTGACCATGGTCATCGTCATCGACGCGCTGGCGGCGATCTATTTCATGGAGATCGGCTGGTGAGCGGGGCCGCCAGGCAACAGTCCTCCGACGCCGTGGTGCGCGTGCGGGGCCTCGAGACCCGCTTCGGCGCCGACGTGGTACACCGCTCGCTGGACCTGGACCTGCGCCGGGGCGAAATCCTCGGCGTGGTCGGCGGATCGGGCACCGGCAAGTCGGTGCTGATGCGCGCTATCCTGGGCTTGCTGCGTCCCAGCGGCGGTTCGATCGAGGTGTTCGGCCAGCGCGTGGAACACGCCGAGGACGCGCAGCGCGTCATGGCGCGCCGCGCCGGCGTACTGTTCCAGGACGGCGCTTTGTTTTCCTCGCTGACCGTGCTGGAGAACGTCGAGCTGCCGCTGAAGACGCATCGCCCGGATCTGTCGGGACAGTTACGGCGCGACCTGGCCCGCTCCAAGGTCCAGCTTGCGGGGCTGCCGGACTCGACCTGCGCCAAGATGCCGGCGGAACTGTCGGGCGGTATGCGCAAGCGCGCGGCTCTCGCGCGGGCCCTGGCGCTGGAGCCGGAGCTGCTGTTTCTCGATGAGCCGACGGCCGGGCTGGACCCCATCGGCGCCGCCGAGTTCGACCAGCTGTTGCGCACGCTGCAGCGCGCGCTGGGGCTTACGGTGTTTCTCATCACCCATGACCTCGATACGCTGTACACCATCTGCGACCGGGTCGCGGTGATCGCCGACGGCGAGATCCTGGCGGCCGCGCCGCTGCAGGAAATCGAAGAGCTCGAGCACGAATGGATCAGGGAATATTTCCGTGGACCGCGCGCGCGCGCCGTCCGGGAACGCGAGCCCGCCACGGGCTGAGGACAAGGCATGGAAACAAGAGCCAATTACGTGGTCATCGGCGCATTCACCTTGCTCGTGGCCGTCGCGGCGGTGGCGTTCGGTTTCTTCGCCGCGCACTACGCCACCGACAGCGCCTGGAACAAATACGAGATCCTGTTCGAGGAGTCGGTCATCGGACTGTCCTCGGGCAGCCCGGTGCTTTACAACGGCGTCAACGTCGGTCGCGTCACCGAGCTCCAGCTGAACCCGGAAGACGTGCGCGAGGTGGTCGTCACCATCGAGGTCGGCGCGAAGGTGCCCATCCACGAGAACACGGTCGCCACGATTCGGCTGACCGGACTGACCGGCACCGCGGCCATCCAGCTCAGCGGCGGCAGCCCCGACAGCCCCCTGCTGCCGCCGGGGACCGGCGAGGGAAGCCGCATCCAGTCGATTTCCTCGCCCCTGAACCGGCTGCTGGAGTCCTCCGAGGGCATCACCGTCACTGCCAACAAGGTGCTCAAGCAGCTCGATGCGCTGCTCAGCGATGCCAACATCGACCGGATCGACAGCGTGCTGGCTTCGCTGGAAGAGTTCAGCGCGTCGCTGGCCAGTCCCGACGGCGCGTGGCGTCGCCTGTCGGCCAACATGTCGGAGACCAGCGAGGCGCTGCCGGAACTGCTGGCCGAATTCCAGCGCACCACCTCGAGGTTCAACAAAGTGCTGGCCGACGTAGACGAGGGCCTGTTGCAGGACCTGCCGGAGCTGAAAAGCCGCCTGGGCGCCACCCTGGCGAACCTCGAGTCGCTGTCCGGCCGCGTCGATACCATTATCGCGAGCAACCAGGACGAGCTCAGCCAGCTCGGCGGCGTCGGCATGCGCGAGCTTTCGGGCAGCCTGGAAGAGTTTCGCGGACTGGTGCGCGACCTTTCTCAGCTCGTGCGCCGACTCGACAGCGACCCGGCGCGCTTTCTGCTCGGCGGCGAACGGCCGGAGGAGTACCCGTCCCAATGATCCGAAACAGCACGATGCTCTTGATTCTGCGGCCGGCGTTGCTCGCCGCGCTGGCCATCCTGGCCGGCTGCACGGTTCTCCCGGAGAGCGAACCGGTGCAGCTGCTCGATCCGCAGCTATCCGCGCCCGAGGCGACCGGCGAACCCGTCGCCTGGACGCTGAAAGTCGCGCGCCCCGATGCGGACCCGGCGCGGGACTCCGCCCGGGTGCTGGTGCGCACCGACCAGGGCCAGCTGCAGGTCCATTCCAGCGCGCGCTGGGTGGCGGCGGCGCCGGAGCTGTTTCGGACCCAGCTGGTCCGTTACCTGCGTGACGGGGATGTGTTCGCCCAGGTCAGTGCCGGCGCCGGCGGCATGGACCGGACGCTGGCGCTGGACCTGCGCCGTTTCGAACTCGCGGAGACCGGCGCCGACCCGCTCGACGCGGACATCCGGGTCGAAGCACGACTTTACGACAGCCGAACTTCCGCGCTGCTGGCGCGTCGGCTGTTCCAGGCCCGGCAAGCGGTGGACTCCACGGAGCCGGAGCAGGTGCTGGCGGGCTTCGAGGCGGCGCTCGGCGAGATCATCCCTTCGCTGGCGGGCTGGCTGAGGGACCACGAAGGCCCGGGAACCGTGGCCCGCTGAGCGTTCCCGGCGTTGACGGCAATCCTCATGCATGATTGAAGGCCCCGGGGTATTACCACGAAGCGATCGCATCCGGCGTGCCCGCGGGCACCGATGCAATCACGGTCGAGTTGACGACACGGGTTTCGGATGCGTCGGGCGCCGGGATCGTGGCGGCGTGCAGGGTCCCCTGCCAGGCAGGTCGCGAATCGGCACAGGGCGCACACGAGTTGTTGATGCAGACGATCCGGTAATCGCTTCTGGAAAAGCAGGGGATGCGGGTCGCATAGGGCCGCAGGAGGTCATGGTCGGCACTGAACATCGGGTTGTGCCTGGCCATGAACTCGGCAGGCGCCAGACCACGGTCAAACGCGCATTTCGCGTAGTCGAAGATGTCCAGTTCGGAGCCTATCGCCGAAGGCTCGTAGCCCAGCATCAGGAAACACTCGTCCGGTCCGCCATCGAGATGCGGCCGAGTGGTTTCCTGTTGATCGAAGCGCCCGGCGGACAGACAGGCCAGCGTCTGGCCGGTCGTTGACTCGTGCATTGCCGCCATTGCGCGTTTCAGGTCAACCATCAGTTGCCGGAAGGCGACGGAATCCATGTCCTGGCCGGCATTGAGAACGCAAAAACCCGGCTCATCGAAGCCGACGCGACAGGTGCGACGGTAGATTTCAGCGGCGGCCGACGCGACGTCCAGCGATGCGGGATGCAGACAGATCGACTCGCGTGGCCAGTTGAAGGGTTCAGCGCGCATGCGGCTTCAGACTCGCGAACGGGTCGCCCGGTTGCCGGTTTTCGTATCTCACGGGAGGCCTCCTTGCGCAACGTATGAGCGTGCACACTGCAAGTTTACAACGACAGACTTTCGCCTGGTCGCGGGCTACGGCATGCTCTTACGCGTCCATCAGGATGTGTTGCTTGTGGTTGACCGGAAGCGGGTCGGACACGTCGCAATAAGGTCGGGAGATTGCTGGATGAGCAGTGAACAAGTGGAGCTGGGGGATGACGGTCACCCGCGACGCGGCCGGCAATATCCCATGATGAAGAACCGCCAAGCGCAATTAGACGAACCTTCCGGAACGAAGATGAAAAATCTGAGCTACATCGCACTGCTGTTATCAGCGCAGGCCGTTTACGCCGACTTGCCGCAGGACGACTGGGCATTCGAGGACGGCTATCGGAACGACCTGCTGTATGTCCACTCGCTGGTCAACTACGCCTGGGACCTCGAGGCGCAATATGCCTGGGAACGTAAACAGTTCGTCAATAACTCGCTGAGAGTCAATACGGGCAGCGCGAGTTCCGACCGGCTGTTTACCGATATTGATCTCAGCCTGAACCAGCCGCTCAACGACAAATGGCGTTTGTCCGCGCGTTTCGAGCGCGACGGTCAACGCCGACGCAGTGTGGTTACCGAGCAGCTGCTGCTGGGCTTCGAACGGTCACTGTTTGAGAACTCCGCAGCGTTTGTCACGGTGAACCCGGAGTACGACAAGTCGCTTCTGGACGTGGCCATCGGCTACGCGCTATATCGCGATAATCGCGAGCAATATCTCCGCCTTTCGGTGCTGCTTGAGGATTTCAATTTCGAGAGCAAGAACGATGTAGGCGGCACTCAGGAACAGCAGGGCATGTTCCTGGAGTGGGTTGCGCGCTGGCGCTTGGCGGGTGACTGGTTTGTCTACAGCGAGGGCCGCGTGGGCCAGGGTTTTGAGCGACGCTTTACTGATGCGGCGGCATCCCCGGAACTCGCGTCGCAGGCGCAGCGAAACAATCGCGCCGAGCTGCGCTTCTCGAGACAGGGAGAGGACGGGGCGCTATGGTCATTCTGGGGTGAGTGGGTGGATTTCGAAGACGCACGTACATTTCGCACGCCGGGATTTGACTACGAATACGGTAACCGGGAGTTCACAGCGTCAGTAGAGCATGTGCGACTGCTCGCAGAGCACCATCGACTGCGACTGCTCGCGCATTACGTTGACCGCAAAGCGGAGTCGGTCGGATTCAAAGGCCATCAATATGAGCGTAAGGACATACTCGGCGGCGCGTTCTACGAATACCTGCGCGCCAACAGTGGCATCAGCGTCGGTTATGCGCCTGGTGTGCCCGACTTCGACTATGTCGCTGTCGATCCGGATGCCAGCTACGCACTGGGTGATTTCAGCGACAAGCTGATCGTCGGTTTTCGCTATACCTTTTCGGAGCAGGCCGAAGTGCGCGCCTCTCTCAGCCAGGAATTGAGTCAGCGAGGTTTTGGCGGCGGGGCCGTCCAGTTTCAGCTGTTTTTCTGAGCGGCAGCGCCGTTAAGCGCCTGTCGGAGCAGCAGGCCCGAGGCCTGCCAGGCCCGCCAAGGCCAACGGCATCGGGCCGTAAGAGTCTCTGCGCGCCATCGCCCGGAGCATATGAGTTCCGGGGTTTCAACCCGCCCCCCAGTGAGAACACAGCCGATAGCAGTGGCGGAGAGGGGGGGATGGGTCGGCCCGTGCGGGCCGACGCCTGCGGCTTCGAACCACTGTGTATGAGTTCGGGGGTTCAAATCCCTCCAGTGAGAACGCGGCTGGTAGCAGTGGCGGAGAGGGGGGGATTCGAACCCCCGAACTCATACACAGCGGTTCGAAGCCGCAGGCGTCGGCCCGCACGGGCCGACCCATCCCCCCCTCTCCGCCATTACTACTAATTAAGCACTGAACCGGGGGATATTGCTGGCCGCAAGCGGCCAGTCCTGCGGACCGCCGTCGCTTCGCGACGACGTCCACGCGCCAAAGGCGCGTGTCGAACCCCCGAACTCATATGCTCCGGGCGATGGTGCGCAGAGACTCTTACGACTCGATGCCGTTGGCCCTGGCGGGCCTGGCAGGTCTCGGTCCTGCTACTTCGATAGACGCTTAACGCTGCTG
>DATFKW010000168.1:0-4764 GCA_035268405.1 Gammaproteobacteria bacterium
CTCCGGCGCGGTGTCGCCCGGCGCCAGGTGGCCCTCGAGCACGATCTCGGCGCTCGCGGGCACTTCCAGCTCCGAGTCGCCGCACTTCACCACTTCCGTGCGGCCGCCGCGCAGCAGGCCGGCGAAGGCGTATTCCGACAGGGTGTCGGGCACGGGCGTGACGGCGCCCAGGATGGTCGCCGGGTCGGCCCCCAGCGCCACTGCCAGCGGGAAGGGCTCGCCGGGGTGCTTTTGCTGCCAGTCGCGGAAATCCAGCGCGCCGCCGCGGTGCGACAGCCAGCGCATGATCAGGCGGTTCCTGCCGATCAGCTGCTGGCGATAGATACCGAGGTTCTGGCGGGCGCGCTCCGGACCGCGCGTCACCACCAGCCCCCAGGTCAGCAGCGGGCCGGCGTCGCCCGGCCAGCAGGTCTGGATGGGGAGCTTCTCGAGGTCCACGTCCGGGCCCTCGGCCACGTTCTGCTGGCAGGGCGCCTTGCGCACGGTGCGCGGCGCCATGTTCAGCACCTGGCGGAACACGGGCAGCTTTTCCCAGGCGTCGCGCATCCCCTTCGGCGGGTCGGGCTCCTTGAGAAAAGCCAGCAGCTTGCCGACCTCGCGCAGCGCCTCGACGGACTCCTGGCCCATGCCCAGCGCCACCCGCTCCGGCGTGCCGAACAGGTTGCCGAGCACCGGGATGTCGAAGCCGGCCGGCTTCTCGAACAGCAGCGCGGGCCCGCCGCGCTTCAGCACGCGGTCGCAGATTTCGGTCATCTCCAGCACCGGGCTCACCGGCGTCGCAATGCGCCGCAGTTCGCCCCGCTGCTCGAGCAGCCGGATAAAGTCTCTCAAGTCTTCGTATTTCACTCTCGCCACCCCGAATGCGGCGAGACCACTATAATTGCGCCCCAGCAATGAGCCAAACTTCCGCGCCATCCGGGTCCACGCCGCTGGCCTTCCACAAGATGGTCGGCGCCGGCAACGATTTCGTCGTGATCGACGCGCGCCGCCGGCCGTTCGCGCCCGGCGCAGGCACGGTGCGGTGGCTCGCCGACCGCCGCAGGGGCATCGGCTGCGACCAGCTGCTCGTGATCGAGGCCGACCCCGCCGGGGACGCCGCCTTCGCCTACCGCATCTGGAATGCGGACGGCGGCGAGGTGGAGCAGTGCGGCAACGGCGCGCGCTGCCTGGCGTGGCTGTGGAGCACTGAGTTCGAGCCGGGCGCCGGCGCATTCGCGATGCGCAGCGCCGCGGGCCGGGTGGAGGCGCGCGTCGCCGGCGGCGCCGCGGCCGTATCGATGGGCGCGCCGGACTTCGCGCCCGCGCACATTCCTTTCACCGCACAGCGCGAACAGCGCCACTACGCCGTCGAGCTCCCCGGCCGCACCGTGCGCGTGGGGGCGGTGTCGATGGGCAACCCGCATGCCGTCATCGACCTGTCGGAGCTGGGCGAGACGGACCTCGGCGACGCCCCGGTGACCACCCTCGGCCCGGCCATCGAAACTCACCCGGCCTTCCCGCGGGGCGCCAACGTCGGCTTCGCGCAGGTGCTGGGGCGCGACCGGATCGCGCTGCGCGTGTGGGAGCGCGGCTGCGGCGAGACACAGGCCTGCGGCACCGGCGCCTGCGCGGCGGTGGCGATACTGCGGGACCGGGACGCGTTAGACTCCGTGGTCAGGGTCGACCTGCCGGGCGGCAGCCTGGGCGTCGAATGGCATGGCCGCGGCACGCCGGTCTGGCTGAGCGGGCCTTCCGCAAAGGTGTTCGAGGGGACCATCAAGCTGTGAGCAGTCCAGAAGCAGAAGACAGCGGCCCGGCCGCGAACCCGCCGGCGGACCAGGGCGTCGCCGATTATCTCGCCGACCACCCCGATTTCTTCGAACGCCACGCCGGGCTGCTCGAGCGCCTGCGGCTTCCGCACCGCAGCGGCACCTCGACCGTCTCGCTGGTCGAGCGCCAGGTCAACGTGCTGCAGGAGAAGAACCGGGGGCTGGAGCGGCGGCTGCGCGAGCTGGTCGAAGTGGCGCGCTTCAACTCCGGCCTGTCGGACAAGATTCATGCGCTCGCCCTGCGCCTGCTGCGCGCCAACGACGTCGTGGCCGTGCTGGGGGCGCTGGAGGCCGGGCTGCGCGAGGACTTCGGCGCCAGCCAGGCGGTGGTCGTGCTGCTGCACAACACCTCCGAGATCGTGCCGCGCGAGCGCACCCGCTTCCTGCGCCATGCGGACCGCGCGGATGCCGCGCTCAAGCCCTTTTCCACCTTCATCCAGCAGGGCAAGCCGCGCTGCGGCCGGATTCGCGACGCGCAGCGGGAGTTCCTGTTCCCCGGCGAGGCGGCCGGCATCGCCTCCGTGGCCATGGTGCCGCTGGGCGAGGACTGCGAGCTGGGCATACTGGCGATCGGCAGCAACGACCCCGACCGCTTCAATCCCACCATGAGCACGGATTTCCTCGCGCGCATCGGCCAGCTGACCTCGGCGGCGCTGGCCGCCGCGCGGCTGAGGCCCCCGGCCGCCCGCGGCGGCGCATGAATGCCGCGGGCCCCGATCGCGCCTGGCTGGAGCGGTGGCTGGGGCACCTGCGCTACGAGCGCCAGCTGTCCGCGCTGACCGTCAAGAATTATCACCGCGACATCGAGGCGCTCTACACCTTCCTGTGCAATGCCGAGGTGCCCGACTGGGCGCAGGTGGACAGCGGCCACATTCGCTCCTTCGCGGCGCGCCTGCATCGGCGCGGCCAGGCGCCGCGCACCGTGCAGCGTCGCCTGGCGGCCACGCGCAACCTGTTCGGCTACCTCCTGCGCGAGGGGGTGGTGGCCGCCAATCCCGGCCTCGACATCACCGCGCCCAAGGCCGCGCGGCGACTGCCCGAGACGCTGGACGCCGATGCCATGGGCCGGCTGCTGGACGTGCGCGTCGATCACCCGATCGCCACCCGGGACCGCGCGGTGATGGAACTGCTCTACTCCTCCGGGCTGCGGCTGGCGGAGCTCGCCGGATTGCAGCTCGGCGACGTGGACCTGGCGGAGGGAACCGTGCGGGTGACCGGCAAGGGCGCCAAGACCCGGATCGTGCCGGTGGGCGCCAAGGCCCGCGAGGCGCTGCGCGACTGGATCCGCGTTCGGCCGCAGCTGGAGAAAACGCCGTCCGCCGCGATGTTCATCAGCCGCATCGGCCGGCCGCTGTCCACCCGGAACATCCAGGCCCGCGTGCAGTACTGGGCGCGCCGGCTGGGCCTGCCGCAAGGCGTCAGCCCGCACACCTTCAGGCATTCCTTTGCCACCCACCTGCTGGAGTCCAGCGGTGACTTGCGGGCCGTGCAGGAGCTGCTCGGCCACGCCGACATCAGCACCACGCAGATCTACACCCACCTTGATTTTCAGCATTTGGCCCGCATCTATGATCAGGCGCACCCGCGTGCGCGCAAACGGCGCTGAGGCACCGCCCCGGGCCGACTGAGCCAGGCCAACTGAGCCGGGCCGACCAAGCCGGACGCACTGAGGAGTCCCCAATGCAACAGTTTCGCGGCACCACCATCCTGTCCGTGCGCCGCGACGGCGTCGTCGCCGTCGGCGGAGACGGGCAGGTCTCGATGGGCAACACCGTCATGAAGGGCAACGCCCGCAAGGTACGCCAGCTCTACGACGGCAAGGTGCTGGCCGGGTTCGCCGGCGGCACGGCCGACGCCTTCACCCTGTTCGAACGCTTCGAGGCGAAGCTGCAGCAGCACGGCAACCTGACGCGCGGCGCCATCGAGCTGGCCAAGGACTGGCGCACCGACCGCATGCTGCGGCGCCTGGAGGCGCTGCTGTGCGTGGCCGACCGCGAGAAGAGCTTCATCATCTCCGGCAACGGCGACGTGATCGAGCCGGAAAACGACCTGATGGCGATCGGCTCCGGCGGGCCTTATGCCCAGGCGGCCGCGCGCGCGCTGCTGGAGAACACCGAGCTGGACGCCCGCGCCGTGGTGGAGAAAGCGCTGGGCATCGCGGCCGACATCTGTGTCTACACTAACAGCAACCTGGTAATCGAGACCCTGTCATGATCCAGACTCCCATGACGCCGCGCGAGATCGTGCAGGAACTGGACAAGCACATCGTGGGCCAGACCGCCGCCAAGCGCGCGGTGGCGATCGCCTTGCGCGATCGCTGGCGCCGCATGCAGATCGAGGAGCCGCTGCGCTCCGAGATCACGCCGAAGAACATCCTCATGATCGGGCCGACCGGCGTCGGCAAGACCGAGATCGCCCGGCGCCTCGCGCGGCTGGCGCGCGCGCCCTTCATCAAGGTCGAGGCCACCAAGTTCACGGAAGTGGGCTACGTCGGCCGCGAGGTGGACAGCATCATCCGGGACCTTGCCGATGCCTCGATCAAGATGACGCGCGAACAGGAGATGGAGCGGGTGCGGCATCGCGCGGAGGATGCCGCGGAGGAGCGCGTGCTCGACGCGCTGCTGCCGGGCACGCGCTCCGGCTGGGACGACGCGGAGAAGCAGGGCGCCGAGGAGGCGCGCGGCGCGGACACGCGGCAGAAATTCCGCAAGATGCTGCGGGAAGGCCGACTGGACGACAAGGAGATCGAGATCGAGGTCAGCGCCGCGCCCGGCGGGGTCAACATCATGGCGCCGCCCGGCATGGAAGAGATGGCCAACCAGCTGCAGGGGCTGTTCAGCAACATGGGCGGCAAGAAGCGCCAGCGCAAGCTGAAAGTCAGCGACGCGATGAAGCTGCTGGCGGATGACGAGGCCGCCAAAATGGTGAACGAGGAAGAGATCAAGCTCAAGGCGAT
>DATFKW010000169.1:0-2664 GCA_035268405.1 Gammaproteobacteria bacterium
AAAAGACGCTGGTGGCGAGCTTTCATTCAAACCTCCTCTGCGGCCAGCCGGCGGCGGGCCATTTCAATTCTTGATTTCAAAAGGCGGCGCGCCATGATGACGTTTGCCCCCAACACAACGAACGAAAGGATCACGCTGGACCAGACGTACCATGTGTATTTACCGAAAGTAAGGAATTCCACGTTCAGACCCCATCCTTATCGATGACATCGCGAAGCCACTTTTTGTTCCGCTCGCGGGCAATTATTTCCGCGCGCGTGCGGATCATCAGGATCGCGAAGAAGAAAAAAGTGAAACCGAGCCACATGATCAGCAGGGGCACCAGCATGGCGGGCTCCATCGACGGCTTGCCCAGTTTCGAGATCGTCGCCGGCTGGTGCAGCGTGTTCCACCACTCCACCGAGTACTTGATGATCGGGATGTTGATGACGCCGATGATGGCCAGCAGCGCGCTGGCGCGATCCGCCCGGTTCTCGTCGTCGATGGCCGCGCGCAACGCCATGTAACCGAAATAAAGGAACAGCAGCACCAGCGTCGAGGTCAGGCGGGCGTCCCACACCCACCAGGCGCCCCACATCGGCTTGCCCCAGATGGAACCGGTCGCCAGCGCGACCACCGTGAAGGAAGCGCCGATGGGCGCGCAGGCGGCCGCGACGGCATGCGCCAGCTTGATGCGCCAGGCCAGGCCGACCACGGCGGCCGCGGCCATGACCACGTAGCCGAACTGCGACAGCCAGGCGCTGGGCACGTGAAAATAGATGATCCGGAAGGCGTCGGCCTGCTGGTAATCCTCCGGCGCGATCCAGAGTCCTCCCACGGTGCCCACGGCGATGAGCACCAGCGCAAACCAACCGAACCACGGCACGAGCGTGCCGGACAGGCGCCAGAAATGCGGTGGCGAACCGAGCTTATGTATGAATTCCCACATGGGCGGCTATTTAACAACCAAGTAGAACGAGTCTCAATTGCGATGAATACTCATGGACGCGCACGTGAAATTCGTTCCACTCGTGCGGCCTGAGCGCCTGGGTCGTGAATTATCCGTTGATTTGCGTCCGGACGCGAGTCCGGCGCCGGGCCTGGCCCTGCCCCTGGCCTGCGCTAGTCAAGGCTGATCCGCATCGCCGCGGCCATGCCCGCCGGCGCGAGGCTGATCGCGAGCAGCAGCACGGCGGCCAGCAGGTACATCACGCCGGACACGTCCAGCGCCTGCATGGCCATGTCGGTGGCCCGGGCGCCGAAAATCAGCACCGGCATCACCACGGGCAGGATCAGCAGGGACAACAGCCCGCCGCCGCGCCGCAGGCCGACGGTCAGGGCCGCCATCACGGCGCCGGCGAGGCTCAGAACCGGGGTCGCCAGCAGCAGGGCCAGCATCGTCGCCGGGATGGCCTCGGTCGGCAGGAACAAGGCGTGGCCGACCACCGGGGCCATCAGCACCAGCGGCAGGCCGGTCATCAGCCAGTGCGAAGTCGTCTTGGCCAGCAGCAGCAGCGACAGCGGCTGGGGTGACAGCGCCAGCTGTTCCATGGTGCCGTCCTCCACGTCCTGGCGGAACAGGCTCTCCGCGGCCAGCAGCGAGGCCAGCAATGCCGACACCCAGATCACGCCCGGCGCGATCGCCTCCAGCAGCTCGGGCGCCGGGCTCAGCGCCAGCGGAAACAGTGTCGTCACCATGACGAAGAACATCAGGGGGTTCGCCGCCTGGCCGATATGGCGAAAGGCGAGCCGCAGGTCGCGCGTGAGCTGCAGCCAGAAGGCCGAGCCGAGTCCGGGCCATTCCATCAGCCGAGCTCCAGTCGCCGGCGCACGCCGTCCGCGACGCCGTGGGCCTGGTGAGCCACCAGCAGCACGAGGCCGTCCCGGCCCAGGTGCTCGCTCATCATCTGGTCCACCAGCTCTCGTCCGGCAACGTCGAGGTTGGTATAGGGTTCATCGAGAATCCACAGTTTCGCGCCGCTGGCCAGTGCCCTCGCCAGCGAGACGCGGCGCTTCTGGCCCGCGGACAGGCTGCGCGCCGGCACCGTGCGGCGGCCCGTCAGGCCGACGCGTTCCAGCGCGCCGTGGATGTCGGCGGGGCTCAGCCAGCAGCGCAAGCCGAGCTGGAACACCAGGTTCTCTTCGGCCGTCAGGTCCGCCTTGAGACTCTCCCGGTGCCCGAGGTAGCAGGTGCTCGCGTGGAAATTCGCGCGGTTGCGCGCCAGCTTCTTGCCCTGCCAGTAGACCTCTCCGGTTTCCGGCAGGGTCAGGCCGCAGAGCACGCGCAACAGGCTGGTCTTGCCGCAGCCGTTCGGCCCGACGATATGCAACAGCTCGCCGGCCTTGAGCTGGAACGACACCCTGGAGAACAGGCGCGTCTCGCCGCGCCAGAGCTCGAGATCCTTGCCCTCGAGCAGTACCGCCGTGTCCTCCGCCACCGCGCTCACCGGTCCTGGCCCGGGTAATGGCTGAATGCTGCTGTGCACCTGGCTGGCAAGGCCTTCCCTCCTCCTGAAGCATGAACCCGGCGGCGCCGCGGGCCGGGCGAGCCATTCGCCGGCCGCGGGGACGACCTCCGGGCGCCGCGCAGTATACACTCCCGTGAAACAGACACGGCATCAGGGGCACCCGAAGACCCGCAAGGGAGGGCTGCCAAAGCCTTGCAGCAAAGGGGGACGACAATGG
>DATFKW010000170.1:0-11862 GCA_035268405.1 Gammaproteobacteria bacterium
CAGCGAGCCGAACGCCGGGCACATCGACTGCGGCTGGTCGTGCGGGCCGGTCGGGTAGTCCTCCGCCAGCTTGTCCAGCGTCGCCGACTTGCCGGCCTCGCGCGCGGCGGCCTGCATCGTCTCCTTGCCGCCGTGGCAGCCGCCCTCTGCGGCCGCCTTGGCCGCGGCCTGCTCGATCGGCTCCGCCGGCGCGTCGTTCGCCGCCGTGCCGGAGGCCTCGAGGCCCTGCATGCGATTGTCCGTGGTTTCGGTCATCGCCCGAGCCCCCCTCACGCGTCTTCGTAGACGACTTCGAGCGACGTATGCGCCGGCGCGACTCCGCCGCACATGTCCGCCATGGTGGCCGGCTGCAGCTCGACGCCGCGGCCGACATCCTCGCCCTTGAACAGGTCGAGCAGGCCCTCGTGCTCGAGCGGCGCGGGCAGCACCGGCGGCGCCTCGGCGGCGGCCAGGCCCAGCTGCTCGAACAACGGGCCCCACTGGCTACCGGGGTGGCCGATGATCTCGTAGTTCGCCGACTTCTTGCGGATGTCGTCGTGCGCGGGGATCGAGGCCAGCACCGGGATGCCCACCTTCTCCGCGAAGGCGTGCGCCTCGCCCGTGCCGTCGTCCTTGTTCACCACCAGGCCGGCGACCCCGACGTTGCCGCCCATCCGGCGGAAGTAGTCGACGGCCGAGCAGACGTTGTTGGCGACGTAGAGGGACTGCAGGTCGTTGGAGCCGACCACGATCACCTTCTGGCACATGTCCCGGGCGATGGGCAGGCCGAAGCCGCCGCAGACCACATCGCCGAGGAAGTCGAGCAGCACGTAGTCGAAGTCCCAGTCGTGGAAGCCGAGCTTCTCCATCAGCTCGAAGCCGTGGATGATGCCGCGCCCGCCGCAGCCGCGGCCCACCTCGGGGCCGCCGAGCTCCATGGCGAAGACGCCGTCGCGCACGAAGCAGACGTCGCCGATCTCGACCTCCTCGCCGGCGAGTTTCTTCTTCGACGAAGTCTCGATGATGGTCGGGCAGGCCTTGCCGCCGAACAGCAGCGAGGTGGTATCGCTCTTCGGGTCGCAGCCGATCAGCAGCACCTTCTTGCCCTGCTGCGCCATCATGTAGCTCAGGTTGGAGAGCGTGAAGCTCTTGCCGATGCCGCCCTTGCCGTAGATGGCGATGATCTGGGTCTCTTTCGCCGGCTCGCCCGTGGGCACCGGGTCGGGCTCGATGGAAGCCTCGGCCCGCAGCCTGGCCTGCATGCTGTCGGGAAGCTGCACGGTCACGCCGCCCTCGGTTCGCCTGTCGCTCATGAATCTCTCCCGCTGATTGCGTTCTTGGGTGTGGCGCCGTCCGGATGCGCGTCTTTCCAGTCCAGCACCATCTTCAGGCAGGCCGGATCGCCGAACGCCGTGCGGTAGGCCGCGGCGGCCTCGCCGGCCGGATGTCGATGGGTGATGAGGCCGGCCAGTGACAGCCCGCCGGCGGCGACGAGATCGCGCACGGCGATCATGTCGCCCGGGCGCCATTCGGCGGCGATGCGCAGCCTGGCTTCACGCATGAAGGCCGGCGGGAACGAGAACGACACCGGCTCGTGGTAGAAGCCGGCGAGCACGACCTCGCCGCCGGGCGCGAGCCGGCCGATCAGTTCGTCGAGCAGTGACGCGTCGCCGCTGACGTCGCAGATGACCGAATAGTCGCGGCGCTCGTCTTCCGCCGGGTCGAGGACACGGTAGCCGAGCGCGCCGTCGGCCCGGGCCGGGTCTTTCTCCCACACCGTCACGGGGCGATTGCCGAGCATCACCGCGAGGCGCGCCAGCAGCCGGCCGAGCACGCCGTGGCCAACAATCAGTTCGGGAATCCGTTCGGGGACCGATGCGGGCGGGCCGGCGCCGGCAATGGCGTGGTAGGCCGTGGCGGCCAGCGCCAGCAGCACTGCCTCTTCCCGCAGGTTCTCGTCCACCGGTACGACGCGTTCGCCGGCCACGACGACCCGGGACGCGGCGCCACCGAACAGGCCCCGCACCTCGCCGAAACAACGGGCCCCGGGCACGAACACGAACTCGCCGGCGCGGCGGCCGGAGGCGGGACCGGCCTCGCGGACCACTCCCACGGATTCGTAACCGGGGACCAGCGGATAACCCATGCCCGGGAAGGGGGGCATGCGGCCGGACCACAGCAGACGCTCGGTGCCGGTGCTGATCCCGCTCCAGCGGATATCGACCACGACGTCGCCCGCTGCGGGCGAGGTCAGATCCAGCCGGCTGAGCACCAGTTGCTCCGGCTTCTCCAGCACGACGGCAAGGGCATCCATGGTCACTGAGTCACACACTCCGGCTGCCCGGCACGGACAGTCATTAACGCCTTATGCGTCAGTCTAGCTTGACTATCGGTGTTGTCAAGTTGTATTGACGGTTTCCGGTGTCAGGGTTTTCGCCTAACTCGTCGCGCGCTCCGCCACGATGACCCGGGTCAGCAGCGGGACGCGGGTGGCAATCGCCCGTACGTCGGTGAAACCGGCGTCGGCGAGGAGCGCGCGAAGTTCCTCCAGGGTGCGCGGCCGGCCGCTGCGCATGGCGAACAGATAGAGGCCGAAATAGGCATCGCCGACGGGTTCGGCGCCCCGGGTGCCCGCCATCGGTTCGGCGAGCAGCAACCGCCCGCCCGGCTCGAGGGCCGCCCGCGCGCCAGCGAGGATCCGCCTGGCGGCGGCATCGTCGTGATCGTGGATCACCCGCAGCAGGGAAATCACGTCGGCTCCGCCGGGCAGGGGGTCGGTGAGGAAATTGCCGCCGGTTACCGTGGCACGCCCGCCGAGACCCGCCTGGTCGAGACGATGCCGCGCCCGCTCGGCAACCGCCGGCAGATCGAACAGGGCCAGCTGCAGGTGGGGCCAGCGCCGCCCGGCGGCGACGAGGAAGGTGCCCTGGCCGCCGCCGACATCCAGCAGGCGATGGCAGCGCTTCAGCGAAACCGCCGCAAGCACCTCGGCGGCGACGAAGGGCTGGGAGGCCGACATGAGTTCCGAATAGTCGGCAACGCGCTCCGCGGCGGCGCCGGCCGGGTCGTCCTCGCCGGCATAGGCCCAGTAGTCGGCCAGCGCGGTATCGCGCCGCTCGCCGCGCAGCAGTGCCAGCGGATCGGCCAGATCCGCATAGAGCAGACGATGATGGCGAACCATGGCGGCCACGCCCGGATTGCCCCGCAGTGCCGCGCCCAGGGGGCCCAGCGCGTAACGCCCGTCCGGGCGCCGGCTCAGCAGCCGCAGCGAGACCGCGGCGTCGAACAGGCGCGTCGCCGCAGACTCCGGCAGATCGCAGTCCCGTGCCAGTGCGTCGGCGTCGCGCGGGCCCTCCGCCAGCCGCTCGAACAGGTCGAGCTCGACGCACGCCAGCAGCACCTGGGAATAGACGAAACCCGCGCAGAGATCGAACAGTTCCCGCGTGCGGCGGCGGGCGATGGGCCGCGTCAGCGGGAAAGCAGCCGCCCAGCGCTGGAAGCGGGTGCTCGCGAGCAGCGCGTCGCGCCACCCCGCCAGCCTGTCCCTCAGTGCCGGCACAGGCTGCCGGTACACGGCCTCACGCCACCAGGCGCGCCAGGTCTTTCGGCACCAGGCGGCGCGACTCGTGGTGGATCAGCTCCTCCAGGCTCTCCGCCCCCCGGCAGTCCGGTATGGCGGCGATGGCGTCGTCCACCAGCGCCTCCATCCGGCCTAGCGCCCGCGCGATGCCGAGTTCGGTGGCCGCGCTCGGGCGGCCCAGTGCGGCGTCGCGGCCGACGGGCTTGCCGAGTTCCTCGCAATCGCCCGCGGCATCGCGCAGATCGTCGGCGACCTGGTAGGCCTCGCCGAGCCGCTCGCCCAGCGCACGCCACTCCACGGGATCCGCACCGGAGGCGATGGCACCCGCTTCGGTGGCGGCCACGAACAGCGCTGCCGTCTTCGCCCGATGGTAATCGGCCAGTACCACCCGGGGTTCGCACTCCCAGGCCTGACCGGCCACGAGACCCGCGGGTCCGCCGACCGCGCGGCTGACGGTGAGCAGCAGCGGCGCCAGGCTGCGCTCCGCCCCGGCTGCGCCGTCGGCGATGATTTCGAAGGCGAGCACGATCAGCGCATCGCCGGTGAGCAGCGCCAGCGGCTCTCCCATCGCGCGATGCAGCGACGCCTTGCCGCGCCGGAACGCAGCGTCGTCGAAGCAGGGCATGTCGTCATGCACGAGGGAGGCGCAGTGCAGCAGCTCCAGCGCGGACGCGGCGGCAACCGCCAGTCGGCCCGCGTCGCTGCCGCAGGCCTCGGCGACCGCGAGGCACAGCCTCGGGCGCACCCGCGCCCCGCCGGGGAAGACGGCATAATGCATGGCCTCGGCAAGCTTCGGCGGGCATTTCGGCTGCGCGCTCCCCTGCTCCAGCGCCGCCGCCAGCGCCGACTCGATCCGCGATGTGCCTTCCATGCCCGCCTCCCGGGTGTCATGTTAGAGTGTCATGTCAGGTTGTCAAAGGTGGTGTCAGTTAGAATAGACACACCAGCAGACGGAGTCAAACGGTTGTCCTCGCTCTTCCCGCCTTTCGACGCACCGGTTCCCGCCGACGGCTATCGCTGGTGGTACGTGGACGCGATGAGCCCCGACGGCCGGCAGGCGCTGACCCTGATCGCGTTCGTCGGTAGTGTCTTCTCGCCGTGGTATGCCATGGCGCGCCGACGCGCTCCGGCCGAGCCTTCGGATCATTGCGCGCTGAACGCGGTGCTGTACCGGCCAGGATCAAAACGGTGGGCGTTCACGGAGCGCTCTGCCGCGCGGGTCGAGCGTGGCGCCGACGAGTTCCGCATCGGCCCCAGCGCGGTTCGGCGCGACGGCGACGACCTCGTGTTCGAGATCGACGAGGTCACCGTCCCGGTGCCGAAGCGCCTGCGCGGCACCGTCCGCGTGCGCCCGGAGATCCCCGGCGCGGACCCCTACGCCCTCGACGCGAACGGCCGCCACCACTGGCAGCCGCTGGCGCCCCGGGCACGGGTGGAAGTGGAGCTTTCGGCGCCCGCGTCCCGCTGGAGCGGCACCGGCTACCTGGACAGCAACTGGGGCGACGACGCCCTCGAACGCGACTTCGCCGGCTGGAACTGGTCGCGCATGGACGCGGGCCGGGATGCGGCGGTGCTCTACGACGCCGTCCGCCGCGACGGCAGCCGCCACTCGCTGGCACTGCGTTTCGCCAGCGACGGCGGGGTCGCGAACTTCGAGGCACCCGCCGCGGCGATCCTGCCCGCCACCGGCTGGCGCGTGGCGCGAACCACCCGCAGCGAGGAACCCGGCGGCGCGCGGGTACTGCGCACGCTGGAAGACACGCCCTTCTACGCCCGCTCGATCGTCGAGGCACGGCTGTTCGGCGAGACGCTCACGGGCATCCACGAGAGCCTGTCGCTGGACCGCTTCGCCTCGCCCTGGGTGCAATGCCTGCTGCCGTTCCGCGCCCCGCGCCGCTGAAGGCTCGCGGGAGCGTCTGGTAAAGTTCCCTGCATGACCTTCAGCGCATTGCTGGTCCTGCTGATCCTGTTCGTCGCGTTCGTCCTGTTCGTGAGCGGCTGGATCGAGCCCGACATCACCGCCGTGCTCGTGCTGGTGACGCTGGTTCTGACGGGGCTGGTGTCGCCCGCGGAGGCCTTCACCGGCTTCTCCAGTTTCGCCGTCGTCACGATAGCCGGGCTCATGGTGATCGGCGCCGGTCTGAAACGAACCGGGGTCGTCAAATGGGTGGCGCGGCGGCTGGAAAACGTCATCCACCGCCGTTACAACCGTCTGCTGCTCCTGAACACCGGCATCCCGGGCATCCTGTCCGGGTTCGTCAATATCGTCGCCGCTGCCGCATTCTTCGTCCCCGTGATCCTGCGGCTCTGCAAACAGATGGAGGTGCCGCAGTCCAGGATCCTGCTGCCGATGGCCTGTACGGCACTGATCGGCGCCAACCTCACGCTGATCGGCGCCTCGCACAATCTGGTCGTGGACAGCCTGCTGGCGGACGCAACCGGTTCCGGATTCGGCTTTTTCGAATTCACCGCGGTAGGCGCGGTCCTGCTGGCCGCCGCGCTCGCCTACATATTTCTGCTCGGGCAGCGGCTGCTGCCGGGCGAGGAACGCGCGCCGCCGCCGCTGCAGGTGCCGCCCGCGCCGGATCTCGTGCAGACCTATCGCCTCGACGACAGGCTGTTCGAGGTCTGGGTCGGGGAAGAAGGCGACGACGGCGAGATGCGCATGAGCCAACTCAACCTCGCCGACTACGGCGTCGTGCTGATCGCAATCGTGCGCGAGAGCGAACAGCTCGTGGTCCCGAGAGGGGATGTCATGCTTCTGCAGGGCGACATGCTCCTGTTCCAGGGCCGCGAGGAGGTCGTGCAGCGTTTCGCGCAGGACCATGCGGCGCTGACCTTCGCGGGCGTGCCAAAGAGCCAGCAGAAATATCCGCTCAGCACCGGCGAGCTGGCGGAGGCGGTGGTACCGCCGCGCTCGCCCGCAATCGGCCGGCCGGTGCGCGACCTCGGCCTGGAAGAGTCCTTCGACATGAAGGCGATCGCCTATTATCGCGACGGCCAGCCGCATCGCACCGGCATCCAGAATATTCTGCTCCAGGAAGGCGACAGCCTGCTGATCTGGGGCCCGCGGGAGAAGATGCGTGAATTCGATCCGGAGAGGGAACTGCTGATCTATTTCAAGCCCGGCGAGCCGGAGGTCTCGACGCGGCAGAAGCGCATGGCGCCGGTTGCCGCGCTCATCCTGCTGGCGGTCATCGTCCCGGCCGCACTCGGACTGATGCCCATCGCGGCCACGGCCGTCGCGGGCGCCGTCGCCATGGTGCTGATCGGCATCCTGCCGCCGGGGGAGATCTACAAGTCCGTCGACGGGCGGACGCTGGTGCTGATCGGCGGCATGTATCCGCTGGGGGTGGCGCTGAACGACAGCGGCGCCGCCGACGCGGTCGGGGAGAGCCTCATCGCCGTGCTGGGCGGTTACGGGCCGCTGCCGGTACTGGCCGGCGTGACAGTGCTCTCGATGATACTGACCCAGCCCATCCACAACGCGGCCGTGGCGATCATCATGACGCCGATCGCCATCAACGCGGCGAATCTCATCGACGCCGATCCCAGGGGTTTCTGCGTGGCGGTGGTCGTCGGCTGCTCGGCCGCCTTCCTGATGCCCTACGGCCATCCCGCGCCCTATCTCGTGCAGGAGCCCGGTGGTTACCGCAGCAGCGATTATCTGCGCTTCGGGTTGGCGCTAAACGTCATCGCACTCGCCGTGGTGCTCGCCCTCGTGCCGTTTCTCTGGCCGTTCTGAAGCGGGCTGCCGCAGGGCGAGCCGCACCGGTCACTCCTCCACCGCCGCCATCGCGCCGCCGGGCATCGCCCGTTCGCGGCGCTCGAGTTGGGCGAAGAGATCCAGCAACCAGTACGCCCAGCGCCCCCGGCCGACCGGATACGTCGCGGCGGCCGGCGGAGCCGGCGCCGCCGCATCCACCAGGAAGACGGTCGCCGGAAGAGGCGGCGCCGCATTGTCGGCGCGCTGCAGGGCGGCCGACAGGAGTCCCCGCGCCAGCAGGCGGGCCTTGCGAGCGGCCGGAACCACGGCCCGACCGCTGACGGAATCGAGTCGCCGCCGGCGCACCTGGTCGCCGATGCCGGCGTACAGGAAACGGGCCGCATGGATGCCCGGCCGGCAGGCCCGGGGCAGGCGCGCGATGCCGGCCTCCGCCCGATCGTAGAGCCGGTCGGCCTCGCGAAGCAGGCGCTCGACGACGCGGCCCAGCGCTTCCGAGTGGAGCGGGGCGGCGAGCCACGCGTCCGGATCGACGCCGGCCTCCCGCAGCCATGACAGCGGCAGGTACAGCCGTCCGGCGCGCGCATCCTCGCCGACGTCGCGCGCGATGTTCGACAGTTGCATGGCCACCCCCAGATCGGCGGCACGGGCCAGCTGGCGGCGGTCCCGCACGCCCATGAGCATGGCCATCATGGTGCCGACCGTACCCGCCACCCGCGCCGCATAAGCCTGCAACGCCTCCAGCGTCTCGTAGCGCCTGCCCTCTGCGTCCCAGCGAAAGCCCTCGAGCAGCGCGGCGGGCAACGCCACGGGGATGCGGTGCTCGCGCACCACCCGGGAGAAGGCACGGTCGGCGGCCACGGGCACAGGATCAGCGGCATAGGCGCGCCGCAGGCGGTGATCGAGATCGCTCAGCACATCCGCGCTCGCGCCGGTCTGGTCCACGGCGTCGTCGGCGAGCCGGCAGAAAGCATAAAGCGCGGTCGCAGGCTCGCGTACCCGGCGCGGCAGGAGGTAGGACGCCGCGTGGAAGGTGCGAGAGCCGTGGCGCAGCAGTTCCCGGCAGGCGGCCAGATCGCCGTCGATCCACGACGGCGGCGCCGCGTTCCCCGCCGGCGCCCGCTCTCGCGCCTTGCCTTCCCGACTCTTCATCACGGAGCGTCCTCCACCCTGACAGTGCGCGCGAAATCCAGGATCAGCGACGCCATCCGTGCCGGCTCCTCCTCGTGCGCCAGATGCCCCAGCCCCGGGAGTTTCTTTATGCGGGCCCCGGGCACCAGGCGCGCGACGCGGTCCGCTTCGCCGGGTGAGACGGTCCCGTCCCGCTCGCCGACGACGAGCAGCAGCGGCACCGCCAGATCCGGGTATTCGCGGATCATCGGCGCGAGGTCCCACCGGGACATCATGGCGATGGTAGCCCCGACGTGTTCGGGACTGCATATCAGACGCCGATAGAGCGAGACCCCCCGCTCGTCCAGCCGGGAGCCGGTATCGCGCAGCAGGCGGATGACCGCGTCCGGATCGGCCGCTCGCCGGGCGACCAGACGCGGCACGAAATCGAGCCGCGCGAGGAGCCGTGCCGCCGGCGAGAACAGCTGCCCGGGCAGGCCGCGAAACGGCAGCAGGGCTCCGTTGATGCTTGCGAGGGCCGCCGGCACGACCCGGCCGTCCAGCGCCATGCGCAGTGCGACGGCCGCTCCGGCCGAGTGACCGATTACCAGGCCGGGGGACAGTCCGAGCGCGCCGAGCAGCGACCCGACGGCCGCGGCCATGCCCGGCAGCGAATAGCACTCGGGGTCGTCGGCGGATCCGCTGAAGCCGTGACCGGGCAGATCCGGCGCCACCACCGTGAACTCGCGGGCGAGCTCCGGCAGCAGATCCCGCCAGGAGTGCGTGGACGCCCCGGTGCCGTGCAGCAGCAGCGCCGCCGGACCGTCGCCGGCCCGCTGCACGTGCCAGCGGATCCCGCCCGTCTCCACGAATCGGCTGGCCTGCCGGTTGGGCCAGTCGCGGCCGTCGACATCCCATTGCAGCGTGCCGGCCTCGCGGCGATTGCGCCGCACGCCATCATCACGCCGGGCCGCAGCCGGGCCGGGACGGCGCACCGTCGCGCTGCCGTCAGGCCGCCGCATGACCGGTTCCCGCCGCCAGTTCGCCTTCCTGCCGCACTGCCCGGGACAGCGTCGCCGCGTCCGCCTGTGGCAGCGGCAGATAGCGGGCGGCCATGGTCTCGGCGAGTTCCCTCGCGTCGGGCCGCGCCCGCGGCGAGGTATCGATCACCAGGGTCGAGAAACCCGCCACGCGCAGGGAGCGGGCTGCCTGCAGGGCATCCTCCCGTGCGCGGGTACGCCCGCCGACGCCGTCGCGCCCCACGTTGGCGCGGCCATCGGTCAGGAACACCACCAGCGGCGTCTCCCCGCGCCGCCGTGCTGCGTGGGCGAGGGTCAGCGAAGAATCGATGGCGGCCGCCAGCGGCGTGCCGCCGCCGCCGGGCAACTGGGCGAGGCCGCGCTTCGCCCGCACCAGCGAGCGCGTGGGCGGCAGCAGCAGCTCGGCGCCCGGCCCGCGGAACGCGATGAGCGCCACCCGGTCCCGGCGCACGTAGCAATCCGCCAGCAGCAGCTCCACGGCGCCTTTCGCCTCCGCCAGCCGGTGCATGGCGGCGGATCCGGAAGCATCCACCACGAAGATACTCGTGGTCTCGGTGCGCTGACGGAAGCGGGTGATGCGGAAGTCGCTCTTGCGCACCTCGACGCGCGCGCTGCGCGCGCTGCGGTGCACGGCGCCGCGGCCGCGCTGCGTCTCTGCCCGGCGCACCGGCTGCCAGGGCGCGGCGGCCCGCAGGGTCTCGATCACGTTCAGGCGCGCGCCGTCCCGCAACTCGCCGGGGCGCGCCCCGGTCGGTCGGCCGCGCAGCCGCGAGGTCTGCACGGCACCGGCCTTGCCGGCAGTGCCGGAGCGCAGCGCCCCGCCGGCCGCCAGCAGCGCATCCAGCAGCGCCGCCGGCAGCGCCGCCCGGGCCGCCTCCAGCACCTGATCCGGCAGCGGTCCGTCCGGGATGCCCTCCTCCTGACGTTCTTCCGGCGGCGAGTCGGGCTCCCGGTCCTCGGGCCGGTCCTCGGGCCGCTCCTCTTCCTCGGTTTCCGTCTGCGGGAGACGGGTGGCACGGGACGCCAGCACCAGCCGCGCTGCGCCGGCGGCGTCCTCGTCGGTCACCGCGTCCCGGCCGGCCAGCGCGGCCAGCGCCCGGGCTGCCCGCAGCGCCAGCAGGGAGGCGCGCAGGGAGTCCACGCCAAGGGCGAGCGCCGCCCCGCAAAGCGCCTCGGCGTAGCGTTCGTCGGCCACGACGTCGGGCAGCGCGCGCCGGGCCGCATCGACCCGGCCGGGCGTGCATCCGGCGGGCACCTCGCGTGTCTCCCGATAGCCGATCGCGCGCAGGTCCAGGTGAAATGCCAGGCGGTCGCGCAGGGCAGCGGCCGGCTGTTCGTCCTCGTCGAGTCCCTCGTCCAGCGCCACGATGCCGACGCGGGCAGCCTGTCTGGAGGCGATGCCGTCGCGCTCCAGAACGACCCGGCCGGTGTCGAGCGCCGCGGTGACGTGGGCGATGGTGCTGCGCTCGGTCCGCTCGGCGGAGGTCAGCAGCAACACGCCGCCGTCGGCTTCGGCCAGGAGCCCCCTCTCGGCCACCGGCCGACCCTGACCGAGCGTCGCGGCGAGGTCGAGGCCGCCCAGCAGACGCGCCTCGGTGACGTGTACCGGCACGCGGCGAAACGGTCTTCCCTCCGGCAGCAGGCTTCTCAGCACCCGGAGCCATTCGTCCCTGACCGGGCCCGCGTGGGCCCTGACATTCACGCCGCCGAAGCCGGCCGGATCCAGCGCGAACAGACACGCGGCCCGCAGCGCGTCGGACCAGGCGGCGCTCACGTGCCGAGCACCTCTTCGAGCGCCCGCTCCACGCGCACGCCCGAACCGGAGTCGTCGAGGGGATTGCGCCGCAGCCGGTGACGGAGCGCCGGGGCTGCCACTTCGCGGAGTTGCTTCTCGGTCACCTCGTCCGCGCCTTCCAGCGCCGCCACGGCACGAGCGGCACGCACCAGGGTCAGCTCGCCGCGCAGCCCGTCGGTGCCGAGAGCGATGCAGAGCCGGGCCGCCTGCTCGAGCATGGCATCGGAGACCGCGACGTCGTGGATGTGCTCGCGCGCCTTGCGGATCTTCGTCCGCAGGCGGCCGTCGCGGCGTTTCCACTTCGCGACGAACGCGGCGGGACCGCGCTCGTATTCGTCCCGGCGCCGGATGACCTCGATGCGGGTGGCCAGTTCCTCCGGTGTGCGAACCTCCACCGACAGCCCGAAGCGGTCCAGCAGCTGGGGCCGGAGCTCGCCCTCCTCCGGGTTGCCGCTGCCGATCAGCACGAAGCGCGCCGGATGGCGCACGCTGAGCCCCTCGCGCTCCACCACGTTTTCGCCGGAGGCGGCCACGTCCAGGAGCAGGTCCACCAGGTGATCCTCCAGCAGGTTCACCTCGTCGATGTACAGGAAGCCGCGATGAGCGCGGGCCAGCAGGCCGGGCTCGAAGGCCT
>DATFKW010000171.1:0-2271 GCA_035268405.1 Gammaproteobacteria bacterium
TATTATGCCAGTCCGCGTTGAGGAAGCCTGAGTGCCCCTCATCAGGACATCTGTCATTACATTTTTTGCCGCGCTGCTGGCGGTTGTTGTAGGGGCTTTGCCCCTGCTCGCGTCTGCGCAGGAAGAGGCGCCGGTGGTCACGGGGTTTTGCGCAGTCTGCCACGGCCAGGAAGGACCGAGCCCCTTCATCGGCGTGCCCACCATCCACGGCTTGCCGGAGGGCGTCATCGAGACGGCCCTGTACCGCTTCCGCGAGGGCATGCGGCCGTGCAGGACCACGGCGTGCTCGGCGGAAGGACATTGCCCCGACATGAACATGTGCCAGATCGTGGGTTCCATGAGCGACGAGCAACTGGCTGAACTGGCCGAGTGGTACGCGGCGCAACCCTTTCCGGCGCACCAGGATCCTTTCGATCCCGAGCTGGCTGAACTGGGGCGCAAGGTACACGAGGCGCAGTGCGAGATCTGTCACACGAATTTCGGCTCCGAGCCGGTCGACGGCGCCGGCATGCTGCGCGGCCAGCGCAAGGTCTACCTGCGTACCGCCATGGAAGATTTCCAGCAGGGTCGCCGCTCGGCCGGTTTTGCAGCGATGGACGAGCTGCTCAAGGGCTTGTCGGACAGGGAGCTGGACGCGCTCGCCGCGTTCTATTCCGGTGCCGCGCCGGAACTGCCCGTGCCCGACTAGAGTTCCTTGGCGGTCAGCGCGGCTTCCGCGACTTTGCGCCCATCCTGCCAGTGCTCGATCCTGACAAAATGAAACAGCAGCAGCGGCGCCGACCAGGCTTCTATCCACTCGCTTTCGGTCCCCAGCCGGACGCGCAGGCAGTCGTAGCGTCCGTCGGGCGTGTCCACGCTTTCGCGGTCGATGACCTGCAGCGTCCAGGTCTGCGTTAGGCCGTCTTTCCATACCTTGTATTCCGCCTCGCGCATGCCGCGCGCAACATCAGCGCGGGCTCGCAAGCGGATGCCCAGGCTGTCGAGGGTGCCGGGGGCGAGCTCGGGCGGGGGCGTCGCGTCCGGTTCTCCGTGACCGACCAGCACCAGGCGCTCGTCCTCGAAGCGCAGGCGCGCACGCGTCACCTCGGGATCCCTGAACCAGGCGGCCCAGCCGGTGGGCGTCACCCAGCGGACGTATTCCAGCACGCCGGCCCGTCGTTCGCGCAGCGTGATCTCCACGGTGACCGGGATGCGCCCCTCGCGGCCTTCATAGCGGAGGCCGTGCGGTTCCGGCAGCAGGTCCATTGCCCCGGCCGTCAATGCCTCCGGTAGCGCAGCCGGGGCCAGCGACAGGGACAGCAGCAACAGCAAAAATCTCATCGGGCCTGCCTCCGAAACGGGTCTCGCGTTCCAACCACCGTGCGCTTGGCTTAGAATGCGTCTCCAGGCTCATCCATTTCAAGGCGCCTTCTCCTCCATGAGCAAATCACTGCAGGACCGATACGCGAGCAGCCCGCTGTTCGGCGGCAATGCCCCTTATGTCGAGGGGCTCTACGAGCAGTACCTGGAAGATCCCGCGTCGGTCGAGCCGGCGCTGCGCAAGTGGTTCGACGGCATCTCCGACGGCGGCGCCGAGATGCCGCGCGGGCCGGTGGAAAAAGAGCTGGTCGCGCGCGCCCGGCAGCCGCGTGCGGCGGGCGCCGGCGCGTCGGAAGCCATGCTGGACAAGCAGGCGGCCGTGCTGCGCCTCATCGAGGCTTACCGCCTGCGCGGCCATCGGCTGGCGAAGCTCGACCCGCTGGGCCTCGTCGGGCCGCAGCCGTTGCCTGAGCTGGACCCGGCCTTTCACGGCCTCGGCCCCGCGGACGACGACACCGTGTTCGCCACCGCGGGCTTCGGCGGCTCGGAGCGGCTGAGCTTCCGCCGCATCCGCGAGCAGCTGGAGCGCGTCTATCGCGGCACCATCGCGGCCGAGCTCGGCCACATCACCGACACCGAGGAGCGCCTCTGGCTGCAGCGCCGCTTCGAGGCGGCGGCCGCGGGCGGCAGCCTGGAAGCCGAGGATCGCCGCCACGTGCTGGAGCGCCTCACCGGCGCGGAGGGCATCGAGCGGTACCTGCACACGCGCTACGTCGGCCAGAAGCGGTTCTCGCTGGAAGGCGGCGAAAGCATGATCCCGCTGGTCGGCGACATCATCCAGCAGGCCGGCGCCCAGGGCATGGACGAGGTGGTCATCGGCATGGCGCACCGCGGCCGGCTGAACGTGCTGGTGAACGTGCTCGGCAAGCCGCCCAAGGAGCTGTTCTCCGAGTTCGAGGGCGCCTACGACCC
>DATFKW010000172.1:0-2507 GCA_035268405.1 Gammaproteobacteria bacterium
CGGCGGCCCCTCAGAACAAGGGCTCTTCTTCCAGCGGGTCGCGCCCGTCCGGGAAATCCTCTTCTCCCGGCTCCGGCGGCTCGGGCACCCGTCCCACGCGGAAGGTTTCGAAGATGGCGCCGCGGGCTCCGGCGGGCGCGAGCCGGCCGGTTTCGGCGGAGATCCGCACGGTCACCAGCCCCGGCGGCTCGACCGGCCGGCTGCTCTGTGTTCCCGCCAGCGCGGGGCCCATGAATTCCATCCACAGCGGCAGCGCGGTGGAGGCGCCGGTTTCGCCGCGCCCCAGCGAGCGTTCCTGGTCGAAACCGACCCAGGCCGTGGCCACGAGGTCGCCGTTGAAACCCGAGAACCAGGTGTCGCGGCCGTCGTTGGTGGTGCCGGTCTTGCCGGCCAGGTCGTCGCGGCCGAGCGCCCGGGCGCGCCGGCCCGTGCCGCGGCTGATGACGTCGCTGAGCATGTCCGAGACGATCCAGGCATTGGTGGCCTCCACGGCGCGCGGCGGTTGCGGGAAGGGCACCGGCGCGATCGCTTGTTCCGCCTGCGCCGCGTCCGCGTCCGCCGACACTCGACCCCGTTCGCCGGGCGCGCTGTCCTGCGCGTTCTCCTCCGCGCTCGCGCGGGCCGCCTCGTATTCGCATTCGGCGCAGGCCCAGCGCGGTTCCCGGCTGAACACGGCGGTGCCGTCCGGCCCGTAAATCCGGTCGATGAAATAGGGCGTCACCCGGAAGCCGCCGTTCGCAAAGACCGCGTAACCGGCAGCCAGGTCCAGCGGCGGCACCTCGCCGCTCCCGAGCGCAAGCGTCAGGTTGCTCGGCAGGGCGTCTTCATCAAAGCCGAAATTGCGCAGGTGGTCGGTCGCGAAGCGCACGCCGATTTCCTCCAGCAGGCGGATGGACACGAGGTTGCGCGATTGCACCAGCGCTTCGCGCAGGCGCATCGGCCCGTAGAAACGCCCGGAGTAATTCTGCGGTCGCCAGGTGTCTTCCAGGCCGGGGTCGTCGTAGACCACCGGCGCGTCGAGGATCACGGTGGACGCGGTCATGCCCGCCTCCAGGGCGGCCGAGTAAACAAAGGGCTTGAAAGCGGAGCCGGGTTGGCGCCTGGCCTGCACCGCCCTGTTGAACTTGCTGAGCTCGAAGTCCAGCCCGCCGCTGAGCGCGACGATGGCGCCGTCGTGCGGGTCCAGCGCCACCAGCGCGCCCTGCACCAGGGGCGCCTGGCCGAGTGTCCAGCTGTCGCCGTCCTTCTTCAGCAGCACCACTTCGCCGGGCGCAAGCACCTCGGCGGGGCTTTCCGGCGCCGGGCCGCGCCGCTCGTCGTCGATGAAGGGGCGCGCCCACTCCAGGGCCTCGAAGCCGAGGCGCACCTGCTCGCCGCCGCGCACCAGCAGCTCCGCGCCTTCCTCGTCAACGGCTTGCACCAGCGCAGCGCGCATTCCCGCCGGCGCCGGGTAAGCCTCCAGCAGCGCCGCCGCTTCCGCGGGCGACTGCGGCAGCTCTTCGAGCCGGGCCAGCGGCCCACGATAGCCGTGCCGCCGGTCGTAGGCTTCCAGTCCCGCGCGCACCGCCTGCTGCGCGAGCGGCTGCAGGCGGCTGTCGATGCTGGTCACGGCGGTGTAACCCAGGGTGTAGGCTGCGGGCCCGAAACGCTCGAGCAACTCGCGGCGGGCCATCTCCGCGACCCAGGGGGCGTCCAGCTGGACCTGCGCGCCGTGCAGCCGCGAAACCACCGGCGCCTCGATGGCTTCCCGCAGCGCTTGCGACGATATGGCGCCGGTCTCCTCCATGCGCCGGAGCACGTAAGCACGCCGCTGCCGGGCGCGCTCCGGGCTGGTCACCGGGTTGTCCAGCGAGGGGGCGCGCGGCAAGCCGGCGATCAGCGCGGCTTCCGCCAGGTCGAGTTCGGCCACGTCCTTGCCGAAATAGACCTCGGCCGCCGCGCCCACGCCGTAGGCGCGCTGTCCCAGGAAGATCTTGTTGAGATAAAGCTCGAGGATCTCCTGCTTGGACAGCAGGTGCTCGATCCTGAGCGCCAGGAAGATTTCGCGGACTTTTCGCGAGATGGTCTTTTCGCGGCTGAGGAAAAAATTGCGCGCCACCTGCATGGTGATGGTGCCGCCGCCCTGCGCGGGTTCACCGGTGAGCGCGACCGCCGCAGCGGCGCGCGCCAGGCCTTGCCAGTCGACCCCGGGGTGCTCGAAAAAGCGGTCGTCCTCCGCCGCCAGGAAGGCGCGCTGCAGGGACTCCGGAACTTCATCGATGCGCAGCGGGATGCGGCGCTGCTCGCCGAATTCAGCCATCAGCAGGCCGTCCCGGCTGTATACGCGCATCGGCACCTGCAGGCGCACGTCGCGCAGGGACTCGACGCCGGGCAGGCTGGGCGCGACATAGAAATAGGCGCCGATCGCCGCGAGGGCGAGACCGATCACGGCCATCGACGCCAGCGCGACGATGCCGTAGGCGAGGCGCAGGAGAATCTTCATCGGCGGGGGTGGTTCACTTTGCCTG
>DATFKW010000173.1:0-5350 GCA_035268405.1 Gammaproteobacteria bacterium
AAGCTCGGCGAGGGCACGCACCACCCCGTGCGCCACGCCAACATGTTCGCCTACCAGCCGCTGGTGCATCGCCACCGCCCTGAGATCGAGCGCCTGGCAGCGGAATCCGTGGCGCCCTGCCAGGTGCATTTCGTGCCCCATTCGGGACCCTGGGCGCGCGGCATCCACGCCACCATCCACGGCCGGCTGGCGGCCGGCGCGGATGCCGCCGCGCTGCGCGCCGCGCTCGCCGAGGCCTATGCCGGCTCGCCCTTCGTGGAGGTGGTGGACACGCCGCCGCGCATCAAGGACGTGGCCGGCTCCAACCGCGCGCGCCTCGCGGTCGCCGCCGACGGCGAGGCTTTCGTGGTCATGTCGGCCATCGACAACCTGGTCAAGGGCGCCGCCGGCGGCGCCATGCAGTGGATGAACCGGCTGCTGGAACTCCCGGAGGACGCCGGGCTGCGCCTGCCGGCGCCGGCATGGACATGAAGGCCGGGCACGCCGCGGCGCCCGAAGAACGCGCCTGGACCCTGCCGGTCTACGCGCAGCTGGACCTGCAGCCGGTCAGCGGCGAGGGCCCCTGGCTGGTGATGGCCGACGGCCGGCGCATCCTCGATCTTTACGGCGGTCACGCGGTCGCGGCGCTGGGTTACGGCCATCCGCGGCTGGTTGCCGCCCTGCGCGCGCAGGCCGAGCGGCTCACTTTCCAGAGCAACCTGCTGCCGCTGGAACTGCGCGCGCGCGCCTGCGCGGCGCTGGCCCGCTTCGCGCCCCCCGGGCTGGACCGCGTGTTCCTGGTGAACAGCGGCGCCGAGGCCAACGAGAACGCGCTCAAGCTGGCTTTCAAAACGCCCGCGCGCACGCGCGTGGTCGCCGTGGAAGGCGCCTTCCATGGCCGCAGCGCGGCGGCCGCGGCCGTGACCTGGGGCAGCGAAAAATGGTACGGCTTTCCCCGGAAGCCTTTCGAGGTCAGCTTCGTCTCGCCGCAGGAGCCGGCCGCGCTGGCGCACAAGATCGATGAGCGCACCGCCGCTATGATCGTCGAGCCCGTGCAGGGCGTGGCCGGTGCGGTGGACCTGCCGGCGGACTTCCTCGCCGAGGCCAGGCGGCTGACCCGCGAGCGCGGCGCCTTGCTCATCTTCGACGAGGTGCAATGCGGCATGGGCCGCACCGGCCGGCCCTTCGCAGCTGATCACTATGGCGTCACGCCCGACATGCTGACCACGGCCAAGGGCCTGGCGGGCGGCTTTCCCGCCGGCGCGCTGCTCACCACCCAGGCGCTGGCCGCCGGCCTGCAGGTCGGCGAACTGGGCACCACCTTCGGCGGCGGCCCCATGGCCTGCGCCGCCATCGCGGCGGTGCTGGACGCGATCCGTGACGAGGGCCTGCTGGAGAACGTCCGCGCGCTCTCGGACCGCATCCGCGCAAGCTGCCGCGTCGGGCCGGTGACCGCGATCCAGGGCGCCGGCTTCCTGCTGGGACTGGTCTGCAGCCGGCCGGCGCGCGAGGTGCAGGCATTGCTGCTGGACCGCGACATCCTCGCCGGCACCAGCGCGGACCCGCGCGTGCTGCGCCTCCTGCCCCCTTACGTCCTTGAACCCGAACACGTCGACCGCCTCGCGGCGGCCCTTGCGGAGATCGATCCATGAAACGCTTCATCGACCTGGCCGAAAGCACGCCCGCGGAAATCGCCGAGCTGATCCAGCTCGCCGGCCGCCTGGACCGCAACCCGGAGCCCCATGCCCTCACCGGCAAGGTGCTGGGCATGCTGTTCTTCAATCCCTCGCTGCGCACCGTGGCGTCTTTCCAGGCCGCCATGGGCCGGCTGGGCGGCTCCTCCTTCGTGATCACGCCCGGCACCGGCACCTGGAAGCTGGAGTCCCGCAACGGCATCGTGATGGACGGCGAGGCCGCCGAGCACATTCGCGAGGCCGTCCCGGTGCTGGCGGGCTACGCCGACGCCATCGGCATCCGCGCCTTTGCGGGCGGCATCGACCTGGAGGCCGACCTCGAGGAGCGCAAGTTCATGGAGATGGCGGGACTGTGCCCGGCGCCGCTGATCAACCTGGAGTCGGCGGTGAACCATCCCTGCCAGGCGCTGGCGGACTGGAAAACCATGGACGACCTCGAGGTGCCGGCGCGCGGCGGGCGTTTCGTGCTGTCGTGGGCCAACCACCCGAATCCCCTGCCGCTGGCGGTGCCCTCGGCCGCGGTCCACATGGCGGCGATGCGCGGCATGGAGGTCACCGTGCTGCGCCCCGACGGCTACGCGCTCCCGGAAGCGGTCATGCAGCGCGCGCAGGCGGCCGCCGAAGCCACCGGTGGTTCGGTCCGCGAGACCGAGAACCGCGAGGAAGCGCTGGACGGCGCGCACGTGGTGTACGCCAAGAGCTGGGCCTCGACGCGTTATTATGGGCGGCCGGCGGACGACCGCGCGTTGCGCGGCAAGCTGGAAGACTGGATGGTGCGCGAATCGTGGTTCGCCAACGCGGCGCGTGAGGCGATCTTCATGCACTGCCTGCCGGCGCGGCGCAACGTGGTGGTCGCGGACGAGATTCTCGACGGGCCCCGCAGCCGCGTCTTGCCGCAGGCGCGCAACAGGATGACGGTACAAATGGCGATCCTGCACCACCTGCTGGCAGGACGCGCGGAGTAACAACATGATGCACACACGCGGCGAACGCGCCATCGCGGTGACGGCCCTCAAGGCGGCCGTGCCCTACATCCGGATGTTCAAGCGCAAGGTCTTCGTGGTGAAGGTCGGCGGCGCGGTGTTCGGCGACGCCGAGCTCACGCGGGACCTGGTCGAGCAGATCGGCATCCTCCACGAGGTGGGCATCCGTGTCGTGCTGGTGCACGGCGGCGGCGCGCAGTCCACCGCGCTGGCCAAGGCGCTGGACGTGCCGGCGCAGTTCGTCGAGGGCCGGCGCGTCACCGACGAGGGCTCGCTGGAAGTCGCCACCATGGTGCTGAACGGCGTGATCAACACGCGCGTGCTGGCCATCTGCCGCGACATCGGCCTGCCCGCCATCGGCATGAGCGGCGTCGACGCCGGGCTGATCAAGGCGCACCGCCGGCCGCCCGTCGCGCTGGAAGGCAAGGCGGGCGGCACGGTGGACTACGGCTTCGTGGGCGATATCGACGGCGTGGACAGCGGCGTCCTGCAGCGCCAGCTGGATGCCGGCTTCCTGCCCATCATCAGCCCGCTGTCGGCCGACGAGGAAGGCACCGTGCTGAACATCAACGCCGACACCGTCGCCGCCGCCATCGCCGGCGCGCTCAAGGCCGAAAAACTGATCCTGGTGACCGGCGCGCCCGGCATTCTCGAGGACATCGCCGATCCCGGCTCGCTGGTCTCCTACCTGGACCTCGCCGGGCTGGAGCGCATGCGCCGCGAGGGCCGGCTGGACGCGGGCATGAAGCCCAAGGCGGACGCCATCCGGCTGGCGGTGACCGGCGGGGTGCCGCGTGTGCACGTCATCTCGTGGCAGGTGCCGGACAGCCTGCTGCTGGAAGTGTTCACCAACGAGGGCACCGGCACGCTGGTGGTCGAGGACACGGGCAGCCTGACGCCCGAGGAGCAGGCGGCCGCGGAGGAGGACGGCGCATGAGCCGCATGTGGGACAAGGGCGACCCGCTGGATACGCGCGTGCTGCAGTACACCGCGGGCGAGGACCACCAGCTGGACAACCGGCTGGTGGCCTACGACGTGCGCGCCACCATCGCTCATGCACGCATGCTCGCGGCCGGCGAGCTGCTGGACGCCGCGCACCTCGAGGCGATCGAGAGCGGGCTGACGGAAATCGCCGAGTCCCACGCGCGCGGCGACTGGCAGATCAGCCTGGAAGAAGAGGACGTGCACAACGCGCTGGAGCACCGGCTGTCGCTGCAGGCGCCACAGGCGGCCGCGCGCATGCACCTGGGCCGCTCCCGCAACGACCAGGTGCTGGCGGCGCTGCGGCTGTACCTCAAGGACACCGCCCGCAAGCTGCACGACGGCGCGCAGCGCGTCGCCGCCGAACTCGAGGCGCTGGGCGAGCGCGAGGCCGACACGCCCCTGCCCGGCTACACCCACCTGCAGCCGGCGATGCCGAGCTCGGTGACGCTCTGGGCGACGGGTTTCGCCGCCGAGCTGCGCGACGACGCCGAGGGGCTGCTGGCGGCCGCCCGGCGCGCCGACCGCAACCCGCTGGGCTCCGCCGCCGGCTATGGCGCGCCCGGCTTGCCGCTGGACCGCGAGCACACGCGCCGCGGCCTGGATTTCGCCACGGTGCACGAGCCGGTCACCGCCGTGCAGCTGTCGCGCGGCAAGGCCGAAGCCCAGATGGTCTTCGAGATCCACCTGCTGATGCAGGATCTCGGCCGCCTGGCCGCCGACCTGATCCTGTTCTGCAGCCAGGAGTTCAGCTACGTCGCCCTGCCGAGTTCCATGACGACCGGCTCCTCGATCATGCCCCAGAAGCGCAACCCGGACGTGTTCGAGCTGGTGCGCGCCCGCGCCGCGACCACGCTGGGCTGCCTCAACGAGGCGCTGGCGGTGCCCGCCAAGCTGACCTCCGGCTATCATCGCGACCTGCAACTGCTGAAGCCCCCGCTGTTCCGCGCCATCGACCTGGCCGAGGCCACCCTGGACATCATTGCGCACGCGCTGCCCGAAGTGGACTTCATGCCCGACAACATCCGCATGGAAGAGCAGCTTTACGCCACCCAGGACGCCTACAAGCTGGTCACCGAGGAGGGCCTGTCCTTCCGCGACGCCTACCGCCAGGTGGGCCAGAAACTGAACGCGCTGCGCTCGTCCGCCGCTTCGGCAAAAAAGCCGTCGGCGCAGCCGCCTGGAGACACGGGGAAGAAAGAGGGATGAGCATCTGGCGCCATCGACCCACCCTGGAATCGCTCAACAGCCTGTCGAAAGACACGCTCACGGAACAGCTGGGTATCGTCTTCACCGAGGTTGGCGACGACTACCTGGCGGCGACCATGCCGGTGGACGGCCGCACCCGCCAGCCCTTCGGCCTGCTGCACGGCGGCGCCAGCGCCGCCCTGTCCGAGACGCTGGGCAGCTCGGGCGCGAACTGCTGCCTGGAGATGGACAAGGAATACGCCGTGGGGCTGGAGATCAACGCCAATCACCTGCGCCCGGCGCGCCACGGCAAGGTCACCGGCAAAGCCGTGCCGGTGCACCTGGGGCGACGCACACAGGTCTGGGAGACGCGCATCGAGGACGAGGACGGCAAGCTGGTCTGCGTCTCGCGCCTGACCATGGCCGTGATGCCGCGCGAGTCATCATGAGACGGGCCATGGCTGCAATCGGGGTGCCACTGCTGGGGCTCGCGGCGCTGCTGCTGGCCGGCTGCGGCATGTACGG
>DATFKW010000174.1:0-2394 GCA_035268405.1 Gammaproteobacteria bacterium
GTCCGTAGGCGCGGTCATGCCGCTCACCGGCTGGTCGCTGTCCGGTGGCGACTACCGGATCGCGCATTTCCTCGGCATCCACGCCATGCAGGCGCTCCCGCTCATCGCGTTGGCGTTCATGGCGATCCTGCCCGCGGCCGTCGCCTCGGCACTCCTCTTGCCAGTGGCGGCCGGTTGGGCCGCGCTGACCCTGGCGGCCCTGTCGAGGGCTGCCGCTGGACTGCCGCTGCTTTGAGTTTTCCCACCGAACCGGAGACGGAACCGGCGCGCTGCGTCGCGACACCGGTCCTTCTGAATCCCCCAACAAGGAGAAATGGTCGATGACCGATACAACGCTCTACCGTCCCGCGCCCATGGCTGGCGCCGGCGTCGGCGACACGAAGTCCGCAGCGGCGCTGCTGATCCTGCAATTCACCACGATGTGGGGCGCGTTCTTCATTCTCGCGCCTGCCATCAACTGGCCAGCCTCGCTGGACGCGCCGCCCAGCGATATCCTGCCGCTGATCCTCGACCGATCCGGGGCGGTTTTCGCGGGCTATCTCAGCTACCTGATCCACGCCCTTGTGCTGATCCCGCTGGCGGTGCTTCTGCGCGGCGCGCTCGGCCTGAGCGGAGGTTTCGCGACGGTCGCGATCACCCTGGGCGTGCTCGCGGGCTTCGCGAAGGCGCTTGGCATCACCCGCTGGCTGTTCCTGATGCCGGGTCTTGCCGAGGCATGGGTCGATCCGGCCACGACCGAGGCGGAGCAGGCCGCCATCGGCGTCGTCTACGAGGCGTTCAACGCCTATGCCGGCGGGGTGGGCGAACACATGGGCGTGGGCCTGTTTGCCGGAAGCTGGACGGTTCTCTTGTCCATCGCGCTGATCCGCAAGGGCACGCCCCTTCTGGGCTGGGCCGGCCTGGGCTCCGCGGTCCTGCTGTTCTCGACGCTGCTGTCGGTCGTAGGCATCGAGTCGCCCCTGATGCTGACCCTGTCGGGCATCCTCTGGCAGTTCTGGACACTGGCGCTGGCGATCTGGCTCATCCGCCGCGGACGGCAGGCATGACGGGCGCCGTCATCATGGGCGCGGGTCCCTTGGGCCGCGCCATCGCGGCGGAGATTGCCGAAGCGGGCGGAACGGTTCGGGTGCTGACCCGCGATGGGCGCGACATCGGGCCGGGGATCACGCCGGTCCGGGTGGATCTTGTCGACGAGGCCGCGGTCATCGCGGCCTGCGACGGAGCGGAGACGATCTATCAAAGTGCAGCCCCTCCGTATCAACACTGGGCCGACGCGTTCCCACGCCTTCAGGCAAATGCCCTGACGGCGGCAGCGCGGACCGGCGCGGTGCTCGTGGCGGCGGAAAACCTCTACGGCTACGGAGTTGCCGGTGTCCTGCACGAGGGGCTGCCGCTGCGGGCGACAACGCGAAAGGGCAGCCTTCGCGCGCGGCTGTCAGAGGATCTTCTGGCGGCCCATGCCGCTGGCACGGCACGCACCGTGGCCGGACGGGCGAGCGATTTCGTCGGCCCGGGCGTGACGCTCGCGGCCCTGGGCGAACGGTTCTGGCCGCACGTCCTGATCGGCAAGCCCGTGAGCTGGTTCGGCGATCCCGACGCACGACACAGCTTCACCTGGCTGCCCGACTTCGCCACTGCCCTCATCCGGCTTGCCGACGACCCGGAGGCATGGGGCCGGGCCTGGCATGTGCCCGCGCTACCCGCACTGACCGTTCGAGAGCTGTGCGACCGGATCGCCGAGCGCGAGGGGCTTCTGCCGCCGCGCATCCGCCGTACGCCGACACTGATGCTGCGGGCCGTCGGGCTGGTGGTGCCGGCCGCGGGAGAACTGGTCGAGATGGGCTATATGTTCGACAGGGATTTCATCGTGGACCATGCGGCCTTCGACGCGCGCTACGGCCCGGCGGAACGGACCTGGGACGAGGCGCTTGCAGAGGCGGTGGCATGGTGGCGAAAGGAAATGGAGAGGCGGAGCACTGGGTGACGCCGACGCGGGAGACCGCTGTCGCCGCCTTTTCCCGGTTGCTGCTCGGGGCGGTCGCGCCCCTCGCCCCGAGCGCCGAGAGCTTGGCGGAGCTGCTTGCCGCAACGCGTCACCGCAAGATCGCCAAGCGCGCTCAGCTCCTTCGCGCCGGCGACGTGGCGGAGGACCTGTTCTTCGTCCACTCGGGCCTGCTGCGATACTACGTCAGCGATCCTGCGGCCAACGGCGAGGAGCGCACCGGCCAGTTCTTCGACGAGGGCAGCATCGTCACGGACGCGGCGAGCTTTCTCAGCCGCGCGCCCGCCGAGCAGACCTTTGAGACGCTGGAGGACAGCTCGATCCTGCTGATTCCCCATGCCGCGCTCTATCGGGCCTACGCGCAGGATCACGCAGTGGAACGTTTCGGCCGG
>DATFKW010000175.1:0-45055 GCA_035268405.1 Gammaproteobacteria bacterium
GCCTGGATACCCTCCGCATGGGCGATCAGCAGCAGCGTGTCCTGCAGGAAGTCGGGATAGTCGCCGATCGCGCCGCAGAACTCGGCCCGTCGCTCGCGCTCGATATGGCCGCAGGAATGCGCCGGATCCGCCACCCGCACCGGGTGCCGGTGCAACAGGATCTGCCACACCCTGTAGGCATCCCACTGGTGGCGCCCGGCCTGCCGCTTCCGCTCCATAAGCGGAGACTAGCAATGCGCGCGCGCCGGTTCCGTGAGCGGCGTCACTCCTCGCCGAAGCCGCCGCCTCCCGGCGTGGCGATCTCCAGCAAATCGCCTGCCTGCAACTCCACTTCCGCGATGCCGCCGAGCGCTTCCTGCGTGCCGTCCGCCCGGATGAGCAGGTTGTGGCCGGTGGCGCCTTCCGCGCCGCCGGCCAGGCCGAATGGCGGCACGCGCCGCCGGTTCGAGATCAGCGCCGCGCTCATCGCCTCGCAGAAACGCAAGCGCCGCACGACGCCGTCGCCACCGCGGTGCCGGCCCGCGCCGCCGGAGCCGCGCCGCACGGCGAATGACTCGACGCGGACCGGGTGACGCAGCTCCAGGATCTCCGGGTCGGTGAGCCGGCTGTTGGTCATGTGGGTGTGCACGGCCGACGCGCCGTCGTAGTCCGGGCCGGCCCCGGCGCCGCCGCACAGCGTCTCGTAATACTGGTGTCGCGCATTGCCGAAGCTGAGGTTGTTCATGGTGCCCTGCGAGGCGGCCGCAACGCCGAGAGCGCCGAACACGGCGTCCACCACGCACTGCGAGGTCTCCACGTTGCCGCCGGCGACCGCGGCCGGCCAGCGCGGGTTGAGCAGCGAGGCCGCGGGGATGCGGAGGTCGACCGGCCGCAGGCAGCCCTCGTTCAGGGGGATGTCGCGTTTCACCAGGCAGCGGAAGGCATACAGCACGGCAGCCTTGCAGATGGCGGCCGGCGCGTTCAGGTTGCCCGGCGACTGCGCCGAGCTGCCGCTGAAATCCACCGTGGCGCGGCGCGCGCGCCGGTCGATGCGGATCGCCACGCGCACGGTCTCGCCGCCGTCCATCGACCAGCTGAATTCGCCGCCGGACAGCCCGCCCAGCGCCTCGGCCACGGCCGCGGCGGCATTTTCCTGGATGTGCCCCATGTAGGCCAGCGTCACTTCCGCGCCGAACTCCGCCATCATCTTTTCCAGCTCGGCCAGGCCGCGCCGGTTGGCGGCCAGCTGTGCGCGCAGGTCCGCGAGGTTCTCCGCCGGGTTGCGCGCCGGCCATCGGCCGCCCTCCAGCAGTTTTCGCATGCCGGTCTCGTCGAAGCGTCCCCGCGAGACGAGCCTGCCGCCGCGAATGAGCACGCCCTCTTCGTCGATGTGCCGGCTGTCGGCCGGCATCGAGCCGGGCGTGCGTCCGCCGATATCGGCATGGTGAGCGCGCGAGGCGACATACAGCGCCGGGCGCGCGTCCGCGTCGAAAAACGGCGTGACCACGGTGATATCGGGGAGATGCGTTCCGCCCTCGTAGGGATCGTTCAGCACGAAGGCGTCGCCCGGCGCCATGTCCTCCCCGAAACGGGCCATCACCGCGCGCACGCTGTCGCCCATCGAGCCGAGGTGCACCGGCATGTGCGGCGCGTTGGCCACCAGCCCGCCGGCCGGATCGAACACCGCGCAGGAGTAGTCGAGCCGTTCCTTGATGTTCACCGAGCTGGCGGTGTTCTGCAGCACGGCGCCCATCTGCTCGGCCACGTGCATGAAGCGATTGTTGAAGACTTCCAGCGTGACCGGGTTGGCGCGCGCGGCGATGCGCCGGGCGCTGCGCTTTTGCGGGCGCCGCAGGCACAGGTTGCCTTGCGCGTCCGTCTCGGCTTGCCAGCCGGGCGCCAGCCAGGTGGTGGCGTTTTGCTCGGGGATGAGCGCCGGTCCCGCCAGCCGCTCGCCGGCCTGCAGCGCATCGCGCGGCACCTGCGGAATCTCGCGCCATGCCCCCGCGATCCAGGCCTGGCAGTGGCCGCGGCGCGGCGCGGCGCGCAGCTTCTCGGGCGCGGCCGTACCGCTCGCGCCGCCGCCGCTGGCTTCCGCCTCGACCGACTCCAGCACCAGCGGGTGATCGGCGCAGAAGCCGAAACGCCGCTCGTGGGCGGCGGCAAAAGCCGCGCGCACGGCCGGCTCGCCCGCCAGCGGCACATCCAGCGTGGTGTCGCTGCCGGCGTAGCGCAGCCGCAGCCGTTTGGCGATGCTGATGTCGGCGCGCGGCACGGCCTGCGCCGCCAGCACGCCGGCCGCCGCCCGGCCGAGCTCCTCCAGCAGGTCGGCGGCGCGCGCCATCGCGGCCGCGTCCAGCGTCTCTTGCACAGGCGCCTGCCGCAGTTCCACCAGCTTCGCCAGGCCGATCCCCCAGGCGGAGAGCACGCCGGCGAAGGGCGGCAGCAGCACGCTGCGGATCTCCAGCGCGTCGGCCACGTCGCAGGCGTGCTGCCCGGCCGCGCCGCCGTAACCGCACAGCGTGAACGCCGACGGGTCCGCGCCGCGCCGCACGGAGACCTGCTTGACCGCGCGGGCCATGCGCTCGACCGCCACCTCGAGGAAACCGGCGGCCACTTCCGCGGCGCTCATGCGGGCTTCGCCCGCCGCCTCCAGCTGCGCGGCCACGGCTTCCAGCCGGGCCAGGGCCGCGTCCCGGTCGGGCGGCTGGTCACCGTTCGGGCCGAAAGTGCTCGGCAGGGCATCCGGCTGCAGCCGCCCGAGCACCAGGTTGGCGTCGGTGACGGTCGCGGGGCCGCCCAGCCCGTAGCAGGCAGGGCCCGGGCTGGCGCCGGCCGAGGCCGGCCCGACCTGGAAGCGGCCGTCGGCATAGGCCAGGATGGAGCCGCCGCCGGCGGCCACCGTGTGGATCAGGAGCATCGGCGCCTGCAGCCGCACGCCGGCGACCCGGTTGTCCTGGCTGCGCTCGAACTCGCCCTCGTAGAGACAGACGTCGGTCGAAGTGCCGCCCATGTCGAAACCGATCAGCCGGTCGAAGCCGGCGCGGCCGCCCGCTGCCGCCATGCCGACCACGCCGCCCGCCGGGCCGGACAGCACGCTGTCGCGGCCGCGGAAGCGGTCCGCCTCGGCCAGCCCGCCGTTGCTCTGCATGAACAGCAGCCGCTTGCCCTGCAGGGGCTGGCGCAGCCGTTGCACGTAGCGACCCAGCACCGGGGAAAGATAGGCGTCGGCCACGGTGGTTTCGCCGCGCGGTACGAGACGCGCCAGCGGGCTGACCTCGTGCGACACGGACACCTGGCGGAAACCGGCGGCGCGCGCCAGCGCGGCCGCGGCCAGCTCGTGGGCCGGATAGCGGTAAGCATGCAGAAAGGCGATCGCTACCGCGTCCAGGCCGCGCGCCCGCGCCGCCTGCAGGGCTTCCGCCAGCTGCGTCTCGTCCAGCGGCTGCAGCACGCGGCCGTCCGCCGCCAGGCGCTCGTGTGCCTCGACGACCTCGGTGTAGAGCGGCGGCGGGAGACGGATGTCCAGCTCGAACAGGCGGGGCCGCTGTTGCGTGCCGATCAGCAGGGCATCGCCGAGGCCGCGCGTGGTGACCAGCAGGGTGGGCTCGCCGCGGCGTTCCAGCAGGGCGTTGGTGGCGACCGTGGTGCCCATGCGCACGACCTCGACGGGCGCGGTGGCCAGCGCGTCGGCGTTCTCGAGACCCAGCAGCCGGCGCATGCCCTCGATGCCGGCGTCCGCATAGCGGCGCGGCGCCTCGGACAGCAACTTGAGCGTCTCCAGCCGGCCGTCCGGGCGGCGCGCGACGATGTCCGTGAAGGTCCCGCCGCGGTCGATCCAGAAGCGCCAGCCGCCGTTCGCCACATCTTCGCTCGAGCCGTTCATGCGCCCATTGTAGGGCCTGGCCGCCTGCTACACTGCAGCCGGTATCCGCCGGGGAGCCTCATGAGCCGGGCCGACGCCATCCTCTACACGCTGCTGGTCTACAAGCTGCTGCTGGTGGCCATCGGCCTGTGGGCGACGCGCCGCACCCGCGACACGGGCGACTTCTTCCTCGGTGGTCGCCGGCTGGGCGGCTGGGTAGCGGCCATCAGCGCGTCGGCGTCCTCATCCTCCGCATGGACGCTGGTGGCCGTCAGCGGCATGGCCTACCTGTGGGGCCTGCCGGCGCTGTGGCTGTTCCCCGCCACGCTGTCGGGCTTCCTGATCAACTGGCTGTGGGTGGCGCCCCGGCTGATGCGCGCCAGCCGGGCCAGCGGCGCGATCACGCTGACCGAGTTTCTGGCCGGACCGGGTGCGGAGCAGGGCTGGCCCAGGCGGGTCGTGCTGCTGGCCTCCGCAGTGGTGCTGTTCTCCTTCACCTTCTACATCGCCGCCCAGTTCCAGGCGGCCGGCAACGCCTTCGCCAGCGCCTTCGCGCTGGAGATGCGCACGGCCGTGATGATCGGCGCCGGGGTGGTGTTGCTCTACACGCTGCTCGGCGGCTTCTGGGCGGTGAGCGTGACGGACACGCTGCAGGGCCTGGTGATGGCGCTCACCGCGCTGGTGCTGCCGGTCGCGGCGGTCGCGGCGGCGGGCGGGCCGGCGGCGGTGCTGGACGCACTGGCCGTGCAGGGCGCGCCCCTCGACGGGCCGCCGACGGCGGGGATCGCCGCAGTGGGCTTCGTGCTGGGCACGCTGGGCATCGGTCTCGGCTATCCCGGCCAGCCGCACGTGGTTAACCGCTTCATGGCGCTGCGGGACCCGCGCGCGCTGCGCGACGGGCGCATCATCGCGCTGGGCTGGGCGGTAATCATTTACGCGGGCATGCTCACGCTCGGGCTGGCCGGGCGCGCGCTGTACGGCGTTTCGCTGGCCGACGAGCAGGTGCTGTTCGAGACCGCCAACCGGCTGTTTGCGCCGGTGGTGGCGGGCGTGATGATCGCCGCGGTACTGTCGGCGATCATGTCCACGGCCGACAGCCAGTTGCTGGTCGCGGCGTCCTCGGTGAGCCACGACCTGCCGCGCCGGGGCGGCGGCAGCCTGCGGCTGTCGCGGCTGGTAGTGGCGCTGATCAGCCTGCTGGCCGTGGTGGTCGCGCTGTTTCTGCCGCAGACCATTTTCGCCCGCGTGCTGTTCGCCTGGGCGGCGCTGGGCGCCGCCTTCGGGCCGCCGCTCATCGCCCGGCTCGCCGGATTCCGGGTGCCGCCGGGACGCGTGTTCGCCGCGATGGCGGTGGGCTTCTTCGGCACGGTGCTGTGTTACTGGCTGCCCGACACGCCGGGCGACTGGCTGGAGCGGCTGGCGCCCTTTTTCGCCGCCCTCGCGATCTGCCTGTGGGCGACGCCGCGGGGGCGGCCGGCATGAGGCGCGACCGCAATATCCGCTTGCTGCTCGCGATCGTGGTGCTCGTCGCGCTGGTGCTGTTCGCCGGCGCGCTGCTGGCGGTGGCCGACACGGTGCTGTCGATCGTGGACCGCTTGCGCGAGGGACCGGCGTGGATCTATTACGGCTTCATTGCCCTGCTGTCCGTCGCCGCCGCCGCGGCCGCCTGGCTGCTGTGGTGGTTGCTGGCGCCGCCGCGCCGCAAGGGTGCGGCGGCGGAACAGAAGGGCGCGCCGGACGAAGCGTCGCTGCGCGAGCAGCTGGAGCGCGAGCGCGCCGCCGGCGCCGACACCGCCGAGGTGGAGCGCGAGCTTGCCGAGCTGGTGCGGCGTCGTGAAGCGGGCCGGCTGTTTATCGCCATGTTCGGCGAGGCCAGCGCCGGCAAGAGCTCGCTGGTGCGCTCGCTGGTGCCGGAAGCGGAGCCGGCGACCGGCGTGGAGGCCGGCACGACGCGCGCCGTGCGACATTATCGCTGGTCGCTGGACTCCGGCGATACGGTGGAACTGGCGGACGTGCCGGGCAGCGGCGACGATCGCGCGCTCGGCGAGGCCGCGCTGGACGAGGCGCTGCGGGCGCACCTGGTGGTCTATGTCTGCGAGGGCGACATGAGCCGCAGCCAGATGGCCGACGTGCGCGCGCTCGCCACAGTCGGCAAGCCGATGGTGGTGGCGGTCAACAAGGCCGACTGGTATGCCGAGGAAGACCTGCAGCGCATCGTTGCGCGGCTGGCCGAGCAGCTCGCGGACCTGGAGCCGACGCCGCGCGTGGTGCCGGTGGTGGCCGGCGGCACGGAGCGCGTGCTGCGGGTGGAGTCGGATGGCGACGAAGTGCCGCTGGAGCGGCCCCGGGCGCCGCGCGTCGAGCCCTTGCGCGAGGCGCTGCAGGCGCAGCTGGACGCCGATCCCGCCGCCCTGGACGCGCTGCGGGATGCCTCCGTGTTCCAGCTGGCGGCCACCCGGCTGCAGACGGCGGCCGACAAGCGCCGGCGCGAGCAGGCCGAGCGCATCGTGTCCGACTACACGCGCAAAGCGGTGATCGGCGCGCTGGCGGCGGTCAGCCCGGGGACCGACGTGCTGATCCAGGGCTACCTGGGCACTTCACTGGTCAAGAGCCTGTGCAAGCTTTACGAGATTCCGGCGCGGGACATCGACATCCAGCGCTTCCTGGACATCGCCGAGGGCTACGTGGGCCGGGCGCTGCCGCTATTGCTGGCGATTTCCGGGAACGTGCTGAAAGCCTTTCCGGGCGCGGGCACCGTGGCCGGCGGGCTGGTGCACGCGGTGGCCTACGGCATTATTTTCGACGCCATGGGCAAAGGCCTGGCGAACAGCCTGGAGACGACCGGCGACCTGCGGCCGGCAGCGGCGGCCCGGAAGGTGGGAGACCAGTTTGGCAAAGACATCGGGAAAAAAGCGCGGCAGCTGGCTCGCCTGGCCCTGGAAGCGCGCCGCGCCGGCCGCGACTGAGGCGCTGGTGCCGGCGGAAGCCGGCGACGAGCACCTGCTGCGCGCGCGCGACAGCCTGCGGCGCCTGCTGGAAGACCCGCGCCTGCCGGAGGGCGTGCGCGACGCGCTGGCGCCGGAGTTCGACGGGGTCCAGCGCATGCTGGACAAGCTCGAGCAGGGCGAGATCCACATCGCGGTGCTGGGCGAGGTGAGCGTCGGCAAGTCTTCGCTGCTGAACGCCCTGCTCGGCGAAGCGCGCTTCAGCACCAGCCCGCTGCACGGCGAAACGCGGCGGCCGGCTGATGCGCGCTGGCAGGAAGAGCGCAGCGGGGCGGTGCGCCTGCTCGACACGCCGGGCATCAACGAGATCGGCGGCGAGGAGCGCGAGCGCATGGCGCGGGAGGTGGCCGAGCGCGCGGATCTCGTGTTGTTCGTGGTGGACGGCGACCTGAACGCCAGCGAGCGCCAGGCGCTGGACCAGGCGCTGCAGCCGGGTCGCCCCGTACTGCTGGTGCTGAACAAGGCGGACCGCTACACGGAGGCCGAACGGCAGACATTGCTTGCGCGTCTGAGCGAGCGCATGGCCGGGCGGCTGCCGCCGGAACAGGTGATCGCCGCGGCGGCCGACCCGGCGCCGGTGACGCGGGTGCTGCGTGCGCCCGACGGCACGGAGCGCGAGGAGCGGCAGGTGTTGCCGCCCGACGTGGAGGAGCTGCGCGAGCGCCTGTGGAGTATTCTCGAGCGCGAAGGGCGCACGCTGGCGGCGGTCACGGCCGGCCTGTTCGCCGGGCGCGTCAGCGAGCGTGTCGGCCAGCGCGTGGTGGAGCTGCGCCGCGAGGCGGCCGAGCGGCTGGTGCGGCAGTACTGTATCGCCAAGGGCGTGGCGGTCGCGGTCAACCCGCTGCCGGTGACGGACCTGCTGGCGGCGGCGGCGCTGGACGCGGGGATGGTGTTCCACCTTTCGAGGCTTTACGGCCTGCCGCTCAGCCGCGCCGAGGCGGGCTCGCTGGTGACGGTCATCGCGACCCAGATGAGCTTGCTGATGGGCACCGTGTGGCTGACGCACCTGTTGTCGGCCGCGCTCAAGGTGGGCACGGGCGGCTTGTCCACGGTCTTCACCGCCGGCGCCCAGGGGGCGGTGGCGTACTACGGGACCTACATGATCGGGCGCGTCGCCGAGCGCTATTTCGCGCAGGGCAAGTCCTGGGGCGCCGGCGGTCCCAAGGCGGTGGTGCAGGAAATCCTGGAGTCGGTGGACCGGGACTCGGTGCTGGCGCAGGCGCGCCGCGACCTGGCGCGCGGAAATGGGGCCAATCCCCATTAAAAATGGGGATTGGCCCCATTTCCGCGGACCCCATTTCCGCTCTGCTAACATCGCCTTCAGAAAGGCAACAATAAACAGCGCCGGGAGGATTCCGACATGAGCCCGTTGACTCGCGGCCGGTTCATTTACAGCCGGTTCACTTGGCAATAGCGCCCCGATGGTGAAGACACCCTACGTCTGTTTTTCGCACGGCAAGGAGAGCGGCCCGTGGGGCGCCAAGATCGCGGCGATGGCCGACCTGGCACGCGACCGCGGGCTGGACGTGGAGAGCCTCGACTACCGCGGCATGGACGACCCGCGGGAGCGCGTCGCCAGGCTGGTGGCGCACTGCAGGCCGCTGGAGCGCCCGCTTGCGCTGGTGGGCTCGAGCATGGGCGGTCACGTGGCCGCGGCCGCCTCGATGGAACTCGAACAGGTGCGCGGCCTGTTCCTGCTGGCGCCGGCTTTTTTCATGCCCGGCTATGAGCAATACACCCCCTCGCCGAAGGCCGGGCGTATCACGATCGTGCACGGCTGGCGCGACGACATCGTGCCGCCGGACAACAGCGTCCGCTTCGCCCGGGAGCACCGCGCCACACTGCACCTGGTGGACGGTGATCATCGCCTGTCCGAGCACATCTTCGAGATCAACCGCTTTTTCGACTGGTTTCTCGACGACCTCTGAGCGGCAGCCCGCCGCGCGGCGCCGGGCTACCTGCGCCGGGCGATGGCCCTGGCGGCAATGCGATCGATCACACCCGGCGCGAAGATCTTCAGGAAGCGTCCCAGCCGGCCGCGCCGCGACGTGATCAGCATGCGCCGGCGCGCGGCCATGGCGTCCACCGTCAGCTCGGCACAGCGCGCCGCCGTCATGATCTTGGACTCCTGCATCGGCGTCTGTCCCAGCGGCCGGCCTGCCGCGTCCAGGGCGCGCCGGTGGATCTCCGTCACCACGAAATCGGGACAGACGGTGGTCACGGTGACGCCCGTGTCGGCCAGTTCGATGCGCAGCGAGTCGAAGAAGCCGATCACCGCGTGCTTGCTCGCGCAGTAAGCGCTGCGCGACGGCACCCCGGTGAGTCCCGCGACGCTCGCGACCGGCACGAGGCGCCCGCGCGTCGCCTTCAGGTGCGGCAGGGCGGCCAGTGTCAGCCAGACCACCGAGAAATAGTTCAGCTCCATGACCTCGCGGAAGATACCGGTGTCGCGAATCTCGTCCGCCCGGGCCCACATCGTGCGCCCGGCATTGGCGACCAGCGTGTCGAGCCGCCCGAAGCGCTCGATCGTTGCTTCGACCAGCGCGCGGCATTGCGCCTCGGCCGTCAGGTCGGCCGGAAAGATCAGCACCTCCGCGCCCGCGGCGCGACAGCTGGCCGCGAGCGACTCGAGGCGCTCGGCGTTGCGCGCTGCCAGCACAAGTTTCGGGCCCTGCGGCGCGAGCGCCTCGCACAGTGCGCGCCCGATGCCCTCGGAGGCGCCCGTTACGATGACGACATTTCCGCTGAACTCATGCATCGGTCGCTCCGGTGTCTGCAATCCAGTCAATACGCTAACATCTGGCCGTGCCTCGCCGGCAGCCCGGAGCCCGCCCATGACCCGTTTCGCATCTTTCGCATCGCCAGCAACGCTGGCCGCCTGTCTCCTGCTCACCGCCTGCGGCGATCCGCCGCCGCCCCCGCCGGTGGAAGAGACCGTTTTCAAGGACCAGGTGGAAGCCCTCGACAGGGCGCGGGAAGTCGAGAAGAAAGCGGGCGAGCGCAAGCGCGAACTGGACGAGCAGCTGGAGCGCGACACGGGAGGCGGGCAGGAGTGAAACGGGTCACCGAGCCGGAACTCATGGACGACGAGGCACAGGCGCTCGCCTACGCCGAGGCGGACTTCGAGGAACCGAATACGCGCTTCGTCGAATTGTGCCGCGACTTCACCGGCGAGCTGCCGGCCGGGAGCTCACTGCTGGACCTCGGCTGCGGGCCGGGCGACATCAGCCTGCGGCTCGCAGCGGCTTACCCGGAGGCACAGGTGCATGCGCTGGACGGCTCGGCCGCCATGCTGGCGCTCGGCCGGGCCGCGCTGGCCGCGCGCCCCGCGTTGGCGGACCGGCTTCGCTTCGTCGAGGGCCTGGTGCCGGGCGCAGTGTTGCCGCGGGCCCACTACGATGCCGTGGTATCCAACAGCCTGCTGCATCACCTGCACGATCCCGCCGGCCTGTGGCGCATGGTTCGCGAGCGCGGCCGCCCGGGCGCGCCGGTGGTGGTCATGGACCTGGCGCGACCGGCGAGCGAGGCCGCGGCGCGGGCGCTGGTCGACCTGCACGCGGCAGGCGAGCCCGAGGTGCTGCGCCGTGACTTCTACAATTCACTGCTGGCGGCATTCGAGCCCGGGGAGGTGGCGGAACAGCTCGAGCAGGCCGGGCTGGCTCACTTCGAGGTGGCAGCCGTCAGCGACCGCCACATGGTGATCCGCGGCCGCATTTGATGAGTCTGCCGGCGTCTCGGCGGGCGCCTTCCCGGTGCCGCCTTCCATGCGCGGCCGGCCAGGCGGGTCTCAGGCCCCTCCCAGGGCATCCACGAACTGCGTGCGCCAGGCATGGATATCGTGTCCCCGCAGCACGCGCATCATGGCCGCGTGCCGCGCGCGGCGCTCCTCCAGCGGCATTTCGAAGGCGGTGAGAATCGCGTCCGCCACGCCAACCGGGTCATAGGGGTTCACCAGCACGGCGTCCTCGCCCAGTTCGGCCGCCGCTCCCGCGAGGCGCGAGAGGACCAGCACGCCGGGATTCTCGGGGTCCTGTGCGGCTACGAATTCCTTTGCGACCAGGTTCATGCCGTCGCGCATCGGCGTGACCAGCCCCACTTGCGAGACGCGGAAGTAACCCATCAGCATCTTCCGGGAGATGCCGCGATTGATGTAGCGGATCGGCGTCCAGTCCGGCTCGGCGAAGCGGCCGTTGATGTGGCCGGCCGATTGCTCGAGCTCGTAGCGGATCTCGTCATAGGCCCGCACGCCGCTGCGCGTGGGCGACGCGATCTGCAGGAACACGAGTTGGCGGTGACTGGCCGGATGGCGCTCCAGGAGGGTCTCGAAGGAGCGGAAACGCTCCGGCAGGCCCTCGCTGTAATCCAGGCGGTCCACGCCGATGACCAGCTGTCGCTCGCCCAGGTCCCGGGCGAGCCGTTGCACGCTCGCCGATTTCACGGCGCTGGCCGCCTGGTCTTCGGCTTCCGCCACGTCGATGCCGATGGGGAAGGCGCCCACCAGCATGCGACGCCCGCGTACGGCGATGCGGCCGTCGACGCCGCGCTCGCCGCCCATCCCCGCGCTGCGCAGGCAGCCGAGGAAGTTCTCGCAGTCCTGCGCGGTCTGGAAGCCGACCACGTCGTACTGCGCCAAGGCCTCGAGCAGGCGCTGGTGGCCGGGCAGGGTGCGCAGTACGTCGAAACTCGGGAAGGGCACGTGCAGAAAAAAGCCGATGGGCTGTTCCACGCCGGCGCGGCGCAGTTCCTGGGCCAGCGGGATGAGGTGATAGTCGTGTACCCAGATCCGGTCGTCATCGCGCAGCAGCGGGCGCAGCTTGCGGGCAAACAGCTGGTTGACCTTCTGGTAGGCCTCGTGGTGATCGCGGTTGTACTTCAGGATGCCGAGCATGTAGTGAAACAGCGGCCACAGCGTGCCGTTGCAGTAGCCGTTGTAGTAGCCGTCGAAGTCCGCCTTGCTGATGTCGATGGTGGCGAAGGTGATGTCGCCGCGGCGGCGCTGTCGCGGCTCGGACGGTTCCCCGTGGCAGGTCTTGCCGCCCCAGCCGAACCACACGCCGCCGCTCTGGCGCAGCGCAGCCATGATGCCCACGGCGAGCCCGCCGGCGGCCTTGCCCGCCGAAGGCTCGGCCACGCGGTTCGAAATGGCGATTAATCTGCTCAAAATGCGTCCTCCCATGACTTGCTCAGGCGGATGGCGCCCAGGATGATGCCCACCAGGCTGTATGTCTGAGGATAGTTGCCCCAGAGCTGGCCGGTGTGCACATCGAGGTCTTCCGAGAGCAGGCCGAGGCGTGTGCGGCAACTGAGCATCTCTTCGAACAGGGTGCGCGCCTCGTCCTTGCGGTCGATCGCCGCGAGCGCATTGATGTACCAGAAGGTACAGATATTGAACGCGGTTTCCGGCTCGCCGAAATCGTCGGGCTCGCCGTAGCGGAACATGTGCTTGCCGCGCAGCAGGTGCTTCTCGATGCACTCCACGGTGCGGCGAAAGCGCGGGTCGTCGGCGGCCAGGAAGCCGAGATCGTTCAGCAGCAGCATGCTGGCGTCGATGCCCTTGCCGCCGAAGCTTTCCGCGAAGCAGCCCTGCTCCTCGTCCCAGGCCTGGCGGCAGATCTCGGCGTGGATGCGGTCCGCGGTCTCGCGCCACTTGCGCGCGCGCTCGGCGTCCTCGAGGTGGGCCGAGATGCGCGCCAGCCGGTCGCAGGCCGCCCAGCACATGACGCTGGAGAAAGTGTGGACCCGCGCCCGTCCGCGGTACTCCCAGATGCCCGCGTCCGGCGCGTCGTAGAGTTCCGCGGCGCGCTCGGCGACCTCTTCCAGCAGCTCCAGCTGCTCGCGGCCCGCAGGGTTGTTCAGGCGGCGGTCGAAGAAGGTCTGCGCCGCCGCCAGCACGACCGCGCCATAGACATCGTTCTGCACCTGCAGGTAGGCCTCGTTGCCGAGCCGCACGGGGCCCATGCCGCGGTAGCCGGGCAGCTGCGGAAGGTCTGATTCGAGCAGCTCCGGCTCGCCGCTGATGTCGTAGACCGGTTGCAGGCCGCGGCCGTCGCCGGAGGCGGCGACGTTGAGAATCCACTCGAGGTAGGCCTCCATCGTGCGCGTGGCGCCCAGCCGGTTGAGCGCGTGCACCACGAAGAAGCTGTCGCGCAACCAGCAATAGCGATAGTCCCAGTTGCGCGAGGTGCCGGCGGCCTCCGGGATGGAGCTGGTGATGGCGGCGATGATCGCGCCGGTGTCTTCGTAAGAGCACAGCTTGAGGGTGATCGCCGCACGGATCACCGCCTCCTGCCACTCGAAGGGCACCGCGAGGCCGCGCACCCAGTCCTGCCAGTAGAGGCGGGTCTTTTCGAACAGCAGGCGGCTGCTGCGAGCCACCGACTCCTGGAGGCTCTCGTCCGGCCCGAGGATGAAGCTCAGCGGCCGGGTCAGGCGGAACGGGCGTTCTTCACGAATGCAGGTGAGCGAGGCGTCCGTGGTCAGCCGCAGCGTCAGGTCGGGCAGCACGTAGCGCACGTGGTTGCTGCCGAAAGTCTGGCGGGCGTCCTCCGCGCCGTAGTTGCCGGCCGGGCGCAGCCGGACCGTGACGCGGGGGCTGCCCGATACCGGCTCGATGTGGCGAACGAACATGAAGGGATGGAAAGTGCGCTCGAATTTCTCGAAGCGCGGCGCGAAGTCGGTGATCTTGATACACCCGCCGTGGGCGTCGTGGAGCCAGGTTTCGAGGATCGGCGTGTTGCTGACGTAGCGCTGTTCCGCGCGGACGAAGTCCTCCAGCAGCACCTCGAAGACGCCGCGCTCCACCTGCTCCTGGTCGTCCATCAGGAGCGCGCAGAACACCGGGTTGCTGTCGAAGCGGGGCATGCAGGCCCACACCATCCGTCCCAGTTCATCGACCAGGCCGCTGACCTGGCAGTTGCCGATCACGGCCAGCTCGAGCGAGCTTTCACGCCTGGCGGGCATTGTTCTTCTCCAGCGATAAGCGAAGCCAGTCGAGCACCTCGGGCACGCCGGCCACCCCGATCGCGGCGGCCGTCTGCGCGGCCGCCCCCACGCGGACCGAGATGCCCTGAGATGCGTTCACCACCTTGAAACCGTCCTCGTCGGTGAGGTCGTCGCCGACGAACATCGGCGGCCGGCCTCGAAACGGCGCTTCTTCCATGAAGGCGCGGATGGCGGTCCCCTTGTCATGCCCCGAGGGCTTGAGCTCGAGCACCATCTTGCCATGCTGGACGTGGAAGTCTTCGCCCGCGAGGCTGCGGGCATGTTCCATGCACTGGCGACACTGTTCGGCCAGCGCGGGCGCGTTGCGGTAATGGAGCGCGAGCGCCGCGCCCTTGTCCTCCAGCAGCACGCCCGTCGCGGACCGCGCGAAAGCCAGCAGTTCATCGCGCGCGACCGCGATCCGGGCGGCGTAGCCGCGAGGGCGGTGAAGCCGTCCCCGCGCGTCGCGCCGTTCCAGCCCGTGCAGGCCGGCCGCCGGCAGGCGGAGTTCGCCGAATACCTCGTCCAGGCTGGCGATGGAGCGGCCGCTGACCAGGGCCAGGGCGCCGTCCAGCGACTGCTGCGCGCTTTCGAGCAGCTGCAGCAGGGACGGCGTGGCGCGCACCTCGTCGGGGTGGTCCCGGATGTCCAGCAGGGTGCCGTCCACGTCCAGGAACAAGGCCCTGTGCGGGTCCCAGGCAGGCAGTGCGGCAGGGGGAATCATGGCGGCAAGGGTAAATGGCGGAGGCTCGTCACGGCAAACCGCGCCGGCGCTTGTTGCATGCAGCGCTGACTCCCTGTGTCGCTGCGGTTAAACTCCCCGGACTCATGTACCCATGGCACGGACTCTGGCGGCTCTCGCTCTTGCTCACGAGGAAGCTGCTCTTCCTGTGGGTCCGCACGCGCACGCTCGACGCGCAGCTCGAGCGACTGAAGCCGGTCCCCGGCCAGCCGGTCTGCTATGTGCTGGAGCACCCGGGCATGGCCGACCTGGCGGTGCTCGAGCAGGAGTGCATCCGCAACGGCCTGCCGCGCCCGAGCGCGGGGCTGGCACAGGCAGGGCTCAAGGAATGGCGCGCGGTCGCCTACCTGCGCAGGTCGCCCCGGCGCAGCAAGAAGCGCCGCACCAGCCGGCTCGAGCGACTGGCCGAGGCCGTGCAGGCGGGAGACGCGGACGAAGTGATCATCGTCCCGGTGTCGGTTTTCTGGGGGCGGTCCCCGGAGAAGGAAGGCTCTTTCTTCAAGTTGCTGTTTTCCGAGGGCTGGGGCCTGGTCGGCCGGCTGCGCAAGCTGTTCATGGTGCTTTTCCACGGCCGCAACGTGCTGGTCCAGTTCAGCGAGCCGGTGCGGCTCTCGCAGCTGGTGGCGGAGGGCGCGCCGGCGAACGTGGTCGCCCGCAAGCTCGGCCGCGTGCTGCGGGTGCACTTCCGCCGGTTGCGCATCGCGACCATCGGCCCCGACCTTTCGCATCGGCGCACGCTGCTCAACCAGGTGGTGAATTCGGACCCGGTGCGGCGCGCCATCCGCCGGCACAGCGAGTCCAACAAGGTCCCGACGCACAAGTCCGTGGCGCGCGCCCGCCGCTACGCCAACGAGATCGCCGCGAACTACAGCTACACCACCGTCCGGGTCATGGAGCGGGTGCTGGCCTGGCTGTGGAATCGCCTGTACGACGGCGTGGAAGTCAGCGGGGTGGAGCAGCTCAAGTCGGTGTCGGAGGGCAACGAGGTCGTTTACGTGCCCTGTCATCGCAGCCACATCGACTACCTGCTGCTGTCTTACGTGGTGTACCAGAACGGACTGGTGCCGCCGCACATCGCGGCGGGCGTGAACCTGAACCTGCCGGTGATCGGCCCGATCCTGCGCACCGGCGGCGCCTTTTTCATGCGGCGCAGTTTCCGCGACGACCCGCTTTATGCCGCGGTCTTCCGGCGCTATTTCTCCCTCAACCTCGCCAAGGGCGTGGCGATGGAGTACTTCATCGAGGGCGGGCGCAGCCGCACAGGGCGGCTGCTGCCGGCCAAGCCCGGCATGCTGTCGATGACCGTGCGCGCCTACCTGCGCGAGCCCGCGCGGCCGGTGGTGTTCGTGCCGGTCTACTTCGGCTACGAGCGGCTGTTCGAGGGGCGCTCCTATGTTTCCGAGTTGTCCGGCCGGCCCAAGCAGAAAGAGACGCTGCTGGGGATCACCAAGGCGGTGCGCCAGTTGCGCCGCGAGTTCGGTCGCGTGCACGTCAATTTCGGCGCGCCCTTTTTCCTGGACGACGTGCTGGACGCCCACCATCCGGACTGGCGCGAAGAGCAGGTGGAGGACAACGAACGGCCCGCCTGGACGGCGCCGGTGGTGCAGGAACTGGGCGAGGAGGTCCTCAAGCGCATCAACGCCGCGGCGGCCGTCAGCCCCGTCAACCTGCTGTCCACCGTACTGCTGGCCACCCCCCGGCAGAGCATGGTCGAGCAGCCGCTGGTGCGACTGCTAGAGCTGTTCGCGGGCATGTTGCGCGACGCGCCCTATGGGGCCGGGGTGACGGTGACGGACATGGGCGGCGCGGAAATGCTCGCCTACGGCGAGCAGCTCGGCCTGCTGGAGCGCCGCAAGCACCGGCTGGGCGACGTCGTCTCGCTGTCTCCCAAGGAGGCGTTGCTGGCCACCTATTACCGGAACAATGTCGTCCACCTGTTTGCGCTGCCCTCGATCGTCGCCTGCTGTTTTCTCGACAAGCCGGTGCTGCCGGTGGAGCGGATCAAGGGGCTGGCGCGCATGGTCTACCCCTACCTGGGCGGCGAGCTCTCGCTGCGCTGGCGGCAGGACGAAGTGGACGGCGAGGTGGAGCGCATCATCACGATGCTGGCGGCGCGCGGGCTGCTGCACCGCGAGGAGCGCAAGGGACAGCAGCGGCTGCGGCGGCCCTCGGTGCACACGCCCGAATCCATCCAGCTGTGGATCCTCGCGCAGTGCTCCGTGCAGACGCTGGAGCGTTTCTACATGACCGCGGCGCTGCTGGCCAAGCACGGCTCGGGGACCCTGCGGCCGGGCGAGCTGGAGGACCTTTGCCACCTGATGGCGCAGCGCATGTCCATGCTGTTCCAGTTCAACGCGCCCGAGTTTTTTGACAAGACGCTCTTCCGCGGCTTCATCGGCCGGCTGCGAAAAAACGGCGTGTTGCGCACCGACGAGAACGGCCTGCTGGTCTTCGGCGACGACCTCGGGCGCGCCATGGAAGACGCCCGGCTGTTCCTCGGCGACCGGCTGCGCAACGACATTTTGCAGGCGATGAATCTCTGAGCCGGCTGCCCGTGAATGCTGCGCTGCAATGCGCAGCTCTTGGGTCCGCCGCGGTTCATGCCGGCGCCCGTCACTTTTTTGCAACATTTTGCCGGTGTGCCTGCTGCTTTGAACGCGGTTGTTGATCCAAGATGTTGTTTTCGGTATACGAATTCTGTAAGAGTAAAAGCAGTCGCGCCGGGGGAGTCCGGTTGCGGGGCAACGTGCAAAAACACATTCTAAAAACTGGGGAGTCCTCAATGAGCACGCAACCCTCCAGGGCCCGTCCGGCATCCGGGCGCAACCTGGCGATCGCTGTCGCGGTCGCAATCGCTGCAGCGTATGCAGCACCTGCTTCGGCTGTGCCGATCGAAACTGAAAACTGGAGCGGTAGCTGGGACACCACCTTGTCCTACGGCGCCTTGTGGCGCGTGCAGAGTTCCGACTGCCGGCTGATCGCCAACGCCAACGGCGGCTGCGGGCCGAGCGCCAACATCGACGACGGCAATCTCAACTACGACACCGGCATCGTCTCGAACGCCGTCAAGGCGACCTCGGAAGTGCTGCTGCGTTTCCGGGATTCCTGGGGCATCTTCGCGCGCGGCACGGCCTTCCGGGATTTCGAGTCCGGCGACACGCTGCGCACCAACCTGAGCGACGGGGCGCAGGACCTGGTGGAAGGCGGCGGGCGCATGCTCGACTACTTCCTTTACGTGCCCTTCGACGTGGGTAACATGCCCGCCGAGTTCCGGCTCGGCAACCAGGTCATCAGCTGGGGCGAGAGCACCTTCATCCAGGGCGGCGCCAACCTGACGAACCCGGTGGACGTCTCCAAGCTGCGCGTGCCGGGTGCAGAGCTGAAAGAGGCCCTCGTCCCGCAGGGCATGGCCTATTTCAACATCTCGCCGACCGACAACCTCAGCGTGGAGGCCTACTACCAGTACGACTGGAGAAAGATCAAGCCGGACCCCGCGGGGACCTATTTCTCGAGCAACGATTTTGCGGTCAAGGGCGGCACGCACGTGATGCTCGGCTTCGGCGAGTGGTCGGACCAGGGCACCGATTTCTCGGGCCTGGGCGGCGCCTTCGACCCGGACTTCAATTTCGTGCCCAGGGCGGATACCCAGGAGGCGGAAGACGGCGGCCAGTACGGCATCGCGCTGCGCTATTTCGCCGACCAGTTCATGGGCGGCATGGAGTTCGGCGCCTACTACCTGCGTTATCACAGTCGTCTCCCGCTGATCAGCGGGCGCACCGGCACCCAGGCGGGCCTCGGCAACGCCGCCGCCGCTGCGACGGCCGCGCAGGCCGCGGCGCTCGGCCTGGCCTCGGGCCTGTCCTTCGACGCCGCCGTCAATACCGCGGCGGCGCAGGCGGCCAACACGGCGGCGAACCTGGGCGGGGACATCGAGCAGGCCAGGCTGCTGGACCGCGCCACGATCGCGGCCAACGCTTTCCTGGCCGGCGGACTGGATCCGGTCAGCTTCCTCGGCGGCTCGTTCGCGGCCGACGAGCTCGCGCAGACCTCCCGTTACTTTGTCGAGTACCCGGAAGACCTGGACCTGTACGGCCTGAGCTTCAGCGGCTACCTGTTCAACACCGGCATCGCCTGGCAGGGCGAGGTCTCCTACAAGCCGGACTCGCCGCTGCAGGTGGATGACGTCGAACTGCTGTTCGCCGCGCTTTCGCCGCTGGACGCGCTGTCGCCCAGTGCCTGCGCGACCAACCCGCAGGCGTCGGGCCCGCTGGGCTGCTTCAACCAGCTCGGTCCCTTCGGACTGAACGAGATCATCGACGGCAAGGTCGAGCTGGACGTCTGGCAGGCGCAGACCACCTTCACTTATCTTTCCGGACCGCTGTTCGGCGCCGACACCGGGGCCTTCGTGCTGGAAGCCGGCGTGACCCACGTGCCGGACCTGCCGGACGCCACCAGCGGCGGGCCGAACAACCAGGGCCTGAGGCTGAACGGGGAGGGCACCTCCCTGTCCGGCAACGACATCCTGAAGGCCAGGCACGGCCCCACCTTCGGCAACACCATCGAGCCGCGCGACGCCTTCCCGCACAGCACTTCGTGGGGTTATCGTTTCCGCGGCAGCCTGATCTACAACAACGCGATCGGCCCCTGGACGGTTGCGCCCACTTTCGGCTGGAGCCATGACGTCAACGGGAATGCGCCCGGGCCCGGCGGAAACTTCGTCGAGGGCCGCACCGCCCTGTCGCTGGGCATGCGCGGTACGCTGAGAAACAAGTACCAGCTCGAGTTGAACTACGCCGAGTTCAACGGTGCCGGTCGATACAACACGACCAATGACCGTGACTTCATTTCTTTCACGGGCAAGGTCTCGTTCTAGAACGCGAGGAGAGTCAGCAAATGACCCATTCCAGACTAATCAAGGCTCTCGCCGCAGTGGCGCTGCTCGGCCTTTCCGCTAACGCCCTGGCCCAGCAGGGACTGCCGCCTGACCAGGTCGCTCGCCTCGGCGCCGACCTCACGCCCCTGGGCGCCATTCGCGCGGGCAACGAGGCGGGCACCATCCCCGAGTGGACCGGCGGCCTGCGCAGCCCGGCGGACGCCGGATTCCCCGACTTCGAATCTGGCGGCCACCATCCGGACCCGTTCGCCGATGACGAGCCGTTGTACCGCATCACCGCGGAGAACATGGACGAGTACGAAGACATCCTGACGGCCGGCCACAAGGCGCTGTTCCGCGCTTATCCCGACTACTTCATGGACGTGTACCCCACGCGGCGCAGCGCGGCCGTGCCCGAGCGGATCTACGAGGCCACCAAGCGCATCGCGCCGGACATGCATCTCATCGAGGGCGGCAACGGCTTCAGCGGCGGGGCCGTGGGCATCCCGTTCCCCATCCCGGAGAACGGCCTGCACGCGATCTGGAATCATATCGCGCGCTACCGCACCGACAGCGCACGGCGCAGCATCGGCCAGGCGCCGGTGACGCGCGACGGCAACTACACGATGGTCAAGTTCGAGGACGAGTACCTCGGAGCCTATGGCCTGGAAGGGGCGACGGAAGAGGGCCTGGACAATATCATCCTGTACTTCAAGCAGACGGTCACGGCGCCGTCGCGGCTGGCCGGTGAAGTGCTGCTGGTGCACGAGACGCTCAACCAGGCGCGCGAGAACCGCAAGGCGTGGCTCTACAACCCCGGCCAGCGCCGGGTGCGACGCGCGCCCAACGTCGCGCACGACAACCCGCGCACGGCTTCCGACGGTCTCGCCACCTCGGACCAGTTCGATATTTTCAACGGCAGTCCCGAGCGCTACAACTGGGAGCTGGTGGGCCGCAAGGAGATCCTGGTTCCGTACAACAGTTACAAGCTGCACAGCGACGAGCTGACCTACGACGACATCCTCACGCCGCTGCACATCAACCAGGAGTATGCGCGCTACGAGCTGCACCGCGTCTGGGTGGTCGATGCGACGCTCAAGGAAGGCACGCGGCATGTGTACAAGCGGCGCACCTTCTACATCGACGAGGACTCCTGGCAGGCGATGGTGGTTGATTGCTACGACAACCGGGACCAGATCTGGCGCGTCCAGGAAGCCCATTCGATCAACTACTACGACGTGCCCTCGTTCTGGTCTACGCTCGAGCTGACTATCGACCTGCAGTCGGGTCGTTATCTCGGCATCGGCCTCAACAACGAGGAAACCGGCACCTACGATTTCAGCGTGGAGTACACGCCGTCCAACTTCAGCCCGGCGTCGCTACGCCGTTCGGGTATTCGTTAAACGGCCGGCTCCGGGGGCGTCTCGTCAGGCGTCCCCGGGCCAGCTCCCCTGGTTATATTCGAAGAGCGAGGCGCCACGGCCCGTGCCACCCTTCATTTATCCGCTGTTCACGGCGCTGCTGCTGCTGCTAGCGACCCCCGTCGCGCATGGCGCAGATTGCGAAACGCCCGTCCCGGAAAGCGAGTGGTCGGTCATCAAGCCGCTGGCGACCGAGACGCTCATGCTGGACATCGTCCGGGTCGGCGAGACGCTCGTCGTGGTCGGCGAGCGCGGCCAGGTGCTGATCAGCGAGGACCAGGGACGCAGCTGGACACAGCAACGCACGCCGACGCGCGCACTGTTGACCGGCACCTGGTTTCACGACCGCAACCTGGGCTGGGCGGTCGGCCATGACGCGGTCATCCTGCGCACGGAGGACGGCGGCGAGACCTGGTGCCGGGTGCACGTGGCCCCGGAACTCGACCTGCCGTTGTTCGACGTCTGGTTCGCCGATGCGCAGAACGGTTTCGCGATCGGCGCCTACGGTTATTTCCTGCGCAGCAGCGACGGCGGCCGCACATGGCAGGAAGAGGCGCTGGAGGAGATCGAGCCCGAGAGTTCCGCGGAAGACGAGGACGCCGATGGCGGGGATGAGGGCTGGGGCGGCGACGACTGGCTCGACAACATTACCGACATGCACCTCAACCGGGTCGTGCTGGATGCCGCCGGCAGGCTCTACCTGGTGGCGGAAGCCGGCATCGTGTTCCGCTCCGACGACCAGGGCCGCACCTGGCTGCGCCTGGGCACTCCTTACGACGGGTCCTTTTTCAACGGCCTGCCGCCGGACGACGACAGCCTGTTGATCTTCGGTCTGCGCGGCAACATGTTCCGCAGCTGGGACGCGGGAGCGAGCTGGCGCAAGATCCGCCTGCCGGTGGACAGCTCGCTGTTCGGGGGCGCGCGGCTGCGCGACGGACACATCATCGTGGTGGGCTCGGCCGGCGTGATGCTGCTGAGCGACGAGGGGGACAGCTACAGGCTCGTGCAGCGCCCGGACCGCAAGGCGCTCACCTCGGCGATGGGCACCAGCGACGGCGCGGTGATCGTCATCGGGGAGCCGGGAGTCGAGCGCATCGAGCCAGGCGAATTGCTGGCGAACTAGAGCAACAACCATGTCAACGCCCAAGCCGACCCCCGTCATCGATTTCCTGGAACGCCTCGTTTTCGGCAACCGGCCGCTGGTCATCGTCCTGTTCGCCGTGGCGACCGCGCTGCTGGCGTGGAGCGCGGTGAGCGGCCTGCGGGTGGACGCCGGCTTCAGCAAGCAGCTGCCGCTCGAACACGAGTACATGGAGACCTTCCAGGAGCACTACGAGGCCTTCGGCGGCGCCGACCGGGTCCTGATCGCCCTGGTCGACAAGGGCGGCGACATGTTCAACAGGGACTTCTTCGAAGCCCTGCAGAAGGCCACCGACGCGGTTTTCTTCATCCCCGGCGTGGACCGCGCGCGCGTCACCTCGATCTTCACGCCCAACGTGCGCTACCTGGAGGTGACCGAGGAAGGCATCCAGGCCGGCGACGTGATCCCGGCCGATTTCCAGGGGACCGCCGCCGACCTCGAGCGGGTCAAGGAAAACATCCTCAAGGCGGGCATCGTCGGGCGCCTGGTGGCGAACGATTTCTCCGGCGCCATCATCAGCGCCCAGCTGCTGGAAGTGAACCCGGACACCCAGGAACGCCTGGATTATTTCGACGTCGCGCGCCTGCTGGAGACGGAGGTGCGCGAAACTTTCCAGACGGAGAACATCGACGTCCGCATCATCGGCTTCGCCAAGGTGGTGGGGGACATCAAGGAAGGCGCCAACCGCATCGTGCTGTTTTTCGGCGTCGCGCTGCTGATCACGGCCTTCCTGGTCTATATCTACAGCCAGTCCGTCAGGCTCACGGTGGTGCCGCTGGTCTGCAGCATCTTCGCGGTGATCTGGGAGCTCGGCATGTTGCCGCTGCTGGGCTTCGGCATCGATCCCATGGGGTTGCTGGTGCCGTTCCTGGTGTTCGCCATCGGGGTCTCGCACGGCGTGCAGATGATCTCGGGATACGCGGCCGAGGTCTACGACGGCGCGGACCCCGAGACCGCATCCAGGACCACCTTCAGGCGCCTGCTGGTGCCCGGCGGGATCGCGCTGATCTCCGACACCATCGGTTTCATCACCATCCTGTTCATCGACATCCGCATCATCCAGGAGATGGCCATCATGGCGTCGCTGGGCGTGGCGTGCATCATCCTGACCAACCTGGTGCTGCTGCCCGTCCTCATCAGCTACGTGCGGCCCGGCCCGGCCTACAAGGACAAGCTGCAGTCGCGCGCCGCGCAGATGCGCGGCCTGTGGGACAGCCTTTCCGGCGTCGCGACGCGCGGTCCCGCGACGGCCATCATCCTGGTGGCGGTCGCGCTGTTCGTCTTCGGGGCCTGGAAGGGCTCGCAGGTGAAGATCGGTGACCTGCATGCGGGCGTGCCCGAGCTGAGGCCGGACTCCCGCTATAACCTCGACACCAAGGATATCTCTCAACGCTTCTCGATCGGGCTGGACCTGATCAACGTGATCGTCGAGGTGGGCCCCAATGGCTGCATCGACTACCAGGTGATGGACACCATCGACCGCTTCGCGTGGCACATGCGCAATGTGCCGGGCGTGCAGACCGTGGTCGCCTTGCCGCAGGTCGCCAAGATCGTCACCGCCGGGTGGAACGAGGGTTTTCCGGCGTGGCGCGTGCTGTCGCGCAACGAGCAGGTGCTCGTCCAGGCCCTCGCGCGGGTGGAGACCAGCACCGGGCTGCTGAATGCGGACTGCAGCGTCATCCCGGTGATGGTGTTCACCGAGGATCACAAGGCTGAAACGATCGAGCGCGTCGTCAACGAGGTCAAGGACTGGCGCGCCGAGCACGGCCGCGAGGGCATGGCGTTCCGCCTGGCGACCGGCAACGTCGGCGTCATGGCGGCCATGAACGAGGAGGTCGCCGCGGCGCAGTTCCCGATCCTCATTTACGTGTTCGGCGCCGTGATCCTGCTGTGCTGGGTGAGTTTCCGCTCGTTGCGCGCCGTGGCCTGCATCGTCATTCCGCTGGCGCTGGTGTCGCTGCTGGCCTACGCACTGATGGCCTACCTGGAAATCGGGCTCAAGGTGAACACGCTGCCGGTGGCGGCGCTGGGCGTGGGCATCGGCGTGGACTACGGCATTTACATCTTCAGCCGTTTCCAGTTTTTCCTGAAACAGGGCATGAGCATCCAGCAGGCCTACACCATGACGTTGCGGGTCACCGGCAACGCCGTGGTCTTCACCGGCATCACGCTGGCGATCGGTGTGTTCACCTGGGTGTTTTCCCCGCTGCAGTTCCAGGCCGACATGGGCATCCTGCTGACCTTCATGTTCCTGGTGAACATGTTCGGCGCCATCCTGCTGCTGCCGGCGCTCGCGACCTGGCTGCTGCCCGCCAAATATCAGCACGAGCGTCCGCCGGAAAGCTGAGCGCTTTTCTCGAGGTGACCGGTCCGGGATGGTCTGCCTGCGGCGGCCTGCCTTGCGGGCAGCGGGCCCGCGTGCGGCCGGTCAGCGTCAGGCCTTAAGGTCCGGGATCAGCTCGCTTTCCAACCGTTCGATCAGGTCCTTGAGCGCCAGCTTGCGCTTTTTCAGGCGCTTCAGCTGCAGCTGGTCCACCAGCGGGTCCACCGACAGGCGCGCGATGACGTCGTCGAGATCGCGGTGGGCGATGCGCAGCTCCTTGAGGCGCGTCATGCTGCCGAAAATGTAGGTGTTGACCTTGTTGTCCGTCATGGTGGCGGGAAGCTTATCCAACGCGACCCGCGGCCGCCAGTCCGACGGAGCACAGGTGCGGCCCCAGCATGACGACGAAGCCCCTGAGCCGCCGGTACCCGTCGTCCGTGTACTCGAAACCGTAGGTGCGCTCGATGCGCAGGCGGCCCGTCTCGTCCCGCTTCAGCCACAGGCGCATGATGGCCACCGTGCCGTCCAGCATTACCAGCTGCAGCCGCTCGCAGGCTTCCCGCGCGGCCGCGTTGGCGCGCTCCCGGGCGGACATGCTGGCGTGCCAGAACCAGATGATCGCGACCAGCAGGCCCGCGACCACCATCATGGACTCGCTTCTCACGGCAGATAACGGGTCCAGTCGCGCGGGTCGCCCCCGGAGGCGATGAACCAGGGGTTCAGCAGGTCCGGGCCCTTGTTGTAGACCATCGGCTGGCCGCTGCTGGTGACCACGCGCCCGCCGGCTGCCGACAGCACCGCTTCCGCGGCCGCGGTGTCCCATTCCGAGGTCGGACCGAGCCGCGGATAGACGTCGGCCGCACCCTCGGCGACCACGCAGAATTTCAGCGACGAACCCATGGGCACCATCTCGTGCGCGCCCAGCCTTTCCAGGTAACCGTCCAGGTCCGGGCCCCGGTGGGAACGCGAGCCGACGACCTGCACGGGGCCCTCGGCGGGTACCGCGCGCACGCCGATCGGTTGCTGCTCGCCGCCGCGCGCACGCCGCCATGCGTGACGGCCGACGATCCCCGCGTAGGTGACCCCGGACACCGGCACGTGGACCACGCCGAGCGCCGGCCGGTTGTTGCGCACCAGCGCGATGTTGACCGTGAACTGGCCGTTGCGCTGGACGAATTCCTTCGTGCCGTCCAGGGGGTCGACCAGCCAGTATTCCTGCCAGTGGCGGCGGACCTCCCACGGCACGGCGCGCGCTTCCTCGGAGAGAATCGGCCGTTCTTCCGGCAGCGCGGCCAGCCCCCCCTGGATGACTTCGTGGGCGCGGCGATCGGCCTCGGTGATCGGGGATGCGTCGGCCTTGGCGTCGACGGCAAACTCCGTCTGGTAGACCTCCAGTATCGAATGGCCGGCCGTTTCGGCGATTGCGGCCACCGTATCGAGCAGTTCCTCGGAATCATGCGCCACAGGCGGGCTCCCCTGAATGTATGGCGTATATGATAACCCCCATGAAGATCGTCTCCCGCCAGCCGTTCGAATGGCACCGCTACGACACCGTCCTGCTGGACATGGACGGCACCCTGCTAGACCTGCGCTTCGACAATTTCTTCTGGCAGGAACTGGTGCCCGAGCGCTATGCCGCGCTGCACGGTTTGCCGCAGGAGGAGGCGGTCGCGCTGCTGGAACCGCGCTTCGCGGCGCGGCGCGGCACGCTGGAATGGTATTGCCTGGATTTCTGGACCCGCGAACTGCAGCTCGACGTCGCCGCCCTGAAACACGAGGCCGGCGAGGGCATCGATTATCTGCCCGAGGTCCCCGATTTCCTCGCGGCGGTGCGCGAGCTGCGCAAACGCCTGGTGCTGGTGACCAACGCGCACCAGCGCACCCTCGCCATCAAGCTGGAGCGCACGGGGCTCGCGCGCTACCTGGACGCCATCCACTCCAGCCACGACCTGGGCGTCCCCAAGGAAGACCGGCGCTTCTGGGCCCGGCTGCGGGACATCGAGCCCTTCGAGCCGGCGCGCACCATGCTGGTGGACGACAGTCTGCCGGTGCTGCGCTCGGCACGGGACTACGGGATCGGCCGCGTGGTCGCGATCCGGCGACCGGACTCCTCGCGCCCGCCGGCGGGCGCGGAAGACTTCCATGCGGTTGACAGCGTGACCGAGCTGCTGCCCGGCCGTCCCGACTCCGGGGAGCGAGGCTAGCTAGCCGGAAGAATCCGGCTGGCCGCCGCCCTCGGGCTTGCGCTTGCGCCGGCGACGCCGCTTTTTCTTGGTGGGCTCGCCGGGCGCTGCGTCTCCGCGGGCGTCCGCGCCGCCGGGTCCGCCCGCGCTCTCCTGCTTCCCGGCCGGGGCCGGCCCGCCGCCGCCTTGCGAGGAAGAACGGCCCGGCCCGCGAGACCCGCCGGAACCGCCCGGCTTGCGACCTCGCGGTCCGCCGCGCCCGCCGCCACCGCCGCCACCGCCGCCACCGCCGCGACCTTCAGGCGGGCGTGAGCCCCACTCGGTGCGGTCCCTGCGCGTGCTGCGGCTCGGGCGCTCGATATCCGGCAGCTGGCCGCGGTCGATGGGTTCCACCGGGATCTTCATGCCGATGTAATCCTCGATGTCCGGCAAGGTCTGCACGTAGCTCTCGCAGCCAAGGCTGATGGCGTCGCCCGATTCGCCGGCGCGCGCGGTGCGGCCGATGCGGTGCACGTAGTCCTCCCGGTCCTGTGGCAGGTCGTAGTTCACCACGTGAGTGACGCCGGGTATGTGCAGGCCGCGGGAACCGACGTCGGTGGTGACCAGGATCGGCAGCTCGCCGGCCTGGAAACGCGCCAGCACTTTCTGCCGCTTGTTCTGCGGGACGTCGCCGGAGATGACCTCGGCCGGCAGCCCGTTGGCCTCGAGGAAGTCCCGCACGCGGTCAGCCTCGCGCTTGGTATTCACGAACACCATGGTGCGCGTCGCTTCCTGCTGGCGCAGCAGGCCGATCAGCAGGGGCAGCTTCTCGTTGTTGGCGGGGAAATAGATGCGCTGGCGGACTTTCTCGGCGGTCACCTGCTCGGGCTCGATCCTGACCAGCGTCGGGTCGTTCATGTGCTCGTAGGCCAGCTCCAGCACGCGGTGCGAGAGGGTCGCCGAGAACACCATGTTGAGGCGGTCCTGCGGTGCCGGCAGCCGGCGCATGACGTAACGGATGTCCTTGATGAAGCCCAGGTCGAACATGCGGTCGGCCTCGTCGAGTATCAGCACCTGGACGTGCTGCAGCCCGTAGACGCCCTGCTTGAAGTAGTCGATCAGCCGGCCCGGCGTGCCGATCAGCACGTCGACGCCCGCCTGGATGTGGGCGCGCTGTTTCTCGTAGTCGGTGCCGCCGTAGGCCAGGCCGAACACGAGTCCCGTGTGCGCGCCCAGCAGCTCGGCATCCTTGTGGATCTGGATGGCCAGCTCGCGGGTGGGGGCGAGGATCAGGCAGCGCGGATCGGTGAGGTTGCGCGTCGGTCGCGGTGGTGTTCTTTCGAGATGGGTGAACATCGCGACCAGGAAGGCGGCTGTCTTGCCGGTGCCGGTCTGGGCCTGGCCGGCGATATCGCCGCCCTCGAGGGCCACCGGAAGCGTTTCGGCCTGGATCGGCGTGCAGCGGTCAAAGCCCGCTTCCTCGATCCCTTTTTCAACGTTCTCCGGCAGTTTCAGCTCGCTGAAGCGAAGCTGGGTAAGTAGTCCTTCAGACATTGTTGTTGTGGTGTTCCTGGCGAAAAAATAAGGTGGGTGTTGCAACTCGGCCGAAATCCGGGCCAGAATACAGGCCTGTCGGCTCCGGAAACCCTGCCGGAGCCTCCCGCGCAGAAGAATTCTTAAGCTTTTAAGCCGCGAGCGCAGCCACATTGTGCCTTATCGACGAAGGCGCGTCACATCCCGTAGCTGCTTCGCGCGCCCCTTGCTTCAAGGTGGCGCATCCCTGCATAGAGATTCTCTGACACATTTGACATCAGGCTTGCGGAGGCGAGAACAGTGAGCGATAAGATCGTTTACACGAGCGATTCGAATTTCGAAAGCGACGTGCTGAAATCCGAGGTCCCGGTACTGCTGGACTTCTGGGCCGAGTGGTGTGGGCCGTGCAAGATGATTGCCCCCATTCTCGAGGAAGTCGCCGGCGAGTACGAGGGCCGGCTGAACGTCGCCAAGATCAACATCGACGAGAACCCGCTGACGGCGCCCAGGTTCGGGATCCGCGGCATTCCCACGCTGATGCTGTTCAAGAACGGCTCGGTGGAGGCACAGAAAGTCGGCGCGCTGAGCAAGAAGCAGCTCACCGAGTTCCTGGACCAGAATCTGTGAGCGACGAGGCGGGCACACCGGCCCCGTCGGCAAACCCCAAGCGAACCCCCGGTCGGAAAAACGATATGGCCTCTGACGGCAGAAACGACGGTCCTCCCCAGGGGGGCAATCCCCGCTCCGGTCACCGCGGCCCGCGCGACGGCCGCAAGAAACCCAGGCGCCGCAAGGGCGGCGGCGGCGGGGGCGACCGCCACCATCCGGACATGCTGCCGGACGCGGGGGAAGTCGAGGTCATCTCGCAGGAGGATCTCGAGCGCACCCGCAACGCGATGAACCTCACCGAGCTGAAGAACCGGCCGGCGCACGAGCTCGTCGCCATGGCCGAGTCCATGGGCCTGGACAGCATGGCCCGCTCGCGCAAGCAGGACATCATCTTCTCCATCCTGAAGGCGCACGCCAGCAAGGGCGAGGACATCTACGGGGACGGGGTCCTGGAGATCCTGCAGGACGGTTTCGGCTTCCTGCGCTTCGCCGACGGCTCCTACCTCGCGGGGCCCGACGACATCTACGTCAGCCCGAGCCAGATTCGCCGTTTCAGCCTGCGCACCGGTGACACGGTCTCCGGCCTGATCCGTCCGCCCAAGGAAGGGGAACGCTACTTCGCCCTGCTGAAAGTGGGCGAGATCAACTACGACGCGCCGGACAGCGCGCGCCACAAGGTGCTGTTCGAGAACCTGACGCCGCTGTTCCCCAACGAGCGCCTGCGCATGGAGCAGGGCAACGGCAGCCGCGAGGATCTGACGGCGCGCATCATCGACCTGGTGGCACCCATCGGCAAGGGCCAGCGGGGGCTGATCGTGTCACCGCCCAAGGCCGGCAAGACCATGCTGCTGCAGCACATCGCGCAAAGCATCGCGGCCAACCATCCCGAGTGCTACCTCATGGTGCTGCTCATCGACGAGCGGCCCGAGGAGGTCACGGAGATGGAGCGCACGGTGCGCGGCGAAGTCGTCTCCTCCACCTTCGACGAGCCCGCCACCCGCCACGTGCAGGTCGCCGAGATGGTCATCGAGAAGGCCAAGCGGCTGGTGGAGCACAAGAAGGACGTGGTCATCCTGCTGGACTCGATCACGCGCCTGGCGCGCGCCTACAACACCGTGGTGCCGTCCTCCGGCAAGGTGCTGACCGGCGGCGTGGACGCCAACGCCCTGCACCGGCCGAAACGCTTCTTCGGCGCCGCGCGCAACATCGAGGAGGGCGGCAGCCTGACCATCCTCGCGACCGCGCTGGTGGAGACCGGCTCGCGCATGGACGACGTCATCTACGAGGAGTTCAAGGGCACGGGCAACGCCGAGATCCACCTGGATCGCCGCATCGCCGAGAAGCGCATTTTCCCCGCGATGAACATCAATCGCTCCGGCACGCGCCGCGAAGACCTGCTGACGGCCGAGGCCGAGCTGCAGAAGATGTGGATTCTCAGGAAGCTGCTGCACCCCATGGACGAGCTTGCCGCCGTCGAGTTCCTGCTGTCGAAGCTGCAGGACACCAAGACCAACGTCGAGTTCTACGATTCGATGAAGCGCTGATCCGACGGTCCGGCTGTCGGGCCTCTCTTCCTGACTGTCCGCGGCCCCGGTCGCGCACGCCTTCCGCTTGGCTCAGATGCCGGCGCGTGAGCCGTGCGCGTCCGCTGCCGCTGCGCCGCCGATACCGCCCGCAGCATGCCGATGCTAAGGAGCGCCGACGTGATCGCGGTGAAGCCGGTGCGGATGGACATCGACGCCTCCTCGAAAGACACAGTCGCCGGTTACGCTACAAGACTCATCGCCCGAGCGATTCGTGAAATCCAGGCGGCCCTTTAGCCGCGGAAAGGTTACTGATCTTTTCGAGCTGGTTGCTGGTAGCCGTTGGCTGCGTGATCGTCGCCTACGCCAGCCTCGGGTTCCTTGCGCTGCCTGTCGATGATTAGCGGCATGGGTCTCTGCGGGGCGGTGGGCGTGTACGCCTCGCCCGCCGGCATCTGAGCCAAGGGGGAGGCGTACACGCCCACCGCCCCCCGGGCAGCGGCGTGACATTCGCCAGCCCCGGCGCCGCGCGGTTATGCTTCGGCGCTATGCTGCAAGGCCTCACGCTCATTTTCCTCTGTCAGCTCGCGGGCGAGACGGCCGTCCGCCTGCTGGGCGTCCCCGTGCCGGGCCCCGTCGCGGGCATGGTGATCCTGTTGCTGGCGCTGGTGGCGGCCGGCGGGCCCGGCAAGACGCTGCGTCGCGCCGGCACCGGCCTGCTCAGCTACCTGCCGCTGTTCTTCGTGCCGGCCGGGGTCGGGCTGATCACGCACGGCGCGCGTCTCCGCACGGACGGCGTGGCGCTGCTGGCGGCGATCGTCGGCAGCACGCTGCTGACCATGGTGCTGGTGGGCTGGATGATCCAGCGCTACGCGGCGCCGGAGCCGGCGGACGATGACTGAGCTGGGCGAGATCTGGGTCTACCTGGCGGCGGCGCCGCTGCTGTGGCTGACGCTGACGCTGGTGGTCTATCTTGCCGGTCGCTGGCTGAACAGGAAACTCAACGGCAACGCGCTGGCGCACCCGGTGCTGGTGGCCATGTTCGTGCTGATCGGGCTGCTGCTGTTGACCGGCACGCCCTACGACACCTATTTCGAGGGCGCCCAGTTCATCCATTTCCTGCTGGGCCCGGCCACCGTGGCGCTGGCCATCCCGCTGTACGACAACCTGCGCCAGATCCGCCAGCTCCTCCTGCCGCTGCTGCTCGCCTGCCTGGTCGGTGTCACGGTCGCGGTGTCCAGCGCGGTGGGCCTGGCCTGGCTGCTCGGGGCCACCGGGCAGAGCCTGTTGTCGATCGCGCCCAAGTCGGTGACCACGCCGATCGCCATGGGCATTGCCGAGCAGGTCGGCGGCCTGCCCTCGCTGGCCGCCGGCATCGTGCTGGTGACGGGCGCCGTGGGCGTGGTCGCCGCCGGCCCGCTGTTCCGCCTGGCGCGCATTCATGATCACCGCGCGCAGGGCTTTGCGCTGGGCATCGCGGCTCATGGCTTCGGCACCGCGCATGCGCTGACCATCGGCTTGCGCGCCGGCGCCTTTGCCGGCCTGGGGCTGGGGATGGCCGGGTTGCTGACCGCTTTCCTGCTGCCGGTGGTGCTGCGCCTGTTCGCTGGCTGAGCCGGCCGCGACCGTCGCTCAGCGGTAACCGCGGGCCTGCAGCAAAAAGAGCCGCGCGTAATGGCCGTCCAGGGCCATCAGCTCTTCGTGGCTGCCGCGCTCGATCACCCGTCCGTCGTCGATGACGATGATCTGGTCGGCCATGCGCACGGTGGAAAAGCGGTGCGAGATCAGGATGGCGATCCGGTTGCGCGTCAGGCTGCGGAAATGCTCGAAGATGGTCGCTTCGGCGGCCGCGTCCATGGCGGCCGTCGGCTCGTCCAGCACCAGGATGTCGGCACCGGAGCGCATGAAGGCACGCGCCAGCGCGATCTTCTGCCATTGCCCGCCGGAAAGCTCGCGCCCGTCCTTGAACCACTTGCCGAGCTGGGCGTGGAAACCCTCCGGCAGGCTCTGCACGAAGGGCAGTGCCATGCCCTGTTCCGCCGCCAGCGTCCAGCGTCCCTCATCCTCGAAATGCAGCACGTCGCCCGCGCCGATGTTCTCGCCCACGGTGAACTGGTAGCGGGCGAAGTCCTGGAAAATGACCCCGATGCGTCGCCTCAGCGTGGCCGGGTCCCAGTGCCGCAAGTCCAGCCCGTCGAGCAGGATGCGGCCCTCGCCCGGGGTGTAGAGGCCGGACAGCAGCTTGATCAGGGTGGTCTTGCCGGAGCCGTTCTCGCCCACCAGGGCGAGCGACTCGCCCGGCCGGATATGCAGGTCGACGCCGGTCAGGGCGGGCGCCTCGGCGCCGGGATAGATGAAGGAGACATGCTCGAAGCGGATGCCGTCGTCGGGCGCGGGCCCGCGCTCGGCGACCCCGGCCTGCTGGGCCACCGGCGTTTCCAGGAACTCGTAGAGCGTGGACAGGTAGAGGTTGTCCTCGTACATGCCGCTGATCGCCGAAAGGCTGGCCGAAACCGCCGCCTGCCCCTGGCGGAAAAGCATCATGTACATGGTCATCTGGCCGAGCGTGATGCGGCCCACGATGGTGGTGAAAGCCACCCAGGCATAGGCGCCGTAGAGCGTGAGGGTGCCGAGCAGGCCGAGCACGAAACCCCAGCCGTCGCGGCGCAGGGTCAGGTCGCGGTCCTCGCGATACAGCTTGCGAAAGATCGCGCGGTAGCGATCCAGCAGGCGGGATCCCAGGCTGAACAGTTGCACTTCCTTGGCGTGGTCTTCGCGCGCCAGCACCGTCTCCAGATACATCTGCATGCGCGTCTCGGCCGAGCGCCAGCGGAACAGGCGGAAGGCGTCGCCGGAGAACTTGGCTTCAGCCAGGAAGGACGGCAGCCCCGCCAGCACGAGTACGAGCACCGCCCAGGCGGAGAACTGCGCGAGCAGCACGCCGTAGCTGACCAGCGACACCGCATTCTGGGCCAGCCCGAAGGTGCGCGTCACCAGCGACAGCGGACGGCTGGAGGCTTCCCGGCGCGCGCGGGTGAGCTTGTCGTAGAACTCGGCGTCCTCGAATTGCGCCAGCTCGAGCTGCAGCGCCTTGGCGAGAATCAGCTCGTTCACCCGCTGGCCGAGCTGTGCGCGCAGCAGCGACTGGCAGGCGGACAGGCCGCGCTGCGCGCCGGCGAGGGCGGCCACCAGGCCGCCCTCCATGGCGACCAGGGTGAGCACGCCCCTGAACTCGGCCTCGCCCGACTCCTGGTAAAGCCGGGCAGCCTCGACCACCGCGTCGATGATCAGCGCGCCCAGGTAGGCGATGCCGGCCGGCAGGATGCCGGCGAGCACGGTGAGCACGGCAAGCGCCACCGTCAGCGGCCGGCTGGTGGTCCAGACCAGGCCCAGGGCGCGCCGGCTGTAACGGAACACGCCGAGAAATTCCCGCGGCGACTCGGGGACCGCGGCATCGCGGCCGGACAATCTGCGGTGGGCCAGCCTGGCCAAGGTTCAGCGTGATGGCAGCACGCGGCCGCCCCCGTTCGAAGGCAGCCGGTCGAGCCAGTTGCCGAACACCCGGCCGGCGAGCTGCCGGGTATCGTCCAGGAAGCGCTCCGTATCCTCGAGGATTCTTGCCGGCGTGAGTCCCAGCCCCGAGGCCTCGAGCTCGGCCAGATAGGCCGGCGAGCCCAGCCAGCGGCGGATCAGGCCGGCGTCCAGCTCGAGGTGGAACTGGAAGCCCCAGGCATTGCCGCCATAGGCCATCGCCTGGCCCGGGCAATCGTCGCTCTCCGCCAGGTGCACGGCGTCCGCCGGAATCTCGAAGCCGTGGCCATGCCACTGGAAGACCGGCGTTTCCTTCTGCAGCGGATTGAGCACCGCGTCTTCGCGAATGTCGTCCAGCCGCGGCCGGACCGGGTACCAGCCGATTTCCGGGCGGCGCGCCGGTCCCACGTGCGCGCCCAGGACATGGGCCAGCAGCTGCGCGCCCAGGCAGATGCCCAGCACGGGAATGTTCCGCTCCAGGGCCCGCGCGATCAGCCGGCACTCGGTGAGCAGGTGCGGATGCCGCCTGTTCTCGCCCACGTTCATCGGCCCGCCCAGCACCACCAGGGCGTCATAGCGGTCGAGGGAAGGACTGGCGTCCGGCTGACGATGAAAGTTGACGTAGCGTATGCGATGCCCGCGCTCGCGGATCATCGGGTCCAGCAGCCCGAGGGGTTCCGCCGCCACGTGTTTGAGCACCATGATTCTGGCCATGACGGCGATTCTATCGCGCTCGCGCCCGCAGCCCCATCGGCCGCCCTGCCAGCGCTCTCGTCGGCCGCCGCTCGCGCCGCGCAGGGGGAGGCCGCGGCAAGGCCGTCAGTCCGGGTTGCGGGAAGCCTCGGTGCCGGTGATCCGCCACTCGTAGTCCATGCCGATCTCCAGGCCGAAGAAACGGAAGGTCTCCCAGCGCGCCTGTCCCGGCGGCACATTCACCCGGTGCACGAACTCCTCGCGGTCGACCACCGTGCCGTCCTCCAGCCGCGCGATCTTCTCGGAGTGAATCGCAACCAGGGTCCAGTTCTCGTTGTGGTTGTGTACCAGGTAGTCGGTGGTGTTGCCGCGCAGGCGGCTATCGATGATTTCCACCTGTTCCACCGGGATGGCGGTGCGGCTGGAGCGCGGCCCTTCGCTGGAATACCAGGACCACGCGAGCATCAATGCGACGGCGATCGAGACCCCCGCAAGCATCACGCCGCCCGCGCGGCGCGAAAAAAAGAAGGCCGCGAGCACGAGCGCGAACAGCAGGGCGATCAAGGCAGGCACTGGACGTTTCTCCCGGGGCGCGTGGCGCGATGAATTCGGCACATACTCTGCCGCATGGGCGCCGGGCTTCCAAGCCCCGGCGCCGGCCGGGCACGCCCGCGACGCTTCCCTTAGAATACGCGTTCTTTTTGCCCCACGGAGCGTGAACAGTGTCGCACGAGCGAGATCCCGGCGGCGCCGGCGACCACGACGCGCCCGAAGAGGAGCTCCCCGGCCGCATCACCCGCTTCCTGCGCGTGGTGGAATGGCTGGGCAATGCCCTGCCTCACCCGGTGATGCTGTTCGCGCTGTTCGCCCTCGGCGTGGTGCTGCTGAGCGGCGCGCTGGGCGCCATCGGGCTGGCGGTCGAGGACCCCCGGCCGGAGGGCGCGGCCGGCCGCGCCGCCGACGGCATGATCCGGGTCGTGAGCCTGCTCAATGCCGACGGCTTCCGCCGCATCGTGCTCAACCTGGTGACCAACTTCACCAGCTTCGTGCCGCTGGGCACGGTGCTGGTGGCCATGCTGGGGGTGGGCGTCGCGGAGCGTTCCGGGCTGCTGACCGCGGTGGTCCGCGGCATGGTGCTGAAGGCCAAGGCGCGCACGGTGACGGTGACCATCGTATTTGCGGGCGTGCTCTCCAACACCGCCTCCGAAATGGGCTACGTGGTGCTCGTGCCGCTGGCGGCGATGGTCTTCTACTCGCTCGGGCGCCATCCGCTCGCCGGGCTCGCGGCGGCCTTCGCCGGGGTATCCGGCGGCTACAGCGCAAACCTGCTGCTCGGCACGGTGGACCCGCTGCTGGCCGGCATCACCGAGGAGGCGGCGCGGCTGATCGAGCCGGGTTACCTGGTGGACGCCAGCGCCAACTGGTTTTTCATGATCGGCAGCACTTTCCTGGTGGTGGTCGTGGCCAGCTGGATCAGCCTGCGGGTGGTCGAGCCCGCGCTGGGCGAGTACGACCCCGGACAGGCGCAGCTCGGCGAGGAGGACGAGCATCGCCTGGACCCGCTCTCGCCGCTGGAGAAGCGCGGCCTGCGCTACGCAGGCGTGGCGGCGCTGCTGATGGCGGCGGCCATCGCCTGGATGGTGGTGCCCGAGGGCGCCGTGCTGCGCAACCCGGAGACCGGCGCGATCGCGAACTCGCCTTTTTTGCGCGGCATCGTCGCGCTGATCTTCGTGTTCTTTCTCGTGCCGGGCGTGGTGTACGGCGCCGTGGTCGGCACCATGCGCAGCGATCGCGACGTGATCAATGCGATGGCCGGCGCGATGAGCACGCTGGGCCTGTACATGGTGCTGGTGTTCTTCGCCGCCCAGTTCGTGGCTTTCTTCTCGTGGACCAACCTGGGCGCGGTGACCGCCGTCACAGGCGCCAGTTTCCTCACCGGCATCGGCCTGACCGGCCCGCTGGTGTTCGTGTTCTTCATCCTGATCTGCGCTTTCGTCAACCTGATGCTGGGGTCCGCCTCCGCACAATGGGCCGTGACCGCGCCGATTTTCGTCCCGATGCTCATGCTGCTCGGCTACAGTCCGGAAATCGTGCAGGCCGCTTACCGGATCGGCGACTCGACCACCAACATCATCACGCCGATGATGAGCTACTTCGGCCTGATCATGGCCTTCGCCGCGCGCTACGTGCCCAAGGCGGGCATCGGCACCCTGATTTCCATGATGCTGCCGTACTCGGTCGCCATGCTCAGCTGCTGGATGCTGTTTTTCTTTCTCTGGGTGTTCGTGCTGGGCCTGCCCGTGGGGCCCGCCTCGCCGACCTACTACGCGCCCTGAGAGGCCGGCCATCCCCGGCTCGCCGCCTTGATCCGCGTCATGGCGGACTCGCCCTCGCTCAACTATATGGTTCTTGAGGCCTGACAGTTCATCGGCCCGTTGCCTGGACCGCTGCGGGCCCGACTTCGGGCGATGCGCGGGGGGCTTTCCATGCGACTTGACGACAACCCTGCCTGCCAGGGGCGGCGCGAATCGCCCGGGCCGCAGCCGCTTGCGTCGCACCCGCGCCTGGTGGGGGAAATAACCGCGGCGGCAGTGATCTTCGCCTTCTGGCTGGTGATTTCCGCCTCGCTGGCGCCCGCGGACCTGCTCCTGGGTGCCTGCCTGTCGATGGTGCTGGGCTGGTGGTCGGCGTGCTATCTCTGGGCCAGTGACGCGCCGCGTCTCACGCTCCGGCAGTTGCTGGCGCTGCTGTTTTTTCTGCTGAGGCTGGCCGGCCGCGTGTTCCAGGCCGCCTTGCATGTCGCCGGACTGGTGGTCGACCCGCGGCTGCCGGTCCGCCCGCACCTGGTGGTGTGCCGGACGCGCCTGCGGGGACGAGCCTCGCGGGTCGCCTTCGCCCTTTCGGTCACCCTGACGCCGGGGACCCTGACGGTGGATGTCGACGGCGACGCCTTCCTGGTGCACTGCCTGGACGACCTCTCGGCGGAGCGCTTGCTCCAGGGCGACCTGGAGCGACGGGTGGCCGCGGTCTTCGAGCGGGAGGGCGCGTCATGACCACGTTTTTCTGGGGCCTGGCGATCTTCCTGCTGCTGAATGCCTCGGCCTGCCTGTGGCGGGCCTTCCGCGGACCGACGGCCCTGGACCGGATCCTGGCCACGAACGTGGTCGCCACCAAGGCGCTGGTAGTGCTCGTTTTGCTGGGGCTGGCTTTCGAGCGCAGGATGCTGCTCGACGTGGCACTGGTCTACGGACTCTTGAGCTTCGGCATCACGATCGCCGCCACGCGTTTCCTGGAGACCGGGCGCCTGAAGGGCGGGTGGCAGCAATGATTGCGCTGCTCGCAGATGCCTTGACGGTCGCCCTGGGCGTGCTGGGTGGGCTGTTCTTCCTGGCCGGCACCATCGGCCTGCTGCGGCTGCCGGATTTCTACAGCCGGGCGCACGCGGTTTCCAAGTGCGACACGGTGGCAGCGGGCGCGATCCTGCTGGCGCTGGCGCTGCAGGTGGCGCCGCAGCCGGAAGCGCTCAAGATCCTGGTGCTGCTGTTGCTGGTGCTGCTGTCCAGCCCCACCGCCTGTCACGCTCTCGCTCACGCGGCCCACGGCACCGGCCTGGGCGTGCGCGACGAATCGGCGGAGGATGCGCCGTGAGCCAGCTGTTCGACCTCGTCATGCTGCTGCTGCTGATCTTCATGGCGCTGGCGGTCTCGCGCAGCAAGGACCTGGTCGCTGCGGCGATCATTTTTCCCGGTTACAGCCTGGTGATGTGTCTGCTCTGGCAGCACCGCGGCGCGCCCGACGTGGCGCTCACCGAGGCGGCGGTCGGCGCCGGTGTGACCACCATCCTCGTGCTGCTGGCGATCGGTCGCACGTGCAGGCGGGAAAAGTGAAGCGCCTGCTGGCGGCGATGGTGGTGGCGGCGGCGGCAATCCCGATGTTCGCCGGCGTGGCCGGGCTGCCGGCGCCCGGCGATGCGGGCGCGCCGGCGCACACCCGCGTGGCGGCGCGCTACGTCGAGGCCGGCGTGCGCGAGACCGGCGCGCAAAACCTGGTGACGGGCGTGCTGCTGAACTACCGGGCTTACGACACTTTCGGCGAGGTTATGGTGATCTTCGCCGCGCTGGCCGCGGTCTCGGCGGTGCTGTCGCGCGGGCCGCCTGCGCGTCGTCCCGGAGAGGCGCGACCACAGGTCGAGACCAGTCCGGTGGTGGCGTTCGTGATCCGCCTCACTGCGCCCTTCATCGCCATTTTCGGCGTGATGGTCATCCTCAAGGGGCACCTCGCGCCCGGCGGCGGTTTCCAAGGCGGGGTGATCCTGGGCGCGCTGCTGGTGCTGCTGAGCGTGGTGACGGGACGCGGCCTGGAACGACCGCTGCTTCCCGCGCCGGCCGCGCGCTGGCTGCAGGCCGCCGGACCGCTGGCTTTTGCGGTGGTGGGACTGTTCGGCCTGGCCTGTGCCGGGACGCTGCTGGGCTATCCGGCGGGGCCGGGCGCGGACATGCTGCGCGCCGCGATGATGCTCATGCTGGAACTCGGCATCGGCATCGGTGGCGCGGCGATCATTCTCTGGCTGTTCCTCCAGATGCGAGGCGAGTGACATGGGTGCCGCGCTGCAGAACCTCGACTACTTTGCCTTCGTCATCCTGTTCTGCATCGGCTTGCACACGCTCGTCGCCAGGCCCAACCTGCTCAAGAAACTGCTCGGTCTCAACATCATGGAGACGGCGGTATTCGCCTTCATCGTTACCTCCGGGATGGTCGACGGGGGTGCCGCGCCCATCGTGGACGGGACCGTGACCGGGCCCTTCGCCAGCCCCCTCCCGCAGGCACTGATACTCACCGGCATCGTGGTGGCGGTGAGCATCAGCGCGCTCGCCCTGGCGCTGATCATCGAGATCTACCGCCAGTGCGGCACCATCGAGGCCGACGAGCTCAAAGGAGTCGGCTGATGAGTGCCTGGCTGCCGCTGGCGGCTTGCGTGCCGCTGGTCGCCGGCGCGCTGGTCCCCGCAGTGGGACGCCGGCGTCCGCAGCTCGCGCAGGGCTGTGCGCTGGCCGCGAGCGGCTGGACCGTGCTGGCCACGGCGCGTCTCACCCGCCGGTTGTTCATGGAGGGGCCTTTCTCCTACGCGATGGGCGGCTGGGCCGCGCCCTGGGGAATCGAGTTGCGTTTCGATGCCTGGAGCGCGGCTTCGCTGTTCATTGCCCTCATCATGCTGGCGGTGCTGGTGTACTCGGGACCCTATGCGCGCGCCGCGATCGAGCCGCGCCGCCTGCCCTGGTACTACAGCCTCCTGCTGCTCAACCTGGGGGGGATGGTGGGTTTCGCCTGCGCCGGCGACCTGTTCAACCTGTTCGTGTTCATGGAGCTGGTCTCGGTGTCCAGTTATGCGCTGGTGGCCGTGGGCGGCGGGCGCATCGCCGCGCTCGCTGCTTTCAAGTACCTGCTGGCGGGCGCCGTCTCCTCGGTGCTGGTGCTGTTCAGCGTTGGCGTGCTGCACGCGCTCACCGGCAGCCTCAACATGGCGGACGTCGCGCTGCGCCTGGCCGCGGTCGAGTCACGCGGCCCGGTGGTGCTCGCGCTGGCGGGCCTGAGCGCGGGATTCATGCTCAAGGCGGCGCTGTTCCCGGTGCACCTCTGGCTGCCGGACGCGCACGCCGCGGCACCCTGCCCGGTGAGCGCGGTGCTGTCGGGACTGGTGGTCAAGGTCGGCATCATCGGGCTGCTGCGCACGAACGCCGTATTCGCCGGCGTGGACGGCTTGCCGATGGCGGCGTTCGGCCAGGTGCTCGCCTGGCTGGGCGCGCTCGCCATCGTCGCCGGCGCGCTGTTTGCGCTGTTCCAGCAGGACATCAAGCTCATGCTGGCCTACTCGACCGTCTCCAACATCGGCTACATCGTGCTGGGACTCGGCCTGGCTAACCATGCGGCCTTGACCGGCGCGGGCATCCACGTGCTCAACCACGCCATTATCAAGGCCACGCTGTTCCTGGCGGTCGGCGCGATCATTCACCAGACCGGCAGCCGGACCCTGCGTGAGTTGCGGGGGGTGGGGCGCATGATGCCGTGGAGCGCGCTGGCGGTGTCGATCGGCGCCCTGTCGGTCGCCGGCCTGCCGCCCACCGCGGGTTTTCTCGGCAAGTGGTACATCGCGCTGGGCGCCTTCGCCGCGGGCCAGCCCGGCTTCGCCGCAGTCCTGCTGCTGGGTGCCCTGCTGATCTTCGCCTATTACATCAGGATCCTGAACGCGTTCTATTTCCGCGCTCCGGTCGACGACAACATGCGGAGCGTGCACGAGGCGCCGCTGCCGATGCTGCTGCCCGTGCTGTTCCTGGCGGCGCTGTGCATCCTCGGCGGCCTGTTCGGGCGCTGGCCGGTGGCGCTGGTCGCGCCGGCGGTCGAGCGGCTGGCAGGCGGAGGCTGAGACGGTGGAAGTGATCGATTCCAGGATCGTGCTCGCGCCGGCCATCTCGCTGGCCTGCGCCCTGCTGATCTTCCTTTCGGGCGGCCATGCCGCGTGGCGCGCCACGCTGGCGCTGGGCGCGGCCGCGCTCAAGTTCGCCGTCATTCTTTCCCTGCTGCCCGGCAGCCTGCAGGGCACGGTCTATGCGTACACGCTGTTCGATTTCCCGCCGGGCATCGGCATCGCCTTCCGTGCCGATGCGCTGGGCATGTTTTTCGCGCTGGTGTCGTCCACGCTGTGGGTGCTGACGACCGTGTACGCCATCGGCTACATGAAGGACCGTCGCCAGAAGCTGCGTTTCTTCGGCTTTTTCTCGCTGTGCATTTCGACCACGGTGGGGATCGCTTTTGCGGAGAATCTGCTCACGCTGCTGCTGTGTTACGAGGCGCTGACGGTCTGCACCTATCCGCTGCTGGTCCACGACGAGACGCCCGAGGCACTCAGGGCGGGCCGCAAGTACCTGGTCTACACGCTGGCCGGCGGCGCGCTGATCCTGTTTGGCGTAGTGATGGTCCAGCACCTCGCGGGCACCCTCAGCCTCAGCCACGCGGGGATCCTGCCGGCGGACGCACCGCGGCCGATGCTGCTGGCTGTCTTCTGCGCGCTGGTCGCCGGCTTCGGGGTGAAGGCCGCGGTCATGCCGCTGCATGGCTGGCTGCCATCGGCGATGGTCGCCCCCACGCCGGTCAGCGCGCTGTTGCACGCGGTGGCGGTGGTCAAGGCCGGCGTCTTCGGGCTGCTGCGGGTCATCTACAACGTCTTCGGGGTGGAGTTGCTGGCGATGCTGGGCTACGCGGCCTGGCTGGCGGCGCTTGCCGCCTTCACCATCGTCGCGGGTTCGCTGATGGCGATGGCCCAGGACAACCTTAAACGCCGGCTGGCCTATTCCACTGTCAGCCAGCTGTCCTACATTGTGTTGGCGGCGGCGCTGCTGACACCGCTCGCGGCGCTCGCCGCGATCGCGCATATCGCCAACCAGGCCTTCGCCAAGATCACCATGTTCTTCGTGGCCGGCGCGGTCGAGCAGGCGACGGGCCGGCGGCATGTGCATGAACTCGCCGGCATGGGCCGCGTCATGCCCTGGACCATGGGCGCCTTCACCGTCGCCTCGCTGAGCTTCATCGGCGTGCCGCTGTTCGCCGGCTTCGTCACCAAGTGGTACCTGTCGCTGGGCGCGCTGCAGGCCGAAGCATGGTGGTTCGTTCTGCTGATGATCGTGAGCGCGCTGCTGAACGCGGCCTACTGGCTGCCGATCGTCTACCTGGCCTGGTTTCGAGCGCCGCGCGGGCTGCCGGCGCGCGTGCGCGAGGCCGGCTGGCTGCTGCTCGCGCCGACGCTCGCCGCTGCGGCCTACGTGGTGTTGCTGGGCGTGACCACGCGGGTGCCGGGCATGCCTTTCTCGCTGGCCGAGGCGGCCGTGAATTTCGTCAGCGGCACGCGGGGGGGTGGCTGATGGCAAGCGCGGACCTGCTGTCCCTGCTGCCGGCGCTGTCCGTCGCCCTGCCGCTGGTCGGCGCGCTGCTGGTCGTGCCGCTGCGCCGCTTCGGCGAGCGCCGCCGCCTGCAGCTGCTGGCGGGGCTTTGCCTGCTTACGACACTGCTGGTGCTGGCCTCGCTGCCGGGCGCGCTGGCGGGCGTGCCGCGCGCAATTTCGCTGCTGCAGTTCACCCCGCAGGTCCGGCTGCTGCTGCGCGTGGATGCGATGGGGGCGCTGTTCGCGGTCACGTTGTCGGTGCTGTTCCTGCTTGCGCTGCTGTACTCGGGGCCTTACCTGCGGCGCCGGGAGCACAGCGCGGGCGACGGCCACCAGGACCGCTATTTCCTGTTCTTCATGATGTGCCAGGGCTGGATGCTGGGCGTGGCCTGGGCGGGCAACCTGGTCACGCTGCTGGTTTTCTACGAGCTGTTCTCGATCCTCAGCTACCCGCTGATCGTGCACGACGAGACGCCCGAAGCCCTGCGCGCCGGCACGAAGTACATCGTCTACATACTCTGCGGGGGCAGCCTGGTGCTGCTCGGCGTCATCCTGTCTTTCTTCCTGGCGGGCGACCGCCCGTTCACGCCGGACGGAATGCTCGACGCGTCCATGGACGCTTCGATGCTGAAGGTGATTTTCTGGAGCTTCATCGCCGGTTTCGGGGTGAAGGCGGCGCTGATGCCGCTGCACGGCTGGGTGCCCGATGCCCACCCGGTCGCGCCGGCGCCGTTTTCGGCGCTTCTGTCCGGCGTGATGGTGGCCGCCGGCTGCTTCGCCATGATGCGAGTGGTGTTCGAGGTGTTCGGCGCCGGCCTGGCGGCAGACCTGGGCGTGATGCCCTGGCTGGGCGGCCTGGCCGCCGCCTCGGTGCTGCTGGCCGCGCTGCTGGCCGCCGGCGAGGACCAGCTCAAGCGGCGGCTCGCCTGGTCAACGATCAGCCAGATGGCCTATGTGGTGCTCGCCGTTTCCCTGCTCGCGCCGGGTGTCACGGCGGGCGCGCTGGCGCATATCACGCACCACGCTTTCCTGAAGGGCGGGCTGTTCTTCTGTGCGGGCCTGCTGGCCAGCGTCGCCGGCATTCGCCACGTGTCGGAGATGGCCGGCGCGGCGCGGCGCATGCCGCTGACCATGGCCTGTTTCGCGGTCGCGGCCCTGGGCATCGTCGGCGTGCCGCCCCTGTCGGGCTTCGTCGGCAAGTGGGTGATGGGCCTCGGCATGGTGGACGCCGGCCACCCCGGGATGCTGCTGGTGCTGCTGGGCGGCGCCCTGCTGGCGGCGCTCTACCTGCTGCCTCCTGTCTGGCTGGCCTATTTTCGGGCGCCTGCCGAGGACGACGAGGTGCATGATGCGTCACCGGGAGGGCCGGAGGCGCCGGCGGGGATGCTGGGGCCGCTGCTGGCGGCAACGGCTGTCAGCATCCTGCTGGGCGTGTGTGCCGTCTTGCCCGGCTTGCCGCTGTCCCTGGCCCGGCAGGCGGCGGCGGCGTTCTTCGGTGCGGGACCGTGACGCTCGCCCAGGCCATGCCGGTCCTGCTGGTCGCGTGGCCGCTGCTGGCCGCCGGCGCGCTGCCCGTGCTGCGGCGGGGTCCCGCCTGGCGGCGTGATGCCTGGATGCTGCTGGTCACGGGGTCGATCGTGGCGGGCGCGCTGGTACTGGCGGCGGGCGTGCTGGAGCACGGCCCGGTGCATGCTTCGGTGCCCTTCATGCTGGGCCGGCTGGTGTTTCTCGTCGATGCGGCCGGCGCGCTGTTCGCGCTGTTCAGCGCCTTCGTGTGGTTCTGTGCCACGCTCTACTCGCTGGCCTGGCTGCGCGGGACGCCGCGCCAGGGACGCTACCATGCCGCCAGCCTCGTCGTGCTCGCGGCGCACCTGGGCGTGGTGGTGGCGGGCGACCTGCTGTCGCTTTACCTGTTCTTCGAGTTGCTGGGGCTGTCCGCGCTGCTGCTCATCGTGCACGAGGGCACGGCGGAGGCGCGCCGCGCGGCCGTGCAGTATTTCTGGATGACCCTGCTCGGCGGCGTCGCCCTGCTGGCCGGCATCCTGCTGGTGCAGTCAGTGGGCGGCGGGGCGTTGGCGCCGCTCCCGGAGGACGCGGGCAGCAGCAGGCTGCGCGGCATGGCGGCCGGTCTGATGGTGCTGGGTTTCGGCGTCAAGGCCGGCATGGTGCCGGTGCACGTGTGGCTGCCGCGAGCGCACCCGGTGGCGCCCGCGCCGGCCAGCGCCCTGCTCTCGGGCGTCATGATCAAGGCGGGGGCGTATGGCATCTACCGCACCGTCGGCACGCTGTTCCGCCCGGCGACCGGCGCCGCCGCGGGCGAGGCCGCCTGGCAGTTTCATGCGCAGCTGGGGCTGGCAGTGTTGTGGCTGGGCATCCTCACGATGGCGGTGGGCGTGGTGCTGGCGCTGGGCCAGCGCAATGCCAAGCGAATGCTCGCCTACCACAGCATCAGCCAGGTGGGTTTCATCCTGGCGGGGATCGGCGCCGGGGCATACCTTGGCGACGGGGGCGGGATGGGCATGGCGGGTGCCCTGGCGCACACGGTGAACCATGCGCTGTTCAAGGCCAGCCTGTTCCTCGGCGTGGGCGCCGTGGCATTGCGGGCGGGCAGCGTCGACATGTACGCGCTGGGCGGGCTGTGGCGCGCAATGCCCTGGACCTTCGCGCTGATGCTGGTCGCCGCCGCCGGCATCACGGGCATGCCGCTGTTCAACGGCTTCGTCAGCAAGTGCCTGGTCCAT
>DATFKW010000176.1:0-13881 GCA_035268405.1 Gammaproteobacteria bacterium
AACAGCACCAGCGGCGCCCGGCCGGCCTCGGCTGCCAGTTGCAGGCGGCGCAGGCAGGCCGGGCGCGCCCGTTCGGCCCAGGCGAGCACCAGCCGGCAACTGCCCGAGCGCAGCGCCTGCTCCGCCGCCCAGAGCGCCGCCTCGTCATCGGCGGGGCGCACCAGCAACAGGCGCGCCGGGTCGACGCCGGCCGCCGCCAGCGCCGGCGCATAAGGCAAAAACGGCGGCGCAATCCACGCGATCCAGCCGGCGGCCCTCGCCGGGCCGGCCCCCTTGCCCTCCCCCGCGTTCTCGCCCCTGCCGCAAAGCCGCGCGAGCAAGGGCATGAACAGCGCGAGCTCGCCGCTGCCCCAGCGCTCCACGGCCATCTCGGTGAGACGGCCGGCCGGCCAGCCGCCGTCGGGCAGCCATGCGTCGAGTTGCGGGTATCCGCTGGACAGGGTCGGCCAGCGGAGGTCGCGGCGTCCGGCCCGCCACACGCGCGGATCGTCCAATACTTCCTGGAGGGCTTCGTTCATTGCCTGGAAAAGATCCGGAGGGGATGGAGGCCTTGCTAACGCCGCATCACGCCGACCACCACGCCCTCGATCACGATAGGCTGGCGGTCCAGGTCCACGCGGATCGGCTCGAAATCATCGTTCTCCGGCAGCAGCCAGACGATCTTGCCTTCCTGCCGATAGCGCTTCACCGTCACCTCGTCATCGAGGCGCGCGACGACGATCTGCCGGCTGCGCACGTCGGGCGTGCGATGCACCGCGACCAGGTCGCCGTCCAGGATGCCGGCATTGCGCATGCTCATGCCGTGGACCTGCAACAGGTAATGCGGGCGCGGCCGGAACAGCGCGGGATCGACCTGGTAGCGGCCCTCGATGTGCTCCTCGGCCAGGATCGGCCGGCCCGCCGCGACCCGGCCGACCAGCGGCAGGCCCGCCGCCTCCCGGGTCGCCGCCTCGTGAGCCGCCACCAGGCGGATACCGCGGGAAGTGCCCGGCACCAGCTCGATGAAACCCTTCCTCGCGAGCGCGCGCAGGTGTTCTTCGGCGGCGTTCGCCGACCGGAAACCGAGCGCCGTCGCGATTTCGGCGCGGGTCGGCGGCATGCCGGAGTCCTCGATGAACTGGTGCACCAGGTCGAGGACCTGGCGTTGACGTGCGGTGAGTCGGTTTTGCATGCCCGTGACCTGTGTGGATGAACAGTATTGTGATTATATACAGACGGGCGGCGACGGCAAGCACCGGGTCGGGAAATGCGCCGGCCTCGAGCCCGATGAGACGGCTCGAAGATGCAAGCCGGATGCGCAAGTTGAATGTACAAGCGTCTTTCTGTAGCTTATTCGGCGATTGTGCGAATCAATAACGTGCGGCTTCGCGGCGCGCTAAAATTTTCTCGCGTGCTAAAATCAGCTTGTAAAAACCAACACGAACACCGTAGGGGATGGAATCCATGAAAAAGATCTCTTTGTATGCCGGCCTCGCCGTTATCGCCCTTGGCGTGACGAGCGGCTGCGCCACCATCACGCAGGAAGAGCTGGATGCCGTGCGCACCACGGCCGAGCAGGCGCTTAGCGAAGCCCGTGCAGCCAACACCGGCGCGGAAGAAGCCAAGCGCATTGCGACCAACGCCCAGAACACCGCCAACCGCGCCGCCCAGGCCGCCAGCGAGGCCCAGGCCTGCTGCGCCGCCAACACGGACCGGATCGAGCGGATGTTCGAGCGCTCCATGACCAAGTAAGGGACACGCTTCGTCCTGAGCGAAAGGCCGCAGCTTGCTGCGGCCTTTTTATTTGCCCGGTCGGTTCACCAGGTTCTGTTCGCCACCGCTCGAGCGCTCGGGGCCGTTGATGCGCCCGGCCAGACGCGCCGCGGAACATCCTCAACGCGCGGTCGCGGCCAGGTTCCTGAGGGGCACGGCCGTGGGCACGCCGGTGGCCGCCGCGAAAATCGTGTCGGCGCGCGCCCAGTCGATGTCCAAGCCGCGGAGTTGCGCGGCCTCGCGCAGCAGCGTCGTGAAACGCATCCTGAGCTGCGACTCGCTCTCTTCCTCCAGCGGCGGATGCACCTCCGCGTAGAGCGTGTCCGCGGCCCAGCCCACCTTGATCGGCTCGCTCATGATGCGCACGCTGGTGCCGATCGCCACCTGCGGGAACAGCGACTCGATGTGCTCCGGGAACAGCCGTATGCAGCCGGAGGTCACGCGCATGCCGACGCCGTCCGGGTTGTTGGTGCCGTGGATCAGGTACGAGGTCAGGTTGAGCCGCATGGCGTAGTCGCCCAGCGGATTGTCCGGGCCGGGCGGCACCACGCGCGGCAGGATCTCGCCGCGTTCCGCGCGGTCGCGGCGGATGGATTCGGGGGGATACCAGGACGGTTTCTCGGTCTTGCCGATGATCCGGTGCGAACCGACCGGCGTGTCCCAGTCCATCTTGCCGATGCTGATCGGGTAGGTGATGACTTTTGCCCGCTCGCCCGCCTCCGGCTCGGGGAAGTAATAGAGGCGGTACTCGGGCAGGTTGATGATCACGCCCTCGCGCGGCCCGGGGGGCAGCACGTAGCGCGTGGGCAGCAGCACCGGCGTGCCGTCGCCGGGAATCCAGACGTCCACGCCCGGGTTCGCCCACTCCAGCTCCTTGTAGCCCACGCCGTAGTCGCGCGCCACGTCGAGCAGCGTGTCCTCGTAAGTGGTGTGCATCTGCGAGGGCACCCCGACCAGGTCCGTGCCCCGGGGCGGCAGCACGAAGCTCGCCGCCGCCGCGTCCGCCGCCGGCAGCAGCGCTGCCAGCACCAGCAAGGCCGACGCGCCGAAGGTTCCAGGCATCCTGCTCAATGTGTTTTCCCGTTGATTTGCGAACAGCTCCGAAGCGCCATTTTAACCTGATCGGCCCCGCGGGTAGCGGTCTTTCCGCCTCGCGCCAGTTGACGCTTCCCCGGCCGAACCTTAAGGTTCCCGCACCCGCCGCCGGAGCACGCCGATGAGCCTCAGGATTTCTTTCGAACTCAGCAACAACGATATCAAGCATTTCCGCGAGGCCATGCGCAAGGCGCGCCGCACCGTGCGCATGCGGGAAGACAGCGAGATCGTCAGCGAGGCGCGGCCGCTGTTCGAGGACGTCGATACGCGCCAGGTGCCGGTATTCGTGCGCCATCGCATCGAGCTGCTCAAGGCCATGACCGACATGCTCGAGGACGAGGAATGGCACATGCGGCGCCGCGAGCGTGAGCGCGTGCTCACCGCGCTGGCTTATTTCCGGGACCCCGACGACCTGATCCCCGACGAGATCCCCGGCCTCGGCTTCCTCGACGACGCCATCATGATCGAACTGGCCGTCCGCGAGTTGAAGCACGAAATCGAAGCCTACCGGGACTTCTGCAGCTATCGCGAGAAATACGACTCCGGTTTCCGCCTGCGGCGGAACGCCGACACGCGGGCGCGCAAGCTGGCTGCCCGGGAGCAGCAGCTGCGCGAGCGCGCGGCCCGGCGCCGGGACAAGGAGCAGGGCCCGGCCCAGGTGCTCTGAACCATGCGGCGGGTCATTTTCAACCGCAAGGGCGGCGTCGGCAAATCCAGCATCACCGCCAACCTCGCGGCGATCAGCGCGGCGCGCGGGCACGACACGCTGGTCGTCGACCTGGACGCACAGGGCAACGCCAGCCAGTACCTGCTGGGCGACGCCTGGGAAACCGCGGAAAGCGACATCGCCGCGTTCTTCAACGACGCGCTGTCGATCCGCATCATGCCGCGCGACCCGCTGCGTTACCTGGCGCCCACCGACTACGAGGGCCTGCACGTGCTGGCCTCCTCGCCGGAACTGGCGGAACTGCAGTCCAAACTGGAGGCGCGCCACAAGATCTACAAGCTGCGGGAACTGCTGCTCCGGCTGGCGGAACAGTTCGACCGCATCTACATCGACACGCCGCCCGCCTTCAACTTCTATACGCTGTCGGCGCTGATCGCGGCGGACAGCTGCCTGATCCCCTTCGACTGCGACGATTTCTCGCGCCGGGCGCTTTACACCCTGCTGGAAAACGTGGAAGAGACGCGCGCCGACCACAACCCCGAGCTGCGCATCGAGGGCATCGTCATCAACCAGTTCCTGTCGCGCGCCAAGCTGCCGCAGCGGCTGGTGGACGAACTGTGCGAGGAAGGGCTGCCCGTGCTGGACACCCGCTTGTCGTCCAGCGTGAAGATGAGCGAGTCGCACGACCAGTGCATCCCGCTGATTCACTTCGCCCCCCGCCACAAGCTGACCGGGCAGTTCATCGCCCTCTACGAGGAACTGGAAGGCTGAGACCTTCCTGCGGGCTCAGCCGCCGGGCTCAGTCCGAGTCATGGCCACCCTGGCGGCCGGGCCTCATGCGCTCTTCCAACTGCTCCCAGGCGCGGTGGCTGGCGCCGAACACGTCCTGGTAGTCCTGGATCGCGGCGGTGACCACCTTCGCGGCCTGGTCGCGACCGTAGATGTCCGTGATCTGGACGCCCGAGGTCATGTTCGGGCCCATCTTGTAGGTGCTGAAGTAGTGCTGCAGGCGCTGGATCAGGACCTCCGGCAGGTCCTTGATGTCCTGTGCTTCGCTCCAGATGTAGTCGTTGCGCAGCACGGCGATGATCTTGTCGTCGGCCTCGCCGCCGTCGATCATCTGGATGCCCCCGATGACGCGCGTGTTCAGCAGGATGTCGCCGCGCGTGATCTGCCGCTCGCTGAGCACGCAGATGTCCAGCGGGTCGCGGTCGGCGCGCTTGGCGCCGGGCGTCAGCAGTCTCACCTGCTCGTCGCAATAGGTTTGCGGGATAAAGCCGTAGAGCGCGGGCGGCGCCGCCGAGGTGCGCTGGGGACGGTCCACGATGGTGTAGCCCGATTCCTTGTCGACCTCGTACTTGACGTGGTCAAAGGGCGTGATCTCGATATAGGCGCGCACCTCCACGGGCGGGTTCGGGCCCGGGTCGAGGCCATGCCACGGATGCGGCCGCCAGCTGTGGAATTGCGCCGAATTGTCTTTATCGCTCATGAACCGGAAACCTCCTGTGGGCGCGCCCCGAATCCGCGCGGCGGCGCATACCGAACAAGCTTACATGAACACGCTCGTACAGCCTGCCCCTGCCTGGCTCCCCGTCGCCGCGAATGCGGTCGGTTTCAACATCGTCTGGGCCGTGACGGTATTCGGCGCCGCCGGCGGCCTGCCCTGGGCCGGACCCGCGGCCCTGCTGGTATTCGCCACCATACAGGTCTCCATGGCCACCCGGCCGCGCTACGACCTCGCAGCGATGGCGGTCTTCGCGACCGCCGGCCTGCTGATCGACAGCGCCTGGTCGCTGTCCGGCGCGCTCACTTATGCCGCCGGCTGGCCATCTCCCCAGCTCGCGCCGGTCTGGCTGGTCAGCCTGTGGGCCTCCTTTTCCCTGACCCTGGGCCATTCACTGGCCTGGCTGCGCCCGCGGCCGGTCCTCGCCGCGTTTTTCGGGCTTACGGGCGGCGGCTTCTCCTACTGGGTGGGCGCGCGCGTCGGCGCGGTGGAACTGGCCATGCCCGGGTGGATCTACGCGGTGGCCGTGGGGCTTTGCTGGGCCGTCGCGCTGCCGGCGCTGATTCGCGTCACCGCTCGGGTCGCGCGACCGCGCTCGCCGGCGTACGCGACCTGAGCGGGCCGCACCGGGCGCGCGGGCCTCGTGCTCTCCCCGGCAACGAAGCGTCCCTCACCAGCGAAACTCTCCTCACCAGCGGACCAGGGCTGAACCCCAGGTAAAGCCGCCGCCGAAGGCCTCCAGCAGCAGCAGGTCGCCCGGCTTGATGCGCCCGTCGCGCACCGCCACGTCCAGCGCCATGGGGACCGAGGCGGCCGAGGTGTTGCCGTGGTCCTGCACCGTCAGCACGACGCGCTCCATCGGCAGCTCCAGCTTCTTCGCGGTCGCCTGGATGATGCGGATGTTCGCCTGGTGCGGGATCAGCCAGTCGATGTCATGCTTGGCCAGGCCGTTGGCCTCGAGCGTCTCGTCCACGATCCGGCCGAGGGTGTTCACCGCAACCTTGAAGACCTCGTTGCCCTTCATGCGGATCGAGTTGTCGCCGCCCACGGGGAGCATCCCCTTCGCCACCCCGGTGGGGAAATACAAAAGGTCCTTGTACTTGCCGTCGGCGTGCAGGTGCGTGGACAGCACGCCCGGGTCGTCATCGGCCCGCAGCACCACGGCGCCGGCGCCGTCGCCAAACAGCACGGCGGTGGTCCGGTCGTTCCAGTCGATCATGCTGGTGATCGTCTCGGCCCCCACGACCAGCGCGGTCTTCACCGCCCCGGTCTTGACGAACTGGTCGGCCACGGACAGCGCGTAGACGAAACCGGTGCAGGCCGCCTCGATGCTGAAGGCCGGGCAGCCGTGGATGCCCAGCCGGCTCTGCAGCAGCACGCCGGTGTTGGGGAAGACCTGGTCCGGCGTGGTGGTGCCGACCACGATCATGTCGATTTCTTCCGCGCCGATGCCGGCGGCTTCCAGCGCATTGCGCGCGGCTTGCTCGCACAGGTCCGTGGTGCCCTGCCCCTCCACCACCACGTGCCGTCGCTCGATGCCGCTGCGGCTGCGGATCCACTCGTCGGAGGTGTCGAGGGTCTTCTCGAGATCCGCGTTGGTGACGATGTTTTCCGGGAGATACCGGCCGGTGCCGATGATGCGCGAATAGGTCACTCTGAATGCTCCGGAAAAGACTGCTCGGCCATTACGCGGCCGATGTCCGTCGGCACGCCCTTCTTGAGCTCCAGTACCGCGGTATCGATCGCGGTGGCGAAAGCCGTCTCGTCCGCGCCGCCGTGACTCTTGATCACGATGCCCTTCAGGCCGACGAAACTCGCGCCATTGTAGCGCCGCGGGTCGACCCGTGCCGCCAGCGACCGGAACAGCGGCGCGGCTCCCAGTGCCATGCAGCGGCTCAGGATGTTGCGGCGGATCTCCTCGCGCGTCACCTGCGCCAGCATCCGCGCCGTGCCCTCGATGGTCTTGAGCGCGACATTGCCGGTGAAACCGTCGGTGACAACCAGGTCCACCCGGCCCGACATGATGTCCGTGCCCTCGACGAATCCCAGGTAATTGAGCTCGCTGTCACGCAGCCACTGGTGCGCTCTCTTGAGCGTGCTGCTGCCCTTGATGTCCTCAGTGCCTATGTTGAGAAGCCCGATGCGCGGCCGGCTGAGTCCATGCAGGTCGCAGGCCACCACGCTGCCCATGACCGCGAACTCGCACAGCTGGCGGGCGGTGCATACCGAGTTGGCGCCCAGGTCCAGCATCAGCGTCTGGCCGCCCAGAGCGGGGATGGCCGAGATGATGGCGGGACGGTCTACGCCCGGCAGTGTCTTGAGCACGAACTTGGCGGTGGCCATCAGCGCGCCGGTGTTGCCCGCGCTGACGCAGGCATGGGCGCGTCCCTGGTGCACCAGGTCGATGGCGACGCGCATGGAGGAGTCTTTCTTGCGCCGCAAGGCGTCGCCGGGCGGTTCGTCCATGGCCACCACCTGGCTGGCCGGCTGGATGCTGACGCGCGCGCGCAGGCGCTCCGACCGGTTCTCCAGCAGCGGGGCGATCTCGTCGGGCAAGCCGACCAGTATCGCCTCCAGCTCGGGCTGCCGGCGCAGCACCGCCAGCGCGGCGGACACCGGCACGGCCGGCGCGCTGTCCCCGCCCATGGCGTCGATCGCTAGGGTGAGCGCTTGCGACATGAAAACGGCGCGGGGGCTTCAGGCCGGCAGGCCCGCCCTGTCTCGGCCGCTATTCCTCGTCCGGGATCGTGACGGTCTCGAGCACCTTCTTGCCGCGATAGAAACCGTCCGCGGTGACGTGGTGACGGCGATGCGTCTCGCCGCTGGTCGGATCGACCGACAGCGTCGGCTTGCCGAGCGCATCGTGCGAGCGCCGCATGTCGCGCTTTGAGGAACTCTTTCGATTCTGTTGTACAGCCATGGTAGCGATGCTCCCTAAGTCAATTCTTGCGCTTCATGTCCGCCAGCACCGCGAACGGGCTCGACACGCTCTTGCCGCCTTGTGCGGGCTCCAGTTGCGCCAGCTTACCGGCCAGCGCTCCGCATTCCTCTCTGCCCGCGTGCGCCGGAAACACCGGCAGCGCAAGCAGCACCTCGTCTTCCAGCAGCTGCCGCAGGGTGGTCCCCGGCTCCGGCTCGCAAGCCTCGAAACCGGCCTCCGTCGCCGCCTCGCCGACCTGCTCTGCGGCGGCGAAGACCAGCTTCGGTCGCGCGCACACTGCCATCGTCACCGGCTCCAGGCAGCGCTGGCAGACCATGCCCAGCGCCAACCCCAGCTCGCCTTCCAGCACCGGCTTGCCGGCTTCGTTCTCGCGAAATCCGACATCGATCCGCACGCCGCCGCCGCCCTCCGCCGCCGCGGAATCCAGCGCCGCCAGCCTCGGCCATTCGGCGAGCGGCGTTTCAGCCTGCAATCGCCACTCGCGCGCGGCAAGCACGCGAGGCTCTAGCACACGGTCCAGCTGGGCGGACATAAGCCGGCTAGAATATCGGCGCGGCGAGTTCCTGTCAAAGCCCTGGCCGCAAGGATTTTTTGCCCGCGGGCCCGCCAGGGGTTAGGCTCTGCTCATGGAAGCACACGCCCACGCCCGGGACGACCTGCCGCCGCTGGTGCTCGGCTCCGGCTCGCCGCACCGGCGGGTCCTGCTGGAGCGGCTCGGCCTGCCCTTCATCCAGGACACCCCGGGGATCGAGGAGCGCATCGCGCCCGGCGAAACGCCCGCCGAAGCCGTGATGCGGCTGGCGCGCGCGAAGGCGGGCCGCGTGCTCGAACGCCACCCGGAGGCCGTGGTGATCGGCTCGGACCAGGTGGCGGTGCGTGGCGAGGAGGTCCTCGGCAAGCCGGGCGATACTGCGGAGGCGGTCGCCCAGCTGACCCGCTCGGCGGGCCGCCAGGTGGAGTTCCTCACCGGCGTGTGCGTGCTCAGCGGCGCGCATCCCGAAGCGCCGCAGGAACACATGGACATCACGCGCGTCGTGTTCCGCCCGCTGGGCGCCGAGGAAATCATCAGCTATGTGCAGCGGGAGCAACCGCTGGATTCGGCCGGCAGCTTTCGCGTCGAGGGGCTCGGCATCGCGTTGTTCGAGCGCATCGACAGCCAGGATCCCACCGGCCTGGTCGGGCTGCCGCTGATCTGGCTTGCGCAGGCGCTGCGCCGCTTCGGCCTGCCCGTCCTCTAGCCGGCCCGGGTCACAGCGCCTCAGTCCAGCAGGGCCGGCAGCGCCTCGATGGTCTCCAGGCAGGCCAGCGGCGAGTGGCGCCGCAAGCGCTCCGGCGCATGCGCCCCGTAGCCGACCGCGACCGAGCGGACGCCGGCAAGGCGCGCCATCTCCAGGTCCCACTCCGTGTCGCCCACCATCAGCGTGCGGTCGGCCGGGATCTCCAGCGTCTCCATCAGGTAAAGCAGCATCTCCGGATGCGGCTTGGAACGGGCCTCGTCGGCCGTGCGCGAGCCCGCCATGAAATCGCGCAGGCCCGTGGCTGCAAGTTCGCGATCAAGGCCGAGGCGGCTCTTGCCGGTCGCCACCGCCAGCAGGAGACCGCGGCCGTGCAGTTCCGCGACCACCTCGGCGGCGCGCGCGAACAGGCAGGCCGTCTGGCGCGCCGGGTCGAGGAAATGCTCGCGATAGGCATCCACAAAAGGCGTGAAATGCTCTGCGCCGTGCTCCGGAAACAGCCGTTGCCAGGACTCCCTGAGACCGAGCCCGATGATGTCGCGGATCGCATCCGGCGTGCGCGGCGGGAGTCCCAGCTGCGCGATGGCGCCGGTGGCGGCAGCTACGATCTGGCCCGTGGAGTCCATCAGGGTGCCGTCCCAGTCGAACACGACCAGTCGCGTGTTCTTGAGCATGCCGCCCGGAGACACGCTTTCGACCGGCGCATGCGCCGCGCCGCGCCGTGCAGCCATACCAGACATATCAGGCATGGTGCTCGTCCAGCCGCGAAACCACCTCCGCGAGCTCCCTCGGCAAAGGCGTGGAGTACAGGCGCCACTCGCCGCTTTTCGGGTCTTCCCAGCCGATGGAGGCGGCGTGCAGGAAGAGCCGGTTCAGGCCGAGCCCTTTCATGCGACGGTTGTAGTCGCGATCACCGTAGCGATCGTCGCCTGCCAGCGGATGACCGGCCTCGGCCGCCTGCACGCGGATCTGGTGCGTGCGGCCGGTCATGATGCGGACTTCCAGCAGGGACGCCGCCGCGCCGATCTCGACCGGCCGGAAGATGCTGGCCGCGGCCTTGCCGCTGTCATCCACCGTGACCATGCGCTCGCCACCCCGCACGCTCTTGCGCAAGCGGTCCTCGAGCCGCACCTGGCCGAGTTCCCAGCGCCCTTTCACCAGCGCCAGGTAGCGCTTCTCCACCCTGCCCTCGCGCAACAGCTCGTGCAGCGCCCGCAGCGTACTGCGCCGCTTGGCGATCAGCAGGCAACCGCTGGTCTCCCGGTCCAGCCGGTGCACCAGCTCCAGGTAGGGCGCGTCCGGCCGGGCCGCGCGCAACGCCTCGATCACGCCGCGAGACAGGCCGCTGCCGCCGTGCACCGCGATGCCCGACGGCTTGTCCAGCACGATCACCCGGTCGTCCTCGTGGATGATGTGATCCTCCAGCCGCAGGCCGGCGGAACGGTCGCCGGCCGTGGGCGCGCCTGCTTCCGGACGGCGCACCGGCGGCAGCCGCACCACGTCGCCCCAGGCGAGCCGGTAGTCGGGCCTGGCCCGTCCCTTGTTGACCCGCACCTCGCCCTTGCGCAGCAGCCGATAGACGTGCGACTTGGGCACGCCCTTGAGCTGGGTGAGCAAAAAATTATCCAGGCGCTGGCCCGCCGCCTCCTTCGCGATCTGGAGGTATTGCACGGCAGGGCGCCCGGCGGTTGGTGTCGAAATCAAATTCTCCTCCCGGATTCAGGAGCTTAGCGATTGCTGGCGCGGTGCATAAGTTGCTATAGTACGCCATCGGCCGCGCGCCACGCTTGCCGGAGTCACACTCCGGGCGTGAGCGCGGCTAGTGTTTACGGGCCGGTCGCGATGCTTTCGCTGGCCGGCGTCCAATAGCTTTATTTCCATCGCTCGGCCGACGCCCCCGCCTGTCTCCGCACACCGGTTGCACAGCAGCGTCAAGCACACAGCAGGCCGCGAGCGGTGACCGGCACGGACGGCATGACCGGCATATTCCACCTGGTCCTGATGGCTCTGTTTCCGCCCCTTTGCATGGGGGCCGGAGTCCCGTGCCCGCACCCGCCTCGCGTCCCCGCCCCCGGAACCCGGTGGCGAGCGGCCGACCTGAATCAGCGAGTCAAAATTCATGAAAAGAATGCTGGTGAACGCAACCCAACAAGAGGAGTTGCGCGTAGCCGTAGTAGACGGCCAGAAACTCTACGACCTCGACATCGAGATTCCTTCACGCGAACAGCGTAAAGCGAACATCTACAAGGGGCGCATCACGCGCCTCGAGCCCAGCCTGGAAGCCGCCTTCGTCGAATTCGGCGCCGATCGTCACGGCTTCCTGCCGCTGAAGGAAATCTCTCCGGAGTATTTTTCCGGCGACCCCGACCGCAACGGCGGCCGCGCGAACATCCGCGAATTGATGCGCGAGGGCCAGGAAATCGTCGTCCAGGTCGAGAAGGACGAGCGCGGCAACAAGGGCGCCGCGCTGACGACCTTCCTCAGTCTCGCGGGGCGCTTCCTCGTGCTGATGCCGAACAACCCCAAGGCGGGCGGCGTATCGCGCCGCATCCAGGGCGACGACCGCGAGGCGGTGCGCGAAGCCATGGAAGGCCTGGAAGTGCCGGAAGGCATGGGCGCCATCGTGCGCACCGCGGGCGTGGGCCGCAGCCTGGAGGAGTTGCAGTGGGACCTCGACAACCTGCTGCAGGTCTGGGAAGCGATCAAGCGCACCGCGGTTGAACGGCCGGCCCCCTTCCTGATCTACCAGGAAAGCAACGCCATCCTGCGCGCCCTGCGCGACCACTTCTCGGCGGAGATCGGCGAGATCCTGGTGGACGACGCCGACACCTACGAAGAGGCGCGCGTGTTCATGGAGCGCGTCATGCCGCAGAACCTGCGGAAGCTCAAGCATTACGACGACACCGTCCCGCTGTTCACGCGTTTCCAGATCGAGAGCCAGATCGAGAGCGCCTATTCGCACCAGGTCGAGCTGCCTTCCGGCGGCAGCATCGTGATCGACCACACCGAGGCCCTGCTCTCCATCGACATCAACTCGGCCCGCGCCACCAAGGGCGAGGACATCGAGATGACGGCGCTCAACACCAACCTGGAGGCCGCCGACGAGGTCGCGCGCCAGTTGCGCATCCGCGACCTCGGCGGGCTGATCGTGATCGACTTCATCGACATGGGGCCGGCGCGCAATCAGCGCGAGGTCGAGAACCGGCTGCGAGACGCGGTCAAGCTCGACCGCGCGCGCATCCAGATCGGGCGCATCTCGCGCTTCGGCCTGCTGGAGATGTCGCGCCAGCGCCTGCGGCCCTCGCTGGGCGAGTCCAGCCACATGACCTGCCCCCGCTGCCAGGGCTGGGGCTCCGTACGCAGCGTGGAATCCCTTTCGCTCTCCATCCTGCGGCTGATCGGCGAAGAGGCGCGCAAAGAGCGCAGCTCGCGCATCATCGCCGAAGTGCCGGTGGACGTGGGTACCTACCTGTTGAACGAAAAGCGCGACTGGCTGGGCGAGATCGAGCAGCGCGACGGCGTCCAGCTGGTCATCGTGCCGCGCGAAAACCTCGAGTCGCCCAAGTACGCCATCCGGCGCGTGCGCGACGACGCGATCGCCCTGCCGGAAAACGCCGGCGTGAGCTACCAGCTCCCGCTCGCGGAAGGCGACGCCCCGGCAGAGACCACGCCGGGCCTCCAGCCCAAGCGCGCGCCGGAACAGCCCGCCGTCTCCGGCATCGTGCCGGCAACGCCGGTGCCGACCCCGCCGCCGCCTCCGGAGCCCGCCAGGCCTGCCGCACCCGGTTTCTGGGCGCGCCTGCTGGCGGTGTTCACGGGCGGCCGGCAAGCCGCCGAGCAGGCGGAGACGATCCGCGACAAGCCGCAGAAGAAAAGCGCCGGCGAGCGCAAGCCGCACAACAGGGACGACGAGCGTCGCAAGCGGGGCGATCGCCAGAAGCCGGAGTCTGCTCGCCGTGGACGCGGCAGGGGGCGCGGTGGCGAAAAGAGCGGCGAGAAGAGCGCCGATGCGCGCAAGGACGACGGCCGGCAGCGCCAGCGCGACAAGGACAAGGACAAGGACAAGCAACGCGGCAAGGAAAAGTCCCGCGACCAGGATCGCCAGCGAGACAGCCAGCAGGAACAGGCCGCGCCTCGCGCCGAGAAGGAAAAAGGTACGTCGCAAGCCGCCCCGAAGACGGCCGCCGGCAGCGGCGCCCAGGCCGAAGGCCAGCCGGAAGGCGAACAGCGCAGCAAGCGCCGCCGCAGGCGTCGCGGCGGTCGCGGCAAGTCGCGGCAGGAAAACGCGCAGCAGCAGGGTGGCGCCGACGGCCAGTCCGGCGGCGGCGAGCCCGCCCCCCAGGGAAACCAGGACGCCGGCAAGGTGCCGATGAAAACGGAAGCTCCAGGCGTGCCGGTCGCTGCCACCCCGCCGAAGCCGCCGGCGCCCGGGCCCGAGGCCGGTCCGCCGCAACCGCAGGCTGAATCGAAACCCGCCGAGGCAAAAGCGGAAGCGGCATCGCAGAAACCGCAGTCGCAGCCGAAACCTGCGCCCACGCCCGAGCCTAGGCCCGAGCCCAAACCTCAAGCCCCGGCGCCAAAGCCCGAGCCGAAGCCTGAGCCGAAGCCTCAACCCCCGGCCCCGAAGCCCGAGCCGAAGCCCGAGCCGAAGCCTCAACCCCCGGCCCCGAAGCCCGAGCCGAAGCCT
>DATFKW010000177.1:0-6139 GCA_035268405.1 Gammaproteobacteria bacterium
GCGGCCGGCGCCGACGTCTCGCGCGAGGGCGTGCAGCGCGACCTGCTGCCGCTGGTGGAAGGCTGCACCGTGAGCACCCGTTCGGGCATGGTGCGCACCGACCACATCCTGTTCATCGCCTCGGGCGCCTTCCACCTGGCCAAGCCTGCCGACCTGATCCCGGAACTGCAGGGGCGGCTGCCCATCCGGGTCGAGCTGGACGCGCTCAAGGCAGAGGATTTCATCCGTATTCTCACCGAGCCCGACCATTCGCTGACGGTGCAATACGAAGCGCTCCTTGCGACCGAGGGCGTGCGGCTGTCCTTCACGGCGGACGGCGTCCGGCGCATTGCGGAGATCGCCGACCAGGTGAACGAGCGCTCCGAGAACATCGGCGCGCGGCGGCTGCACACCGTGCTGGAGCGCCTGCTGGACAGCATCTCCTTCGAAGCGGCCGACCGCACCGGCGCCGAGCTGGTGGTCGATGCCGCCTACGTCGAGGAGGCCCTGGGCGAACTGGCCGCCGACGAAGACCTGTCGCGCTACATTCTCTAAATGGGGCCATTCCCCATTTAAATAAGGCCAATCCCCATTTCCGGAAATGGGGATTGGCCCCATTTCGAGCTAAAATGCCGGCCTGGTTCCAGCCTCCGGAGGCGCCATGAGCGCTGATATCCCTACCCCTTCGACCATCCGCCTGCACCGCAAGTCCCGTGTCCTCGAAGTCGGCTGGGACGACGGCACCTCGTTCAGCCTGCCCTGCGAGTACCTCCGCGTGTTCTCCCCCTCGGCGGAAGTCCAGGGCCACGGGCCGGGCCAGGCGGTGCTGATGATCGGCAAGGAGAAGGTCAACATCTCCGCCATCGAGCCGGTCGGCCACTACGCGGTCAAGCTGATCTTCGACGACAAGCACGACTCCGGCCTGTTCTCCTGGTCGTACCTGCACTGGCTGGGCGAAAACTACGAGGAGAACTGGGCCACCTACCTGGGCAAACTCGACGAGGTCGGCTACAAGCGCAAGGAAGTGCCGGCGGAATGAGCGCCGACAAGGACACCACGCATTTCGGTTTCGCCGAGGTGCCGGTCACCGAGAAAGCCCGGCGCGTGCGCGGGGTCTTCGACTCGGTGGCCTCGCGCTATGACCTGATGAACGACCTGATGTCGCTGGGCATCCACCGGCTGTGGAAGCGCTTCACCGTGGAAAAGGCCTGCCTGCGGCCCGGCATGCAGGTGCTGGACCTCGCCGGCGGCACCGGCGACCTGGCCGCGCTGATGGCCCCGCGGGTCGCGCCGGACGGGCGCGTGGTGCTGTCGGACATCAACGAGGCCATGCTGCGCCGCGGCCGCGAGCGGCTGATGGATCGCGGCATCGCGGGCGAGGCGGTCGAGTACTGCCTGGCCGACGCCGAAAAGCTGCCGCTGGATGACGGGCGTTTCGATGTCGTGACCATCGCCTTCGGGCTGCGCAACGTCACCCGCAAGGAAGCCGCGCTGGCCGAGATGTTCCGCGTCCTCCGTCCCGGCGGCCAGCTGCTGATCCTCGAATTCTCGCGGCCGGCGGCCCCGCTGGCGCCCGCCTATGACCTGTATTCTTTCCGCGTGCTGCCCGCCGTCGGCAAGCTGATCGCCAACGACGAACAGAGCTACCGCTACCTGGCGGAGTCCATCCGCATGCATCCCGACCAGGAGACGCTGCGCGACATGATGAGCGCGGCGGGCTTCGAGGATTGTCGCTACCACGACCTCACCGGCGGGATCGTCGCCCTGCACCGCGGCTGGAAATACTGATGTTCCAGCCCCTTGCCGTGCTGCTCAACCGCGGCATCCGCGCCTCCAGCGACGCCACCGCGCGCTGCCGGGCGCTGCAGGACCGCAGCTTCCGCATCGAGCTGGACGGCCTCGGGCTGGGCCTGACCCTGCGCTCGCAGGGCGAAAGCGTGGTGCTGACGGACGAGACCGCGCCGGGCGCCGCCGCGCCCGAAACGGCCGCCGACGCCACGCTCAGCGGCACCCCCGGCGCGCTCGCGCGGCTGGCCGCCACCGGCGACGAATCGCTGCTGCGCGCCCGCAGCGTGCGCATCACGGGTGACCCGCTGGTGGCGCGCGACTTCGGCGAGCTCATCTCCCTGGCCGCGCCCGACTTCGAGGAAGAGCTGTCGCGCATCGTGGGCGACGTGGCGGCCCGCCAGGCGGGCAAGCTGTTCCGCGGCCTGCGCGAGTGGGGCATGGACTCGGCCGACCGGCTGTCCCGCACGCTGGCCGAGTACCTGCAGGAAGAGAGCCGCGACCTGCCCACGCGACACGAAGTGGAGGCCTTCCTCGACGAGGTGGACACCGTGGCGGGGGACGTGGCCCGGCTGGAGGCCCGCCTTCGCCGGCTGGAGCAGGCGGGGTGAACCGGCTGGGCCAACTCTGGCGCCTGCTGCGCATCCAGCGCGTGCTGCTGAAGCACGGCCTCGACGAGCTCGTCACGGCGACTCACCTGTTCCGGCCGCTCGCCCGCCTGCGCCGCATTCCCGGCCTGGGCATCCGCAAGGCCGCCCGCGAGCTGCCGATGGGCGTGCGCGTGAGGGAGGCGCTGGTCGAGCTCGGCCCGATCTTCGTCAAATTCGGCCAGGCGCTGTCCACGCGCCGCGACCTGCTGCCCAAAGAGATCGCGATGGAACTGGCGAAGCTGCAGGACCGGGTGCCGCCCTTCCCCGCCGCCGAGACCCGCCGCCAGCTGGACGCCGCCTATCGCCGGCCGCTCGACGAAATGTTCGCCCGCTTCGACGAGCAGCCGCTGGCGGCGGCCTCCATCGCGCAGGTGCACAGTGCCGCCCTGCCCGACGGCCGCGAGGCCATCGTGAAAGTGCTGCGCCCCGGCGTGGAAAAACAGATCCGCGGCGACGTGGACATCCTGCACACCCTGGCCGCGCTGGCGGAGCGTTACCGGCCCGGCCTGCGGCGGCTGCGCCCGCGGGAGGTGGTGCGGGAATTCGACGCCACGCTGATGGACGAGCTCGACCTCATGCGCGAGGCCGCCAACGCGTCGCAGCTGCGCCGCAACTTCGAGGGCTCGCCGCTGCTGTACGTGCCGGAGGTCTACTGGGACTGGTGTCGCCCCGGCGTGCTGGTCATGGAGCGCATCCACGGCATCAATATCGGCCAGACCGAGAAGCTGCACGCGGCGGGCATCGACATGCGCCGCCTGGCGGCGAACGGCGTGGAAATCTTCTTCACCCAGGTCTTCCGCCACAATTTTTTCCACGCCGACATGCACCCGGGCAACATCTTCGTCAACCCGGAGGATCCGGCGCAGCCGCAGTACATCGCGGTCGATTTCGGCATCGTCGGCAGTCTGAGCGCGCGCGACCAGCAATACCTGGCGGAGAACTTCCTCGCCTTCTTCAACCGCGACTACCAGCGGGTCGCGCGGCTGCACGTGGAGTCCGGCTGGGTGGCGCCGGGCACCCGGGTCGAAGAAGTCGAGTCGGCTTTTCGCACCGTGTGCGAGCCGATTTTCAACCGGCCGCTGAAGGACATCTCCTTCGGCCAGTTCCTGGTGCGGCTGTTCACCGTGGCGCGGCGCTTCGACATGGAGGTGCAGCCGCAGCTGATCCTGCTGCAGAAAACGCTGCTGAACATCGAGGGCCTGGGCCGCGAGCTCTACCCGGACCTGGACCTCTGGGAAACAGCGCAACCCATCCTCGAGGAATGGATGCGCGAGCGCGTCAGCAGCCGCGCCATCGTCGAGCGCCTGCGCGAGCAGCTGCCCGAGATGGGCGAGACCATCCAGGAGCTGCCCCAGGCCGTGCACGCGATCCTGCAACGCGCCGCCGAGGGGCGCCTGCAGGTGGAAGTGAAACACCCGGGCATCGAGCCGTTGCGGGCGGAACTCGCGCGCGGCCGGCGGCAGCGCTGGCAGGCCATCACCGGCGGCACGCTGCTGCTCGCCGGAACGCTGTGGCTGGGACTGGAGGCTACGCCACCGCCACTCGGCTGGGTGCTGCTCGCGGCCGGGGCGGCGCTGTTACTGGTCAGTCGCCCGGGCAACTCTGCCTGAGGCAGTCGGCCAGCGCCCGCGCGGCCGGCCCGGCGTCCTCCCGATCGGCGAACACCAGGTAGAGCTCCTGGTGCCGCACGGCTCCCTCCGCGAGCGGCAGCCGTTTCAGCCGGCCGTCCGCCAAAAGTTCCGCCACGCGGTGCCGCGGCAGCCACGCGAAGCCCATGCCCCGCGCGACGGCGTCCACCGAGGTTGCGAGGTGGCTCACCGTCCAGCGCTGCTCTGCGCCCAGCCAGCCCGCATCGCGCGGCTCCCGCAGGCCGGAGTCCCTGACCACCAGCTGGCGATGCTGGCGCAGGTCGCGCTGGGTGAGCGGACGCCCCAGGGCGTTCAGGGGATGGTCGGGATGCGCGACGGCCAGGAACTCCACCACGGTCAGCGGATCGCCGAGGAAGCCCGGCGGCACCCAGGCCGTCACCGCAAGGTCGGCGCTCCCGGCAAACAACTGCTCCGTGGTACCCGACAGGACACTCTCGATGAGCTCCACGCGCGTGGTGCCGGTCAAGCGGGCGAAGGCGTCGAGGCTGGCCAGCATGCGCTCCTGCGGGAAGATCACCTCCACCGCCAGGCGGACCACCGGCTCCCAGCCCCGGGCGAGTTGCCCGGCCGCCCGCTCGATCGCCCGCGCCTCGTCCAGCAGGTAACGGGAGCGCCGCAGGAGCTCCCGTCCCGCCGGGGTCAGCACGGCACGCCGTCCCTCGAGTTCCAGGAGCTCCACGCCCAGGCCCGCCTCGAGACGCCGGATCCCGTAGCTGACGGTGGAGACTGATTTGGATAAGGCCTCGGCCGCGCCTGCGTAGCCGTCGTGGTCCACCACCGCCTGCAGCATGCGCCACTGTTCAAGAGTTACACGCGGCCGCATTTCGATTTCCTAGAAATTATTTAGCGATATTTTGCCATTTATCTTCGATTCAGTCGAAGTTAATGTGTCGATCAGCTATCGCAATTTCCTTCGGGAGGCGCAAATGACGACACGACGCATTCGACAGGTCCTGCCCGGCCGCCCCGCCTCGGATGGCGCCGGCGTCAGGATCCTGCGCACCATCGGCCACGCCCCGCACGACATGGATCCGTTCCTGATGCTGGACGAGATCCGCTCCGACCAGCGCGATGAGTTCGTGGCCGGTTTCCCGCCGCACCCGCACCGGGGCATCGAGACGCTCACCGTCATGCTCGAGGGCGGCTTCGAGCACCAGGACCACATGGGCCACCGGGCGGCGATTCGTGCCGGCGGCGCGCAATGGATGTCTGCGGGGCGCGGCGTGATCCATTCCGAAATGCCCCTGCCGGGCGAGGGCAAGATTCATGGCTTCCAGCTGTGGATCAACCTGCCGGCCGCCGACAAGCTGCGCGAACCGGACTACGCCCAGGCCGAGGCCGCCGAGCTGCCGGCGCTGGCGCTCGAACAGGGACGCCTGAGGGTCCTGGCGGGTCGCCACGGCAGGCAGGTCTCGCCCATCGATCATCCCGCCTGCGAGGCCGCGGTGCTCGAGCTGCGCCTGCAGCCGGACGCCTGCTACGAGTGGACACCGCCCGCCGGCCACCGCGCGCTGGTGCGGCCGTACCTGGGCACGGTGGACATCGATACCGGGAGCGGCGACCCGGTGAGCCTTGAGGATGGCCGCATGGCGGTGCTGGACGGCAGCGGGCCAGTCGGGCTGCGGGCAGCCGGCGGTCCCGCCGGCATGCTGCTCTTGTCGGGCCGACCGCTCGACGAGCCCATCGTCCAGCACGGCCCCTTCGTGATGAATACCGCCGGGCAAATCCGCCAGGCCGTCCGCGACTACCAGAGCGGCGCGCTGGTGGCGCCGCGCCACTGACCAAGACACCGGCCAACGACACCGGCCAACGACACCGAACAACGACACCGAACACGGAGAAACCCGATGAATACGCTCAACCCCTGGATCCAGCTGGCCGCGCGCCTGTCCCTGTCCCTGCTCTTTATCGTCGCCGGCTTCAACAAGATCGGCAGCTATGAAGGCGTCGCCGGCTACATGACGTCGATGGGCGTTCCTGGCGCGCTGCTGCCGCTGGTGATCGCGCTCGAGTTGCTGGGCGGCATCGCCATTGCGATCGGCTTCCGCACGCGCCTGGTCGCCTTTCTCCTGGCCG
>DATFKW010000178.1:0-2258 GCA_035268405.1 Gammaproteobacteria bacterium
GCCGCGAAAAACCGTGCCGTCTTCAAGTCCCAGGACTGCCGGCTGCGTCACATCATCCCCCGGATTTTCTCGCGCGCATACTAAAAACGGGAAGGGGCCGCGCTGGTCCCGTCCCGCTCTCAACCCGGAGAGCCCGGCTGCGGCCGTCGGCCCGCGCCCGGAACTCGTCCCCGATCAGATCAGGCCACCGCCTGAATGCGGGAGTTTACTGGCCGGCTCCCGAGGTGTCCACGCGATTGAGCCCCAGCATATCCGCAAGTTCATAAAATCCCGGTGGTTTCCCGGCAAGCCAGGCGGCCGCCCGGAGGGCCCCGCGGGCGAATATTGCGCGATCCGTGGCGCGATGCGACAACTCCAGTCGCTCGCCGCTGCCGGCCAGCGTGACCGTGTGCTCGCCGACCACGTCCCCGATCCGCAAGGCCGCGTAGTCGACGCCCTCGGCGCGCAGCGACGCATCGGGAAGCGCGGCCTCTGCGGGCAGGCCGCGGGCGGCCACCACCGAGCGGCCCAGCGCCAGCGCGGTGCCCGAAGGCGCGTCGCGCTTGGCGGCGTGGTGCGCTTCGTAAATGCCGGCGTCAAAATCCTCCAGCGCCGCCGCTGCCAGGGCCGCCAGCCGCTGCAGCACCGCCACCCCGGCGCTCATGTTGGGCGCCCACAGCACCGGCACGTGCCTGGCGGCTTCCCGCAGGGCCGTGCGCGCCGCTTCGTCCAGCCCGGTGACGCCGCACACCAGCCCGACCCCCGCCTCCCGGCAGGCCTCGGCCGTGCCGGCGACCGCGTCCGCCAGGGTGAAGTCGATCGCGACCCGGCTGCCGGCCAGCGCGGTATCGAGCCGCTCGCTCAGCGGCACGCCCAGCGGTCCGAGCCCGGCGACCTCGCCGGCGTCGCGCCCGCCCAGGCCCGAGTCCGGCGCGGTGAAGGCGCCGCGCAACTCCAGCGCCGGAAACTCCGCCAGCCGGGCCAGCACGGCGCCGCCCATGCGACCCGAGGCGCCCAGCACCGCCAGCGGGATGGCCTCGGCGTTGGCGGCGCGGGGATCGGCGGAGCGCCCGCTCGCGGTGACCGCGCTCATGCGCCCAGCCGGTCGAAAAAATTGCGCATCTTGTCCATCCAGCCCTGCTCCCTCGGACTATGGCTGCGCTTGCTGTCGCGCAGGCTGGTCTCGAACTGCTCGAGCAGCTCTTTCTGGCGCTTGTTGAGACCCACCGGCGTCTCCACCTGGACGTGCACCCTCAGGTCGCCCTGGGGGCCGCCGCGGACGGGGCGCACGCCCTTGCCGCGCAACCTGAAGACCTTGCCGCTCTGGGTGCCCTCCGGGACTTTCAGCTGCAGCGTGGACTGCTCGCCGAGAGTGGGCACGCCGACCTCGCCGCCCAGGGCCGCAGTCGCGTAGCTGATCGGGATCTCGCAGGCGAGGTCCGCGCCCTGGCGCTCGAAAATCGCGTGCGGCCGCACCAGGATTTCGACGTAGAGATCACCGGCGGGACCGCCATTGCGCCCCGCCTCGCCCTCTCCGCCCAGCCGGATACGGTCGCCGCTGTCCACCCCCGCCGGGATCTTGACCGACAGGGTCTTGGTCTCGCGCACGCGCCCCTGGCCGTGACACTCGTCGCAGGGATCATCGATCACGGTGCCCTGCCCCTTGCACTCGGGACAGGTCTGCTCGACCGAAAAGAAACCCTGCTGCATGCGTACGGCGCCGCGACCGCCGCAACTGCGGCAGGTGACGGGCTCCGAGCCGGGCTTGGCGCCGCTGCCGGTGCACACCGGGCACTCGACCGCCAGCGGAAGGCTGATGGTCACTTCGTCGCCGAACACGGCCTGTTCGAGTTCGAGTTCCAGTTCGTAGCGCAGGTCGGCCCCGCGGAACACCCGCGACCGCCCCCCGCGGCGACCGCCGCCGAAGATGTCGCCGAAGACTTCGCCGAAGATATCGCTGAACGCATCCCCCGGCCCGAAGCCGCCGCCGCCCGGTCCCGCATTGCCGCCGATGCCGGCGTGGCCGAACTGGTCGTAGGCGGCGCGCTTGCGGGGGTCCTTGAGGACTTCCCAGGCCTCCTTGACCTCCTTGAACGACGCCTCCGATTCCGCGTCCCCAGGGTTGCGGTCCGGGTGGAACTTCATCGCCAGCCGTCGATAAGCCTGTTTCAGTTCAGTCTCGGTGGCGTTTTTCGCCAGGCCCAGGACCTCGTAGTAATCGCGCTTGGCCATTCGGCGCTCCATGGTTGCAGGGGAATACGCCCCTTCTTGCTATGCAA
>DATFKW010000179.1:0-17668 GCA_035268405.1 Gammaproteobacteria bacterium
GGCCTGAAGGCGCCCGGACCGATGTCGAACAGCGCTTCGACGCGGCAGCTCGCGGCCAGCATGACGGTCAGGCGCCCATAGCTCTTCGATCCCGGCGCCGCGGCCATGCGCTTGACCACTTCGCGTTGCAGCATGAAATGCATGTCGCGGATGACGCCCGCCTGCTCGATGAAGCGGAACAGCAGCGGTGTCGATACGTTGTAGGGCAGATTGCCGACCAGGCGCAGGCGTTCACCCGGCTCGGCCAGCCCGGCCAGGTCCAGCTTCAGTGCGTCGCCCTGGATCACGGTGAGCGCGTCGGCGGCGGCGGGGCTCTTTTGCAGCCGTTCCGCCAGCTCGCGGTCCAGTTCTATCACGGTGAGGCGCGCGCCGCGCGCCAGCAGCGGAAAGGTCAGCGCGCCCTCGCCGGGGCCGATCTCCACCAGCCGTTCGCCGGCTTGTGGCGCCACCGCGGCGATGATGTGCTCGATGACGGCAGGGTCGTGCAGAAAGTGCTGGCCGAAACGCTTGCGGGGGCGGTGCTGCATCAGCGCGTGGCGCCGCCGCCGGCCATCTGCAGCGCCATCTCGAGCGCCGCTTCCAGGCTGCCTGCATCCGCGCGGCCCGTGCCGGCCAGGTCCAGCGCAGTGCCGTGGTCCACCGATGTCCTGACCAGCGGCAAGCCGAGCGTGATGTTGACCGCGCGGCCGAAGCCGGCGTACTTGAGGACCGGCAGGCCCTGGTCGTGGTACATCGCCAGCACCGCGTCTGCGCCGGCCAGCCGGGCGGGCGTGAAGAGCGTGTCGGCGGGCAACGGGCCCTCCAGCTGCAGCCCTTCTGCTCGCAGCGCCTGGAGCGCCGGCGTGATCACGCGGATTTCCTCGTCTCCCAGGTGGCCGTTTTCGCCGGCATGCGGGTTCAGTCCCGCGACCAGGATGCGCGGCGCGGAGATGCCGAAGCGAGCGCGCAACTCGCCGTGCAGCACGCGCAGCACCCGCTCGAGTCGCTCCGCCGTGATTGCGCCGGGAACCGCGCGCAACGGCAGGTGGGTGGTGGCCAGCGCGACGCGCAGGTCGCCGGCCGCCAGCATCATGACCGGGTGGCCGCCGGCCAGTTCCGCGAGGAACTCGGTGTGGCCGGAGAAGGCGTGGCCGGCCTCGTTGATCACGGCCTTGTGCACCGGCGCCGTGACCATGCCGTCGAAGCGCTGCGCCAGGCAACCGCGCGCCGCCACGCGCAGGGTTTCCAGCACGGCGTCGGCATTGCGCGGGTCCAGGCGGCCGGCCACGGCGGGGACGGCCAGCGGCACATCGATGACCTGCAACTCGCCGGCGCGGTGCGGCTGCGGCGTTTCGACCGCCCGCAGCGCCATGCCGACGCCCAGGCCGAGCGACAGCGAGCGGAGCTGCTCCAGCGAGCCGACCACGGCAAGCCGTGCCGGCCAGGCGCGCGCGGCGATCGACAGGCACAGTTCAGGGCCGATGCCGGCAGGCTCGCCGGCGGTCAACGCGATGGCCGGCAGCGTTTTCATGGCGGGCCCGCGCGGCTAGCCGCCGCGCATCTCGACCCAGGCTTCGTCCCGCAGCTGGCGGAGCCAGAGTTCCGTTTCCTGCTCGAGCTTGCTTTGCCGGATCGCCTCGACGGCACGCCTGCGCTTGATCTCGTCGGTGGTGTCGCGCTCGGCCCGGTCCTCGAGGAGGATGATGTGCCAGCCGAAGGGGGACTGGAAAGGCTCGCTGATTTCGCCGGGTTCCAGCGCCGCCAGCACTGCCTCGAACTGCGGCACGAAGGTGCCGGGCGGATTCCAGCCCAGCGCGCCGCCGCGCGCCGCCGAACCCGGATCTTCCGATTCCAGCCTGGCGATGTCGTCGAAGGATTCGCCCGCCAGCACCCGCTCGCGGAACTCTTCCAGCCGCGCGCGCACCGTCGCGTCGTCCAGCACTTCGTTGGTCTTCAGGAGGATGTGCCGCGCCTTGGTCTGCACTTGGACGACCTTGTCGTCGCCACCGCGCACATCGTTCACGAGGAATATGTGGAAGCCGCTGTTGCTGCGAACGGGCTCGGAGAATTCGCCCGCATCCAGTGACTGGATCGCGTCGGAGAACTGCGGCGGCAGGCGCGAACCGCGCCGCCAGCCGAGCCGCCCCCCGGATAGCGCCTGCTGGCCGTCGGATTCGGCCACCGCCAGTTCGGCAAAATCGGCGCCCCCGGCCAGGCGCGCGTGGATCTCGCCGGCGCGACGCTCGATCTCGGCCAGCTGCTCGCGCGTGGGATCCTGCGGGAGCGCGAGCAGGATCTGGGAAATGTCGTAGTCCAGCTGGCTGCCCCGGGTAGCTTCGTACTGCTCGAGCCAGCGGTCGATCTCGCGGTCGGAGACGGCGATCTTCGCCATCACGTCGCGCTGGCGCAGGGCGTCCAGCGTCATCTCGCGGCGCAGCTGCTGACGGAAAACCGCGTAATCGATGCCGTCGGCCGCGAGCCGCTCGGGCATCTCCGACAGCGTCGTGTTGTTGCGCTGGGCCACTTGCGCCAGTGCGAGGTTGAGCTGCTCGTCGCCGATGCTGATGCCCATTCTCTCGGCGCGCTGCATTTGCACCTCCTGCACGATCAGGTTTTCCAGCACCTGTTCGCGCAGGACCTCTTCCGGCGGCATGCGGGTGCCGCGCTCGCGCAGCTGCATGGTGATCATCTTGACCTGCTCGTCCAGCTGGGACTGGAGTACCACGCCTTCGTCCACCAGGGCCACGACGCGGTCCAGCAATTCACCCGAGTCACTCAGCGTCTTGGCATGCAGCGCGGGAACGGCGCCGGCCAGCAACATCGAAAGAAAGAATAATGTCTTGTAAATCAGTCTCATATCACTCGATTCGGTCGTATGCGGAATAGCCTAGGATATCATTCTCGTAGCGGTCTCTGCCGCTGCTTCCGCCCAGGCCCTTGAATTCGATCTGCAGCCGCACGGCGTTGTCCGTGCTGCCGTCGCGGCGGCTGACCTGTTGCGTGGCGGCCGCCCGGATCGCCCAGCAGCAGCTCTCGTACTGCACGCCCAGCAGGCGGTCCACGGTCGTCTTGTCGCGCAGCGAGTATTCCAGCGCGCTGACGAAGCTCCAGCGCTCCGCGACCGGCCAGCCGAAGGAGAACGCGACGTCCTCGAGCAATTCGGGGCGGTAACGATAGGCGAGGTTGACGACCTTGTTCGGCGCCGGCTGGTACTGGACGCGGAACTGGGCGAGACGGGTCCGGTCGTTGCTGTCGTCCCACTGGTAGCCCACGTTGGCATTCCAGTTGCGGAACAGCCCCAGCCCGAGTTCCAGCACGACGGGCGAACTGCCCGCCGTTTCGGGCGACTCGTCCGGCAGGGTGACCTCCGGCTCATCGAAATACCATGCTTTGCCGATCGCGGCGGTGAGAAATTCCCGGCCGGATGCTGACTCCAGCAGTCGCGTGGTCAAGCCGATGCTCACCTGGTTGGTGTCGCCCAGCCGGTCCGCGCCCAGGTAACGGTTGGCACGGAACAGCTGGACGTAGTTGAAATCGGGGCGGCCGCTGTCGAATAGCGGCAGCTCGGCCTGGTCGCGTTGCGGTATGAACGCGTACAGGACGCGCGGCTCCAGGGTCTGGACATATTTGCCGGACGAAGTCTGTCGCTCCAGCAGCAGTCCGGCGTCCAGGCTCAGGATGGGCGCGGCGTAGCCGGGCGCGTCGTCCTCGCCGGGCGCCGTGTTGGTGAGCGTGTACTGCACCATGCGCATGCTTGCGCTGGGCGTGAGGAAAAACCCCGGCGCTTCCAGCGGCAGGCTGATTCCCGGCTCCAGCACGGCTCGGCCGCCTTCCACGCCCACGCTGCGGCTGAAAGCCGCGGCCTCGGTGCGCAGGCTCCAGTCCAGCCCCAGCAGCCCCTGGCGCCAGAGCCCGTTGGCGATGACCTGCGGCAGGCGCGCGTACGGGCGCTCGTCTTCCGGAATGCCGAGGTCGAGCGTGCGGAAATTCTGCGCCCGCGCGGTGATGCGCCAGGTCTCGCCGGCGTAGTCGGCCTGTACCAGGCGCTCGAGATGGGTGCGGCTGGTCACCTGCGGGCTGCGCCCCAGGTCTTGGAAATAATCGGTGTCCGAGACGTCCTCCAGCTCGGCGATGAGGCGCCAGCCGTTGTCCAGCCGCGTCACATGAGAAAGCTGGGCCCAGATCCTCGAGTCGTTGTCCGGGAGCGTGCGGTCCCTGTAAAGGTAATCCAAGCCGAGTTCCCCGCGGCTTTGCCGGGTCAGGTAGCGAAACTCGTTGTCCAGGCTCAGTCCGCGGCTGGAGAGCAGGGTGGGCGTGACGAGCAAGTCGTACTCGGGCGCGAGGTTGAGATAGAAGGGCATGCGGATCTCGAGCCCGCTGCGCGTCGACTGGCCGAACTCGGGCACCAGGAAGCCGGTCTTGCGACGGTCCGAGAGCGGGAACGACAGGTAGGGCCAGTAGATCACCGGCTTGTCGAAGAAGCGCAGGGTGACCTGCCTGGCCTCGCCGACCTCGCGATCGGTGTCCAGGCGCAGCCGGCCGATTTTCAGCAGCCAGTCCGGATCGTCCCCCGGGCAGGTGGTGTAAGTCACCTCTTCCATGCGGATGCGCCCGCTGTCGCGGGCCCGGATACGCTGCGCGCCGCCCCTGGCGGGCTGCTGCGGCAGCAGGTAGCGGTTGCCGGTGAGAATGGCTTCGCCGTCCGCCGGGCGGAATTCCAGCGTGTCGGCTTCCACCATCAGCCCGGGCTGCAGGTAGCGGGCACCCTCGAGCGCCACCACGCGGCCGGATTCGCGGTCCCAGCGCGCCGCCTCGGTCTCCAGCCGCTGCGCGCGGTACTGCAGGCTCACGTTGCCGGTGAAAGACGAGTCGCCCTTCGCCGTGAGCTCCGCATTGTCCGCCGCCACCCGGATGCGGCCGCTCTCGTCGATCGGCCCGAGGTCGATCTCCGTCGGTTGCGGGCACAATGGTTCCGCCTGCGCGGGAGCGCAGGCCAGCAGCGCGAAACACAGGGCGAGAAGGCGTTGCATCAGGCTTCCCGGCGACAAGCGTTTAACATGGCATACTTCCGAGCCGGGCTTCAAACGCGGCGCGCGGCGCGCCGGCGGAGGGCAGCGCTTGAAAGCGATGGTGCTGGCGGCGGGCCGGGGCGAGCGCATGCGACCCCTGACCGACCGGATTCCCAAGCCGCTGCTGCCGGTCGCGGGGCAGCCGCTGGTCGGCCACCTGCTGCGCGCGCTGGCGGCGGGCGGCATGCGCGAAATCGTGATGAACTGCGCCTGGCGGGCGGAGGCGCTGCAGGCCGCGCTTGGCGACGGGCAGGAATGGGGCGTTTCCATACGCTATTCGACCGAGCCCTGGCCGGCGCTGGAAACGGGCGGCGGCATTTTCCAGGCCTTGCCGCTGCTGGGGCCCGAGCCCTTCCTGCTGGCGAACGGCGACGTCTGGTCCGATCTTTCGCCCGGCGCGCTCGCGCTGCCGCCGGGAATGCTCGCGCATCTCGTGCTGGTGCCCAATCCGCCGCACAACCCGGCGGGTGATTTCGGGCTGGCGGAGGGGCGCGTGCTGCCGGACGCCGAGCGGCGTTTCACCTACGGCGGCATGGCGGTGCTTTCTCCCGCGCTGTTCGCCGGCTGCCGGCCCGGCCGCTTTCCGCTGGCGCCGTTGCTGCGCGCCGCGGCGCTCGAAGAAAAGGTGAGTGGCGTTTTTCACGATGGCGGCTGGGTGGACGTGGGAACGCCTGAAAGGCTCTATGCGCTGCGCGCGAGACTGGGAGAGGCCTGAGCGAGTTCCACCAGCAGGGCAGCCTCCAGGTCCGCGGTGACACGCTCCATCTCGTGGCCCGCGCCCAGCGCCGACAGCTGCGTGACTTCCAGCTGGCTGAAGCCGCAGGGGTTGATCCGCGTGAAGGGCTCGAGATCCATGTCCAGGTTGAACGACAGGCCGTGGTAACTGCAGTTGCGGCGGATTCTCAGCCCGATGCTGGCGAGCTTGCGGCCTTCCACGTACACCCCGGGCGCGTCACGGTCGCCCCGCGCCTCGATGCCGTAGCCGGCGACACAGCGGATTACGGCGCGCTCCAGGGCGCAGACCAGCCCGCGCACGCCCAGGCCGGAGCGATCCAGGTCGAGCAGCGGGTAAACCACCAGCTGGCCCGGGCCGTGGTAGGTGACCTGGCCGCCGCGATCCACCTGCACCACCGGGATGTCGCCCGGGGCCAGCAGGTGCTCCCGGCTGCCGTTCAGGCCCAGCGTGAACACCGGCGGGTGCTGCAGGAACCAGAGTTCGTCGGGGGTGTCCGCGTCGCGCGACTCGGTGAAGCTCTGCATGCGCCGCCAGGTCGGCTCGTATTCCTGCATGCCCAGGTGACGGATAACGGGCATGGGCATCACAGCACCATCAGCACCTGTTCATGGGCGCTCAGCGCGGCGTACACGGCATCCAGCTGGGCCTGGCTCTCGGCCCGCAGCAGGACGGTCAGGGCAATGAAATTCCCGTCGCGGCTTGCCCGCTGCCGGACCCGGTCTCGCGCCAGCGGGCCCACCTGCTTTTCCACGAGCTCGACGACCACCGCCTCGAAATCGCCTTCTTTGCGGCCCATGACCTTCAGGGGAAAGTCGCAGGGGAATTCGAGCAGGCTCTCCTCGTTCATTCGAACCAGAGCTGCACGGCATGGAGCATGCGGCGGACGATGCCCGCTTCCTGCGAACTCACCAGCGGGAACAGCTCGCGGTCCGCCAGCATGCGGTCCTGGATGCTGATCTTGAGGCGCCCCACTGCGCGATCGGTCTGCACCGGCGCGAGCAGGGGTGACGGGATTTCCGTCGAGGCCTGCAACTGGTCGTAGTGGCCGCGCGGCAGCGTGACCCAGAGGTCCTGCAGCAGCCCCAGTTCCATGGTGTCGATTTCGCCTTTCCACAAGCGGGCCGTCGTCACCGGCTCGCCCGCCGCGTAAAGCCGGTGGCTTTCGTAGAAACGGAAGCCCCAGTTGAGCAGGCTCTGGGTGGCGTCGGCGCGCGCCTTGGCGCTGCTGGTGCCCAGCAGCACGGAGACCAGGCGCATGCCTTCGCGCTCGGCCGAGGACACCAGGCAGTAGCCCGCGGCGTCCGTCATGCCCGTCTTCATGCCGTCCACGCTGGGGTCGCGCCACAGCATCCTGTTGCGGTTGCGCTGGGTGATGTCGTTGTAGGTGAATTCGCGTTCCGAATAAAGCGGGTAATACTCGGGGAACTCGCGGATGATCGCGCTGGCCAGCAGGCCGATGTCCCGCGCCGAACTGTAATGGTTTTCCGCCGGCAGGCCGGTGGCGTTGCGAAAGTTCGTGTTCTCCATGCCCAGGCGCCGGGCATACTCGTTCATGAGGTCCGCGAACGCTTTCTCGGTGCCGGCCGTGTGTTCCGCCAGCGCCACGGACGCGTCGTTGCCGGACTGGATGATCATCCCGCGGAGCAGGTCCTCCACCGGCACGCGGGTTCCCACTTCGATGAACATGCGCGACCCGCCGGTGCGCCAGGCGCGCTCGCTCACCGTGACCTCCTCGTCCAGGGTCATGCGGCCCTTGCGCAGCTCGCTGAAGACCGCGTAGGCGGTCATCAGCTTGGTGATGCTGGCCGGGTCCATGCGCTCGTCGGCCGCGTTCTCGGACAGCACGGCGCCGGAGTTCAGGTCCAGCAGTATGTGAGCTCTAGCGCCGACGGCGGGCGCCGCGGGTACGGGCGGGAGAGAGGCGGGCTCCGCCTGGGCGGTTGCCGGGTGAGGCACCAGCAGGGCGAACAGGAATAAGGCAAGGAGTTTCAGCGGCATGGATTCCTCTCGCCGAGACAGGGCGGCGGGCTGCGAAAAGTACAGCGGGGAATGTTACACCGTCCGCCCCGGCGGGTCAGTCTGTCACCAGGTGGGCGTCGAAAATACCGAGGGCCCGCACCCGGTCCAGCATCCGCTCAACCTGGTTCAGGCCGACCAGGGGCCCGATCCTGACGCGATAGACGCTGCGCGGCCGTTGACGATCAGCCACGGTGACGACTTCGCGGATGCCCTGTCCCTTGAGTTGCTGCTCCAGCCGCGCGGCGTTGCCGGCGTCGGAGAACGCGCCGACCTGCAGCCACGCCGGCGCGGCGTGGCGGGCCGGGGTGCCCTGGCCGGACGCGACGGTTTTCGCCGGCGCCGCCGCCGCGCCGGGCTCCAGCAGCTCGACGTCGACCAGCGCGGTGCCGTGGTCATGCATGCCCAGCCGCACGGCGGCGGCATAGGAGAGATCGATGATCCGATCGCCGACGAAGGGTCCGCGATCATTGACGCGCACTACCACGCTGCGCCCGTTCTCGACGTGCGTGACGCGCACGTAGGCCGGCAGCGGCAGCGTCTTGTGCGCCGCAGTCATCGCGTACATGTCGTAGGGTTCGCCGCTGGAGGTCAGGCGGCCATGAAACTTGGTGCCGTACCAGCTGGCCACGCCGCGCTCGCGATAGCCGCGCGCGTCGTTCATCACGTAATAACGGCGACCCATCACCTCGTAGACGGGCGGGTTGCCGCGTCGGCTGCGGGGCTCGGCCTGCGGCACTGCGTCGGGAATGTCGCTCACGTCGGGCGGCCTGGCCGGGGCGCCGTCTCCGCCGCCCGGCGAAGCGCAGCCTGCCATGACCGCCAGCACCAGGGCGCCGCAGAGCAGGGCGCGGAGGCGGCGGCGCTCAGCCCGCATGCGCCTCGACCCGGGCGCGCACGGCTTCGCCCAGCTGGTGGACCGCGAGCGCGTACATCAGGCTGCGGTTGTAGCGCGTGATGACGTAAAAATTATGGAAGCCCGCCCAGTAGCGGGTGCCGTCTTCGTATTCCAGGGCGAAGAGCCCGGCGGTCGCGCCGGGGTCGGCGGGCGCCGACCCGGCCAGGCCGATGCCCGCGCTCCACAACTCGCCCACCGTGGTGTTGGTCGACAGTCCCCGGTGGGAAAGCGCGGCGAGGTCCGCCGGCCCGGCCACCGCGGGCGCCGCCACGGGCTCGCCCGGGCGCCAGTCGTGGCTGCGGAAATAGTTGGCGACGCTGGCGAGAATGTCTTCCTTGCTGCCCCACAGGTCGACGCGGCCGTCCTCGTCGCCGTCCACCGCGTAGGCCCGGTAGCTGGAAGGAATGAACTGCGGCAGCCCCATTGCGCCCGCATAGGAACCCACGGGAGTCTCGATTTCGAGGCCCTGCTCGCGCACCAGCAGCAGGAATTGCGCCAGCTCGCGCGAGAAAAACTCGCTGCGGGGCGGATACTCGAAGGCGAGGGTGGCCAGCGCGTCCAGCACCCGGTAGCGCCCGATGATGCGCCCGTAGTAGGTTTCGACGCCGATGATGCCGACCAGCATCTCGGCCGGGACGCCGGAGTCGCGCGCCACGCGCTCGATGCGCTCACGATGCTCGAGCCAGAACTCCGCGCCGGCGGCGATCCGCTCCTCGGTGAGAAAAATTTCACGATATTCGTGCCAGGGCTTGACCCGCTCGGCGGGGCGGCTGATGGCCTCGATGATCGGCTGCTGGATGCGCGCCAGCGCAAGCACGCCGCGCAGGCTTTCGCGCTCCAGCCCATGCTCCGCGTGCACGCGCTCGATGAAGGCGCGCACGTCTTCGCGCTCCGGGTCGAGCGCGCTCGCAGCGGCATCCGGGGCTGCAGCCAGGCTCGCGGCCAGCAGGGCGCAGCAGGCAAGTGACTTGAAAGGTCTCATCTGGCGAGCAGGTTCCGGTGACCGTTGATGGACATGAGAATACCGAAACCCGCCATGAGGGTCACCATCGAGCTGCCGCCGTAGCTGACCAGCGGCAGCGGCACGCCCACCACGGGCAGCAGGCCGGTCACCATGCCGGTGTTGACGAACACGTAGACGAAGAAGGTCAGGCTGATGCTGCCGGCCAGCAGCCGCCCGAATGTGTCCTGCGCCTGCAGGGCGATGTACAGCCCGCGGCCGATCACCAGCAGGTAGGCCGCCAGCAGCAGCAACAGCCCGATCAGGCCGAACTCTTCGCCGAGCACGGCGAAGATGAAGTCGGTGGAGCGCTCCGGCAGGAACTCCAGTTGCGCCTGCGAACCGTTGCCCCAGCCCTTGCCGAACAGGCCGCCGGAGCCGATCGCGATCTTCGACTGGATGATGTGGTAGCCCGCCCCTAGAGGATCGTTCTCCGGGTTGAAGAAGGTCAGCACCCGCCGCCGCTGGTAGTCATGCATGAAGTGCCACAGCACCGGGGCCAGCGCGGCCGCCATGGCGCCCAGCAGCAGCACGAGCCTGACCCTGAGGCCGCCCAGCAGCACCACCAGCAGGCCGGAGCTCGCCACCAGCAGGGCGGTCCCCAGGTCGGGCTGTCGTGCGATCAGCACGGCGGGCAGGATGACCAGCGCCAGCAGGATGCACAGCTCCGTGAAGCGCGGCGGCAGGGGACGGTCGCGGAGGTACCACGCGGCCGTCATGGGGACCGCCAGCTTCATGATTTCGGCGGGCTGGAAGCGGACGACGCCCAGGTCCAGCCAGCGTTGCGCCCCCTTGCCGAAATCGCCCACCACCAGCACGGCGATCAGCAGCGCGAGGCCGGCGAGAAAGATCCAGGGAGACCAGAGCCTGAGCACCTTGGGCGGGATCTGCGCGACCACCAGCAGCACGGCAAAGCCGACCCCCAGGCGCACCAGCTGCCGGAGCAGCAAGCCGGATTCCTGGCCGCTGGCGCTCCACAGCACCACGAGCCCGAAGGCGGCGATCAGGAGCAGCCCGAACAGCAGGGTGCCGTCCAGTTTCAGGCCCGCCATGATGCGGCGGCCCAGGCTCAGCGAGTGGTGCTCCCCGAATACGGTCTGCGAGACGGCCATTTCAGTCGCTCTCCCGCGCTTGCCAGTTGTCCACCAGGGCGCGCGCGATAGGCGCCGCAGCGGCGCTGCCGCTTGCGCCGTTCTCGACCAGCACGCTGATGGCGATGCGCGGGTTCTCGGCCGGCGCAAAGGCGATGAACAGGGCATGCGGCCGATGTCGCTCGGCGATGAGCTCCTCGTCGTATTCCTCGCCCTGCGCGATGGCGACCACCTGCGCCGTGCCGGTTTTGCCGGCGATGGTCCACGGCGAGTCCTGGCCGCTGGCGCGCGCGGTGCCGCGGGGACCGTGCATCACCGCGACCATCGAGTCGATGGCTTCCTCCACGTGAGAGGGCGACAGGGGCAAGGGCGCCAGCGGCTCCGGCTCGATCGCTTCGCGCTCGCCCGTGGCGAGGTCTTCGATGCCTGCCAGCAGGGTGGGCCGGAAGCCCCGGCCGCGATTGCCCAGGATCGCCGCCGCCTGGGCCAGCTGCAGGGGCGTGGCGAGCATATAGCCCTGGCCGATGCCGGTGATCACGGTCTCTCCCGGAAACCACGGCTGGTCTTCGCGGCGACTGAAGGCCTGGCGTTTCCAGTCGCGCGAGGGCAGCAGCCCGGACCGCTCGCCCGGAATTTCGACCCCGGTCGGCGTGCCTAGCCCGAACATGGCGAGGAAGTCGTGCATGCGCTCGATCCCGAGACTGACGGCGAGATGATAGAAATAGACGTCGCAGGATTGCGCGACGGCGCTCTCCAGGTCCATCTGGCCATGGCCTTCCCGCTTCCAGTCCCGGTAGCGATGGGAGTGGTTCGGCAGGCTGAACCAGCCGGGGCAGAAAACACTGTCGTCCGGCTCGACGGCGCCGTAGTGCAGGCCAGCCAACGCGAGCATCGGCTTGATGGTCGAGCCGGGCGGATACTGGCCGCGCAGGGCCCGGTTGAAAAGGGGCTGATCGATGTCGCTCTGCAGCGCCCGGAAGTGCTCGCCCGACACGCCCATGCTGAAGAGGTTCGGGTCGTAGCCCGGGACGCTGGCCAGGGCGAGCACCTGGCCGTTGCGCGGGTCCAGCGCCACCACCGCGCCGCGCCGACCCTCCAGCGCTTCTTCGGCGAGTGCCTGCAGTTCCAGGTCGATCGTCAGGTAGAAATTGCGTCCCGGCACCGCGTCCTTGCGCTCGAGTTCCTGCAGCCTGCGACCCTGGGCATTGACCAGCACCTGCCGATGACCGGTGGTGCCGTGCAGCAGGTCCTCCCAGGCGCGCTCGGCGCCGACCTTGCCGGTCTGCGCGGTGCCGGCGTAGTTGGCCGCGTCCACGCGCTGCAGGTCCTCCCGGCTGATGGCGCTGACGTAGCCGAGCACGTGCGAGGCGACTTCGCCGAGGGGGTACTGGCGCGCCAGTCGCGCCTGGATATCTACGCCGGGGAAACGGGGCCTCTGCACGGCGAAACGCGCCGCTTCCGTTTCGTCCAGGCGCGGCCTGAGGATGACCGGCTCGAAACGCCGCTGGCTGCGCAGCTGCTCGCGGATCCTGGGCAGGGTCTCCTCTTCCACCAGTCCCAGGCCGACCAGCCCGGCCAGCGTGTCGTCGATGTTCTCTACCTGTTCGGGGATCAACTCGAGCTGGTAGACGGGCCGGTTCTCGGCCATCACCCGGCCGTTGCGATCGAACAGCAGCCCGCGCACCGGCGGGACCGGCTCCAGCCGCACCCGGTTGCCTTGCGACAGCCGCGTGAAGTGCTCGAAATGAACCACCTGCAGGTCCACCAGGCGATAGACCAGCAATCCGGCGAGCAGCACCACGACGATGCCCGCCGCGATCACGCGACCGAGGAACATGCGCTGCTCGCGCCAGTGATCCTTGAGCCGGCTGATGCTCATGTCGTCATGTGGACTCGCGCCCGCAGCCCGCTGAGCAGGCCCGACATCAGCGGCCAGGCGATGAGCGCCGCCAGCACCGGCGTCACGCGCTGCCAGCTCAGGAGCGCGTCGCCCGCCACCCCGTCCACCCAGAACACCAGGAATTCGTGCGCGAGCACCAGCACTCCGACCGCCATGGTCTGCTGCCAAACGGGAAAGACGCGCAGGCGCAGGTGAAAGCGCAGCGCCAGCCAGGTGGCGATGGTCATGGCCAGGGCATGCTGCCCGAGCACGCCGCCCTTGAGCACGTCCAGCAGCAGGCCCGCGGTCCAGGCGAGCGCCAGGCCATACCGGCGCGGATAGCGCAGCACCCAGTAGATCATTACCAGCGCCAGCCAGGGCGGACGCCAGGTGGCCAGCGCGCCGGGCAGCGGCGTGAGCTCGAGCGAGAGCGCGACCAGCAGGGAGAAGAACACCAGCCAGTGGCCCTCGCGCGGCGTGGCGGTCACTGTGCGCCTCCGTCGTCGCCGCCAAGGCCGGGCGTCTCCGCCGCCAGCGGCTCCGTTTCGCCCCCCTTCCACACCAGCAGCACCTGTCGTCCGCGATTCAGCGCCGCCGTGGGTTCGGCTTCCACCTCGGCAAAAGACTCCCCGGGGCGGCGCTCCACGCGCGTCACGCGGGCCACCGGGTAGCCATGCGGAAAGGCGTCGCCCAGGCCGGAGGAGACGAGCAGGTCGCCCACGCGGATGTCCGCGCTGTTGGGCAGGAAAGGCAATTCCATGCGCATCAGGTCGCCGGTGCCCAGCGCCACCGTCCTGAGGTTATTGCGGTTGAGTTCCACGGGCGTGGCGTGGCTGGGGTCGCTGATCAGGATGGCTTCGGCGCCGAGCGGGCTGACCCGGGTGACCTGGCCGACGATGCCGTCCGCATCCACCAGCGCCTGGCCGGGATATATGCCGGACTGTCCGCCGCGGTTGATCGCGATGCGGTGGCGATAGGGGTCCAGGTCCACCGCAAGAATCTCGGCCACCTGCATGCGGTCGGCCCGCTTGGCGGGGGATTCCATCAGCGCGCGCAGGCGGGCGTTCTCGGCCCTGAGGGCCGCCAGCTGTTGCAGCCGGCCGCGCTGGCGCAGGCTTTCCATGCGCAGTTCGCGATTCTCCGCCACCAGGCGGTGGCGTTGGGAGAGGGATTCGCGCGTCCAGCCGAAGGTCGCGGCCGGCATGTCGACCAGCACGCGGATCGGGTAGACGGCCACCGAGAGCGCGCGCCGCACGGTTTCCATGTGGCCCTGCTGGTGGTCCAGCACCATGAGCGCCACGGACAGGATCGCCAGCAGCACCATGCGGGTACCGAGAGAAGGTCCGCGATCGAACAGCGGCTTGTTGTCGGTCTGGGTGAGGGGACTCACGGCAGTTTCATATCCAACCGCCGGCTATTGTGGACTGTACGCCGCTGGCAGGCCAGTGCCTCACTCGATCCCGAACAGGCCGGGGCCGTGCTGGTCCAGCAGCTCCAGCACCTTGCCGCCGCCCAGCGCGACGCAGGTGAGAGGGTCGTCCGCGACAATGACGGGCAGGCCCGTTTCTTCCATCAACAGCTTGTCCAGGTCGCACAGCAGCGCACCGCCGCCCGTGAGCACGATGCCGCGGTCCGCCACGTCGGCGCCCAGCTCGGGAGGCGTCTGCTCGAGCGCGGCCTTGACGGCGCCGACGATGCCCTGCAGCGGTTCCTGCAAGGCCTCCAGGATCTCGTTGGAGTTCAGCGTGAAGCTGCGGGGCACGCCCTCTGACAGGTTGCGGCCACGCACCGATATCTCGCGCACTTCCTGGCCCGGGTAGGCGGCGCCGATCTCGTGCTTGATCCGCTCGGCCGTGGCCTCGCCGATCAGAATGCCGTAATTGCGTCGAACGTAGCCCATAATCGCTTCATCGAAGCGATCGCCGCCGATCCTCACGGAAGCCGCATAGACGATGCCGTTCAGCGAGATGACCGCCACCTCGGACGTGCCGCCGCCGATGTCCAGCACCATCGAGCCACGCGCTTCCTGCACGGGCATGCCGGCGCCGATCGCCGCGGCCATCGGCTCCTCGACCAGGTAGACCTTGCGGGCGCCGGCGCCCTCGGCGGACTCGCGGATGGCCCGGCGCTCCACCTGGGTGGAACCGTAGGGCACGCATACCAGCACGCGCGGGCTCGGCCGGAAATAGCGGCTGCCGTGCGCCTTCTTGATGAAGTGCTGGAGCATCTTCTCCGTGACCGTGAAGTCCGCGATCACGCCGTCCTTCAGCGGCCGGATCGCGGTGATGTTGCCCGGCGTCCGCCCCAGCATGCTTTTCGCCTCGGTGCCCACCGCCTGCACAGTCCGCCCGCCACGGGACGATTCCTCGCGGATCGCGACCACCGATGGCTCGTCCAGCACGATGCCCCGCCCGCGCACGTAGATCAGCGTGTTGGCGGTGCCGAGGTCGATGGACAGGTCATTGGAAAAATAACCCCGGAGGTTTTTGAACATAATTGGTCCGAAAAGGTGTCAGTTGGACGCTGGCTGGCGGGCCTCAGCGTTGCGGTATGTGGGCGGCGCGCAAGCTGGTAAATCTAGCAACGGGGGCGACTTCGGGCAAGCGCAAAGGTATCATTATTTTTCTCCCCGCATTTCGTCTCAACCGCATTCAGGAGACCCGGATGAAACTGACCCGCGACGAAGTCGAGTCCATCGCGCACCTCGCGCGGCTGGGGATTTCCTCCGCAGAAGTGCCCGCTTATGTCGACAACCTGTCCCGGATCATCGATTTCGTGCAGCAGCTGGAACAGTCCGACACCGAGGGCGTGACGCCGATGGCGCACCCGCTGGAGATGACCCAGCCGTTGCGCGAGGACGTCGTGACCGAAAAGGACCAGCGGGCGCTCTACCAGGAGAACGCCAAGGCGGTGGACGCCGGCCTTTACCTGGTCCCCCGGGTCATCGAGTAAGCGAGGAGTCGCGACGCATGCACGCTATGAGCCTGGCGCGGATTTCCCGCGCCCTGAGCGCCGGCGAATTCAGCAGCGAAGAGCTGGTGAGTCACCTGCTGGAACGGATCGGCCGCCTCGACGGCGAACTCAACGCCTTCATTACCGTGACCGGCGAGGCCGCACTGGCAGCGGCGCGGGCGGCCGACCAGGCACGGGGGCGGGGCGATGCCGGCCCGCTGTGCGGCGTGCCCATCGCCCACAAGGATATATTCTGCACGGCGGGCGTCCGCACCAGCTGCGGCTCGCGGATGCTGGACGACTTCGTCTCGCCCTACGACGCGACGGTGGTCGAGCGGCTGCGCGAGGCCGGCGTGGTGATGCTGGGCAAGACCAACATGGACGAGTTCGCCATGGGCTCGTCCAACGAGACGAGCTTTTACGGCCCGGTGCGCAATCCCTGGGACACGGCGCGCGTGCCCGGCGGCTCTTCCGGCGGCTCCGCCGCGGCGGTGGCGGCACGCCTGGTGCCGGGCGCGACGGGCACCGACACGGGCGGATCGATCCGCCAGCCGGCGGCCCTGGCGGGCATCACCGGCATCAAGCCCACTTACGGCCGCATCTCGCGCTACGGCATGATCGCTTTCGCCTCCAGCCTGGACCAGGCGGGCACGTTGACGCAGACGGCGGAGGACGCGGCCCTGATGCTGGGCGCGATGTCGGGCCACGATCCGCGCGACTCCACCTCGGTGGACGCGCCGGTGCCGGATTACCTGGAGGCGCTGGACGCCCCGCTGGAAGGCGTCAGGATCGGCCTGGTCGAGGAGTTCATGGGCGCGGGACTGGATGCCGCGAATGCGGCCGCCGTGGAAGAAGCGCTCAAGGTGCTGGAAGGGCTGGGCGCGCAGCTGCAGCGGATCAGCCTGCCGAGCATCGGGCTGTCGGTGCCGGCTTACTACGTGGTCGCGCCCGCCGAGTGCTCCTCCAACCTGTCGCGCTTCGACGGCGTGCGTTTCGGCTATCGCGCCGACTCGCCGCGCGACCTGGAGGACCTTTACAAGCGCAGCCGCGGCGAAGGCTTCGGCGCGGAGGTCAAGCGGCGCATCATGACCGGCACCTATGTGCTTTCGGCCGGCTATTACGACGCCTATTACCTGAAGGCGCAGCGCGTGCGACAGCTGATCGCGGCCGATTTCCGGCGCGCATTCGAGCAGGTCGACGTGATCGTCGGCCCGACCACGCCGACGGCGGCCTTCGAGATCGGCGCGAAAACGGACGACCCGGTGACCATGTACCTGAACGACATCTACACCATTGGCGTCAACCTGGCCGGGTTGCCGGGGCTCTCGGCGCCCTGCGGCTTCGTCGACGGCCTGCCCGTGGGCCTGCAGATCGTCGGCCGCGCATTCGACGAGGGGCGCATCCTGAATGTCGCCCACCGTTTTCAGCAGGAAACCGACTGGCACGCGAGGGCGCCCGGCGGCGCTTTCGCCTGAGGATCCGCGACATGGAATGGGAAACCGTCATCGGGCTGGAGATCCACGCCCAGCTCGCCACCCGCAGCAAGATCTTCTCGGGCGCTTCGACCGCCTACGGGGCCGGGCCGAACTCGCAGGCCTGCCTGGTGGACCTCGGCTACCCGGGCGTGCTGCCGGTGCTCAACAAGGGGGTCGTCGAGATGGCGATTGCCTTCGGCCTCGCCACCGACTCGACCATCGCGGCACGCTCGGTGTTCGCACGCAAGAATTATTTCTACCCCGACCTGCCGAAGGGCTACCAGATCAGCCAGTACGAACTGCCCGTGGTCCGCGAGGGACGGATCGAGATCCGCCTCGACGACGACGTCCGCAAGACCATCGGCATCACGCGCGCGCACCTGGAGGAGGACGCCGGCAAGTCGCTGCATGAGGACTACCACGGCCAGTCCGGCATCGACCTGAACCGGGCCGGCACGCCGCCGCTGGAGATCGTGTCCGAGCCGGAGATGCGCTCTGCCCGCGAGGCCGTCGCCTACATGAAGGCCATTCACCAGCTGGTGCGTTACCTCGGCATCTGCGACGGCAACATGC
>DATFKW010000180.1:0-15765 GCA_035268405.1 Gammaproteobacteria bacterium
AACGGCTGCAGTGCCAGGTGCATTGTCATAACTTCGGCTCCCGCGTGATCAAACCGGCGGGCGCCCGCGCATCGCATGAGCGACCGCGCTGACTACCAGCAGGACGAGAAAAATAAAGAACAGGATTTTTGCGATGCCGGCCGCCGCACCGGCGATTCCGCCGAATCCGAGGACGCCGGCGATGATCGCAAAGATTAAAAATACGAGTGCCCATCCGAGCATGGTCAGTACCTCCTTTCAGGTTGTCAGCGGCCTTCGAAGAAATCTACTGCAATCAGCAAGATGACTCGAGGCGGCTGATAAGCTTCCACATATAAGTAATAGCAGGCGAAATGAGTTTTCCCAGCCGGCGTCGAGCGCCGACGCCGCTCAGGGCTTGCCCAGGCCGCCCCGCGATGCCTGCGCCTTGTGCACCAGCATGCGTACGGATACGGCTACGCCTGGCGTTCGGCGCCTGACCGCCAGTGAGATTCCTGCGCCCCTGAATACTGATCCGTGACGCCGGTGTGTGTTGACCAGGTGCCGTTTTGCCGTCGTCTGTTCTGCGAGACCGCAGCACATTCTCATGGGCCGGTTGACCGCGACGGATCGAGAAATACAAGAATCCGGTCCCACGCTGATTGCAGCTCGTGATAGCAGGGAGAATTCCACTCTTTTGTCTCAACGTCGGCATGATGCGGGGAAAAAGACGCGCTCAGAGAGGCGTTTGTTGCGGTTTTTAACTAGTTGTGAGGAACAGGCCGGTCGGAATTTCTCGCCCGAGCCCGTCTGCTCGGCATCTCTAGTACATTTGTGCCATGAGCCCCACGAATAATTGCCCACATCGGCGAGAAATACAGGTTGCGCCGATGATGGATTGGACCGACCGGCACTGCCGCTATTTCCTGCGGCTGTTGACGCCCAGTGCCTTGCTTTACACCGAGATGGTGACGGCGCAGGCGGTCATGCACGGCGACCGTGGCCGCCTGCTGGGCTTCGACCCCGCGGAGCAACCGGTGGCACTGCAACTGGGCGGATCGGATCGGGCGATGCTGGCCGACGCCGCGCGCGCCGGCGAGAACTTCGGTTATGACGAGATCAACCTGAACGTCGGCTGCCCGAGCGACCGGGTGCAGTCGGGGCGTTTCGGCGCCTGCCTCATGGCCGAGCCCGCGCTGGTGCGCGACTGCGTGGCGGCGATGCGCGACGCGGTGGGGACGCCGGTCACAGTCAAGAGCCGCATCGGCATCGACGATCATGAAGAGTACGGTTTCCTGCGCGATTTTGTCGGCACGGTGGCGGAGTCGGGCTGCGGGACTTTTATCGTGCACGCGCGCAAGGCGATCCTGTCGGGGCTGTCGCCCAAGGAGAACCGCGAGGTGCCGCCGCTGCGCTACGAGTTCGTCTACCGGCTCAAGGCGGAGTTTCCCGAGCTCGCGATCGTGCTCAACGGCGGGGTGCGGGATGTTGCTTCGGTTCACGCCCACCTCGAAAAGGTGGACGGCGTGATGATCGGCCGCGAGGCCTATCACAACCCCTATTTCCTGGCGGAACTCGAGCATGCACTGCACGGTGTCGAGCCGCCGTCGCGCGAGGCGGTCATGTCGGCCTTTGCGGATTACGCGGAGGCCCGGCTGGCCGAGGGCGTGCGGCTGTCGAGCATGACGCGCCACGTGCTGGGACTGTACCTGGGTCGTCCGGGCGCGCGGCGCTGGCGCCGACAGCTGTCGGAGGGCGCGTGCAAGCGCGGCGCCGGGCCCGAGGTCATCCGCGAAGCGATCAAATAAAGGGGATTGGCCCTATTTTCCTCAGAAAATAGGGCCAATCCCCTTTACGTTCGCGGCTACCCATACGACCGTGGCGTAGGCGGCCACGGCCTGCTTGAGCGCACCGGGATCGATTTTGTCCAGCGTGTCGTTGGCGCTATGGTGCCAGTCGAAATACCAGCTGCGGTCGTGCTCCAGCGACAGCACCGGCATGCCGGCCTTGCGCAATGGCGACAGGTCGGCGCCGCCGGGCGAGTCATTGTCGCCGCCGTCGATATCCAGCGGCCGCAGCAACTCGCGCATCGCCTCGACGACGGGTAGCGCGTCCTCGCTCACGCCGCTGTCCAGCGCGTAGATCAGCCCCGCCCCGCCGTCGGCCTCAATGCCGATAACGTGCTTCTCGTCGGCCTCGAGCGCTTTCTCCGCGTAGACCTTGGCGCCGTCCAACCCCAGCTCTTCGTTGGCGAACAGCACCAGCCGCACGGTGCGTGCCGGACGCCGCGGCATGGCGGCGATCAGCCGCGCCGCTTCCATGGCAATGGCCACGCCGGCGGCGTCGTCCTGCGCGCCGGTGCCCAGGTCCCAGGAATCCAAGTGCGCGGCCAGCAGCACGATGTCCTCGGGCCGCTCCTCGCCCTCGATCTCCGCGATGATGTTGGCGGAGCGCGCCTCGGGCAGCCAGCGGGCGGTGGAGCGCAGGTGCAGCAGCACGTCGCGGCCGGTCGAGAGCTGGCGGGCCAGCATGTCGGCGTCGGGCCCGGCGAGCGCCAGCGCGGGAGTCGGCTTCGCGCCGTCCTCGAACTTCGTGCCGCCGGTGTGCGGCAGCCGTTCGCCGGAGGTGCCCACCGAGCGGATCACGGTGGCCACCGCGCCCATCTGCGAGGCCACCGCCGGTCCGCGGTTGCGTTTCTGCACGGCCGGGCCGTAGCCGCTGCCGTCGCGCGCGCGCTCCATCCGTTCGTCGATGAAAACGATGTGGCCGCGCACCGTGGCCGGCTCGGCCGCCTCCAGCTCCGCCAGGCTGGTGAAACGCACCACCGGCGCCTCGATGCCGGCCTCCGGCGTGCTTACGCTGCGTCCCAGCGCGGTGACCACCAGTTGCTGCGGAAAAGGCTGGATGATCCGCAGCTCCGCCTCGCCGCGCTCCCAGGGCGTGATCATGACGCTTTGCGGGCGCACGTCGTCCATGCCCAGGTCCCCCAGCTTCGACAGCGCCCAGGCGACGGCGGCACGGTCGCCGGCGGAACCCGCGAGCCGCGGCCCCACTTCCGTGGTCAGCGACCAGGCGTGTCGCCAGGCGTCGCTCTCGGCAAAGGCCTCGTCGCGCAGTTTCACAGCCTCCTCCAGAAGATCGGCAGGCAGCTCGGCGGCCGCCGGCGACCCGGCCGGGGCTTCGCTGCTTCCTGCATCCTCAGCCCCCAGGGCCTCGGCCTCGGCCCGGGCTTCGTCCGCCGGCTCCTCAGCGACCGGCACCTCGATCACCGGCTCGTTGGCGCGTGCGCCGCCGCTGGCGGCGAGTGAAATCAGCATCAGCGCGGCCAGGGCCGCCAACAGGCAACGGGGCATGCAAAGCTCCGGATCGGCATCGAAAATGACCGCTTAATGTACACCATCCCAAGAGCGCACACGGCGGCCGCCACACCCCGCGCATTGCCTGTAGAATGGCGCGCTTTCCAGGGCGGTCAATACGGCGGGCGGCACACATGGCGGGCAAGCGCGGCGGCGGCAAGGGCGGGGCGAGGAGCGGCATGAAGGGCCGGAAAAAGACCGGCAAGCAGGCGGCGCGCCCCCGCATGGCCGAGCTGGCGGACCGCCACGAGCTCTACGAGGCCTCGGTGCAGAGTGTGCGCGACGAGGTGGAGTTCCTCGACGCGGCCTTCACCGAGCTGACCGGCCGCAAGGCGCTGCGCCTGCGCGAGGATTTCTGCGGCACTGCGGCCGCTGCCTGCGAGTGGGTGCGCAGCGGCCGGCGCCGCGAGGCGGTGGGCGTGGACATCGACCCGGAAGTGTTGCAATGGGGCCGCGAGCACCACGCCGCGGCGCTCAAGCCGAAGCAGCGCGCGCGCCTCGAACTGGTCGAGGGCGACGTGCGCAGCGCCGGGGCCGGCGACGCCGACCTGGTGGTGGCTTTCAACTTCAGCTGGTGGACCTTCAAGACGCGGCCGGCCCTGCTGGAGTACCTGCGCGCCGCCCACGCGGCGCTGGCCGACGGCGGCGTGTTCATGCTGGACATCTACGGCGGCTCGGAGGCCTACGCCGAGCAGGAAGAAGAGACCGAGTACGAGCTGTTCACCTATGTCTGGGACCAGTACGCCTTCGACCCGCTGACGGCGCGCTACCAGTGCCATATCCATTTCCGCTTCCCGGACGGCTCCGAGCTGCCGCGCGCTTTCAGTTACGACTGGCGCCTGTGGACGCTGCCGGAGCTGCGCGAATTGCTGGCCGAGGCCGGCTTCGCGCGCAGCGTGCTTTACTGGCAGGGCGAGGACGAGGACGGCGAGCCCAGCGGCGAGTTCGAGATCGTCGAGGAGGGCCAGGCCGACCCCGCGTGGATTGCCTACGTGGCGGCGATCAAGGGCGGCGAGGGCGCCGCGGAATGAGGGCCGGCCGCGCTCATAAGCAGTTGAATCGCTTGCGCGGCTGCGAGTATGCTCACTCCGGATATGCCCGGTCCCGGGCGTGTCGGGCGAAATAAGGCCAGGGAAATCATGTCTACGGAGAATTCTGTCGCTGTGCTGTTTGCCGACGTCGTCGGCAGCACCGAGCTCTACGAGATGCTGGGGGACTTCAAGGCGCGCGAGACGGTCGGCGAGTGCATCGAGGTGATGCGCCGCGCCACGGAAAGCTACAGCGGCCGCGTCGTCAAGACCATCGGCGACGAGGTCATGGCGACTTTCCCCACCGCGGACGGCGCGCTCAACGCGGCGCGCGACATGCAGGTGGCCATCAGCAAGGGCGAGGTGGTGTCGGGTGGCGGCGCGCCGCTGGCCATCCGCGTGGGCTGCGATTTCGGGCCGGTGATCCCGGAGCAGCGCGACGTGTTCGGCTCCACCGTGAACACCGCCAACCGGGTCACCAGCCAGGCCAAGGCCGCGCAGGTGCTGATCACCGAGAACATGGTGGACAACCTGGGCGCCGACTGGCGCGGCGCCGTGCGCCAGATCGACCTGGCGCCGCTCAAGGGCAAGGTGGGCGAGGTGGCGATGTACGAGGCGCTGTGGCAGTCCGAGGACATCACCAGCATGCTGCCCACCATCACCTGGGGCGACCAGAAGAAAAAGACCCGCGGCCGCATGCGCATCCGCTACCTGGGCAAGGAGGTCACCGTGGACCCGGTGAAGTCCTCGGTCACGCTGGGGCGGAGCGAGGAGAACGACCTGGTGGTCAAGGGCAACCTCATCTCGCGGCTGCACGCGCGCATCGAGATGAGCCGCGACCGCTTCCTGCTGGTGGACCAGTCCACCAACGGCTCTTTCGTCGTGACCCGCAAGGGCGAAGAGCTGTTCGTGCGCCGCGACAGCGTGCAGATCAGCGGCGAGGGCGTCATCGGCCTGGGCCGCATCGTGCAACCGGGCTCGGCGCAGGCGATCACTTTCATCCAGGAAGATTGACGGACCTGTCCGCGTCCTCGCCGGTCTCCGCCGCAAAGAAAAAGGCCCTCCGGAGAGGGCCTTCTTCAGTGTTGCCGCGGCTGCGTTCAGGCCGCCTGGGCAGTCGTCTTCTTGGTCGAAGCCTTCTTGGCGCTCGCCTTGCGCGTGGTGCGCTTCTTGGCCGGGGCCTTCTTGGCGCTCGCCTTTTTGCTGCCGGCCTTCTTGGCCGTCGTCTTGCGGGTGGCGCGCTTCTTGGCCGGAGCCTTCTTGCGCGTGCCCGGCCGGGCGCTGGAAATGTCGACCACCGCGTCCTTGAACAGGTCGCCGAAGGCGTCGCCGGTGTCGCGCATGATGCTCACGGTCTTCTTCGCGTTCGAGACGGCCATGTCGCGCGTCTTCGGCAGCGAGGAGACCTGGCCCTCGATCAGCGACTGCACGTCGTCGGCCTTGGCGGCCATCTTGAGCCGGTCGGCGCTGCCGTCGATCAGGTCTTCGAGCGCCGAGACCTGCTGCTTGAGCAGCTTCTCGATGCTCTTGTGGGACAGGTTGTTCAGCTTCAGGCCGGTTTCGCCGAAGGTGTTGACCGGGCCCTTGGTCCTGGCGATCAGGCCGGCCGTCTCCAGCCCGGCGGCCCGCAGAGCGGCAATCGCCCGTCCGGCCAGCTGGTTGGATTCGGATTTCAGGTTGTCGGCAAATTTTTCGATACGGTTCATCATGGTCCTCACCTCGGTAAAATGATGCAATGCAACATTGATGCAATGCACAATATACCTGAAGCCCCGTGTTGTCAAGGTTCTGAGCATGAAATTCCTGTTGCCTGAGGCGCCCCGGGCGCTGCTTGCGCAGGGTATGCGCCGGCCGGCTTTGCAGGCCGTGGCGCTAACCCTGCGCCTGGCTGTCCTGCTGCTGGCGGGTCTCGCCGGGACGCCTGCGGCGCGCGCCCAGGATGCGGAGCTTGGGCAGCCCGCCGAACCGGTCGTGACCCTGGAGTGGACCTGGATCATACCCGGTGCGGGCCTTGCGGAGCGGCTTTACACCGGCCGTTTTCGCTACGAGGGCGAGGCCCCCGCGGACGCGCTTCGCATCGTCCTGCCGGTGCCGGCCGGAATGCGGTATCTGCAGGACAGCGCCACCGGCCCCGGCGTCGAGATCACCTTTTCGGTGGACGGCGGGCGCACTTTCGCCGCCCCCGACGCCCTCCGGATGATGAGCGCGGCTCCTGGCGCGCTGTTGCGCACTCGCCGGGCGAGCGCCGCCGACTACACCCACATCCAGTGGCTGCTGGCCGGCGAGTTCGTTCCCGGCCTCACCGGCCTGGTCTCGTTCCGGGCGCGACCGGCGGTTCTCGGGTTGAACTGGCGCCGCCTCGATCAGTCATGAGATGAGTCACCAGATGAGTCATCATGAAGGCATGAGCAGGTCGAAGGCATGAGCAAGGCGACACGCAAGCCGGCCGGCAAGGCCGGCGGGGCGTCCGCACGTACCAGGGCCCAGGGCAAGTCCAGCGGCAAGTCCGCGCGCAAGTCTACGGGCAAGGCCGGCGGCAAGTCTGGCGGCAAACCCGCCGCGCGCAAGCGGCGCGCGGGCAGCGGCAGGAAGACGGGCGGCGGCGGGCGCCTGCGCCGGCTCTTGCTGTTCGGCTTGCTGGCCCTGCTGGTGGCGCTGGCCGCATGGGCGATCTGGCTGGACGCGCGCATCACGCATGAGTTCGAGGGCCGGCGCTGGGACCAGCCGGCGCAGGTGTTCGCCGAGCCGGTGGAGCTTTATGCCGGCCTGCCGCTGGGCATCCACAGCTTTATCGAGCTGCTGCGCGCGCAGGGCTACCGGGAGGCCGACGGCAGCGAGCCGCGGCCGGGATTCTGGTGGCGCGAGGGCGCGCGCGTGCGGCTGATGACCCGTCCTTTCCGTTTCGCCGACGGCGAGCAGCCGTCAATGGCCGCCCAGGTGGACTTCACGGCCAGCGGCGTGGGGCGCGTGCGCGACCTGCAGGGCCGCGCGCTGCCGCTGCTGCGCATGGACCCGATGCGCATCGGCAGCATCTTCCCGGTGCACGGCGAGGACCGCATCGTGCTTGCGCCCGGCGAGGTGCCCGCTCTGCTGGAAGACGCGCTGGTGGCGGTGGAAGACCGGCGCTTCCATTCGCACTACGGCGTGGACCCGGAAGGTATCGGCCGGGCGCTGCTGGTCAACCTGCGGGCAGGGCGGGTCCGCCAGGGGGGCAGCACGCTCACCCAGCAGCTGGTGAAAAGCTATTTCCTGGACAGCCGCCGCACGCTGGGGCGCAAGCTGACCGAGGCGATGATGGCGGTGCTGCTGGAGCGGCGCTACGACAAGCGCGAGATCCTCACCGCCTATGTCAACGAGGTCTACATGGGCCAGGACGGGCCGCGTGCGGTGCACGGCTTCGGCCTGGCCAGCGCCTATTACTTCGGCAAGCCGCTGGCGGAGCTGGATACCGCGGAGACGGCCACGCTGGTGGCCATCGTGCGCGGGCCTTCTTATTACAACCCGTGGCGGCACCCGCAGCGCGTGCGCGAGCGACGGGACCTGGTGCTCGGCCTGCTGGCGGAGCAGGGCGTGATCCATGCGGCGCAGGCGGAATCGGCCATGCGGCGCGGCCTCGGCTTGCGCGGCACCGCGACTACCGGCCCCGGCTACCAGCCGGCCTTCCTCGGCCTGGTGCGCCGCCAGCTGGCGCGCGACTACCGTGATTCCGACCTGGACTCGGCCGGGCTGACGGTGCTGACCACGCTGGATCCGCTGGCGCAGCGCACCGCCCAGGCAGCGGTCAGCGAAGGCGTGGCGCGCCTGCGCCAGCGCGGCGAGGCGACCGCGCAGCTGGAAGGCGCGGCGGTGGTGACCCGGCCGGCGACCGGCGAGGTGCGCGCCCTGGTGGGCGGCGCCCACGGCAGTTTCGACGGCTTCAACCGCGCGCTGGACGCGCGGCGGCCGATCGGCTCGCTGGTCAAGCCGGCGGTGTACCTGGCGGCTTTGCAGGCGGACGGCTACTCGCTGGCCGCGACGCTGCAGGACGCGCCGGTGGAAGTAGAGTTGCCGGAGGGCGGCAGCTGGTCGCCGGACAACTTCGACAACGAGTTCCGCGGGCCGGTGTCCATGCTGCGGGCGCTGGCCGAGTCGCTGAACCTGGCGACCGTCAACCTGGGCCTGGAGATCGGCGTGGAGGCGGTGGCCGCCCAGCTGGGCCGGCTGGCGGGCACGCCGCCGCCGCCGGCCTTTCCCTCGCTGCTGCTCGGTTCGGTGGAATATTCGCCGGTGGAAGTGGCGGAGATCTACGGCGCGCTGGCGGCCGGCGGTTTCCGCGCGCCGCTGCGCTCGGTGCGCGCGGTGCTCGATCCTGCCGGCCAGCCGCTGTCGCGCTATCCGCTGGATATCGAGGCGGTGGCGGAGCCGGCGGCCGTGGCGCAACTGCAACACGGATTGCGCGCGGTGTTCGAGCGCGGCACGGCCCGCAGCGCTGGCGTGCGGCTCGGCGGGCGGCGTTTTGCCGGCAAAACCGGCACTTCCGGGGAGTTTCGCGACAGCTGGTTCGCGGGCTTCGGGGGCGATACTCTGGCGGTGGCCTGGGTGGGACGGGACGACAACCAGCCCACCGGGCTGACCGGCGCGAGCGGGGCGCTGCCGATCTGGGCCGACATCGTGGCCGGGCTGGGCGCCAGCGAGTTCGTGCCTGCGACGGCCGAGGGGCTGGTGGAAGTGGACATGGACTACGCTTCGGGGCTGCTCGCGCGGCCGGCCTGCGCCGACACGGTGACGGTGCCCGTGCCGGAGGGCGCGGCGCTCTACGCGATGCGTGGCTGCGCGCCGCGGGATGGGGCGGGCGCCATCGAAAACCTGGGAGAGCAGGGATTGCGGTGGCTGAGACAATTGCTGGGCGGCGAGCCGGCGGACGAGGAGGGACGATGATAGCGACGAGAAATGAGAGGCCCTGCGCCACGGCGGCGATTGCGGCGACCCTGCTGCTGGCCCTGGGGGCGGGCTGCGCAGTGCTGCCGCAGCCCGAGCGCGACACCCGCCCGCCCGAAGCGATGACCCCGGAAAAAGGCGATGCGCAAACGGGGCCCATGGCGCCGGCGTTGCCGGAAACGCCGCCGCCGGGCGCCGCGGACCGGCCGGCCGTGCCGGTGCCGCCGCCCGAGCCTTCCGAGTTGCCGGCGCTGCCGCCGAACTACCATCCCACCGGCGAGGCGCTGGTGGAGCAGGCGCGCCGCGAGGCCTTGCTGGATGATCCGGCGTCGGCGGGCGCCACGCTGGAGCGGGCGTTGCGCATCGACCCCGCCAACCCGTGGATCTGGATCGAACTCGGTTACCTGCGGCTGGACGCCGGCCAGGACGCGGCCGCGGAGAGCATGGCGCGCAAGGCGCTGAGCCTGTCGCGGCTGGACCCCAAGGCGCAGGCCGCGGCCGGCCGCCTGCTCGACCGGGCGGGGAGCGATCGTTGAGCCTGGCCGAGCGCATCGGCGCCGCCTTCGAGGCCGATGGCGCGCTGGCGCGCTCGCTGCCGGGTTTCAGTCCGCGCGAGGGCCAGCGCCGCATGGCCGAGGCGGTGGCCGGCGCGCTGGAGTCGCGCAGCATGCTGCTGGTGGAGGCCGGCACCGGCACCGGCAAGACCTATGCCTACCTCGCGCCGGTACTGGATGCGGGTCTCAAGGTGGTGGTCTCGACCGGCACCAAGACGTTGCAGGACCAGCTTTTTCGTCGCGACCTGCCCGCGCTGTCCGGCGCGCTGGGCCGGCCGGTGCACGTGGCGCTGCTTAAGGGGCGCTCGAATTACCTGTGCCGGCACCGCCTGGCGCTGGCCCTGGAAGAGGGGTCGGGCCCGCCGCGCGAGTCGGGCCAGCTGGCGAAAGTGCGCGACTGGAGCACCGTCACCACCCGCGGTGAAATCGCGGAGGTGGCGGGCATCCCCGAGGATGCGCCGCTGTGGGGGCGGGTCACTTCCAATGCGGATAACTGCCTGGGCCAGGAGTGCCCGGAGTTCCAGCGCTGCCATGTTGTGAAAGCGCGGCGCGAGGCGCTCAAGGCGGACGTGGTGGTGGTGAATCATCACCTGCTGCTGGCCGACCTGGCGCTGAAGGACGACGGCTTCGGCGAACTGTTGCCGGGAGCCGACGCGGTGGTGGTGGACGAGGCGCACCAGCTGCCGGAAATCGCGGCGCGTTTTTTCGCGGTGGGCGTCGGCACGCGCCAGGCTATCGGGCTGGCAAGCGACGCGCGCGCCGAGGCGGTGAAAGCGGGCGCCTGGCAGGCCGAGACCGAGACGGCGGTAGACGCGCTTGAGCGGGCCGCGCGCGAGACGGCGGCGTCCATGTCCGGAGTCGGCAATCGCCTGCCCTGGGCGGCCTTGCCGCAGGAAGCGGAGTCGCGCCTGGCGGCTTTACAGGAGGCGGCCGAAGAGCTGGCGGACACCTGTGAAGCGCTGGGCGAAGCGGGGCCGGGCATGGATGCGGTGGAGCGGCGGGCGCGGGCGATGGCGGGCCGCGTGGCCGCGATCCTGGCCGGCGGCGAAGGCTGCGAGCTGCGCTGGGCGGAGACGCACCGGCGCAGCGCGAGCTTTCATGGCGCGCCGCTGGACGCCGGCCGCGCGCTGGCCGCGCAGCTCGCCGGGCAGGCCTGCGGCTGGGTTTTCACCTCCGCGACGCTGGCCGTGGGCGACGATTTCGGCGCTTTCATGGACCGGCTGGGACTGGAGGAGGCCGAGACGCTCAAGCTGGACAGCCCCTTCGACTTCGCCGCGCGCACGCGTCTCTACCTGCCGCGCGGACTGCCGCAACCCTCGGACCCGGACTATACGCGGCGCGTGGTGGAAACCGCGCTGCCGCTGCTGGAGGCCAGCGGCGGGCGGGCCTTTCTGCTGTTCACCAGCCACCGCGCGCTGCAGGCGGCAGCCGGGATGCTGCGGCCGCGGGCCGAGGCGCTGGGCTTCCCGGTGCTGGTGCAGGGCGATGAGCCGCGCGCGCGGCTGCTGGCGGAGTTCCGGCGGCTGGGGAACGCCGTGCTGCTGGGCACGCAGAGTTTCTGGGAGGGGGTGGACGTGAAAGGCCCGGCGCTGTCCGTGGTGTTGATCGACAAGCTGCCCTTCGCGGCGCCGGACGACCCGCTGCTGAAAGCGCGGCTGGAGGCGGCGCGCGAGGACGGTCGCGATCCCTTCCGCGACGTGCAGCTGCCCCAGGCCGTGCTCGGACTGAAGCAGGGCATCGGCCGGCTGATCCGTGATTTCGACGATGCGGGCCTCGCCGTGGTATGCGATCCGCGCCTGCTGGGCAAGGGCTACGGGCGGGTGTTCCTGGCCAGCCTGCCGCCGATGCCGGTGGTGCAGCAGGAGGACGAGGCGGTGGCCTTCCTGGACGGCCTCGGGCTGACGGTCCTGGAACAGGCGGGATGAACATACTGGCGCTGGACACGGCCAGCCGGGCCTGCTCGGTGGCGCTGGCGGCGGGCGGCGGACTGTACGAACGGGTGGAAGAAACGCCGCGGCGGCACGCGGCCATGCTGCTGCCGATGGCCGAGGCGTGCCTCGCCGAGGCGGGGCTGACGCTGGCCGAACTCGACGCGGTGGCGTTCGGGCGCGGCCCGGGCAGTTTCACGGGCCTGAGGATCGCGGCCAGCGTGGCGCAGGGCGTGGGTTATGGCGCCGGGCTGCCGGTCGTGCCGGTGTCGAACCTGGCGGCCTGCGCCGTGGCGGCATGGCGGAAACACGGCTGGTCGCGCGTGCTGACGGCCTTCGATGCACGCATGGACGAGCTTTATGCAGCGCCTTATCGCGTGGGCGAGGACGGCCTGGCGGTTGCGGCGGGCGACGAGGTGCTGGTCGGGCCGGACAAGCTGGAGGCGCCGGCCGGCGCGGGCTGGCAGGGCGCCGGCTCGGGTTTCGCGGCGTGGCCGGCCGTCGCCGGGCGGCTGGGCCTGGCGACAGTGGACGCCGCATTGGAACCCAGGGCACGTGATCTGCTGGGGCTGGCGGCGGACGCCGTGGCGCGCGGCGAGGCGGTGTCCGCCGAGCAGGCGCTGCCGGTCTACCTGCGCGAGCGCGTGGCGTGGCGGTCCTGAGCTGGAGTCGGAAATGGGGATAAGCCCCATTTCGAAAAATGGGGCTTATCCCCATTTCCGGCCCCATTTCATGAATCTGTAACGCGCGCTTGCTGTAATGTCCCCGTCATAATCACGGGCAATACCATGACTGCAAAGCAGATATTGATTGTCGAAGATGAAAAGCCGATCCGCGACATGATCGCCTTCGGGCTGCGACGGGCGGGCTTCGAGCTGAGCGAGGCCGAAGACTGCCACACCGCGCGCGTGCAGGTGGCCGATGATCGGCCGGACCTCGTGCTGGTGGACTGGATGCTGCCGGACATGAGCGGCCTCGAACTGACCCGCATGCTCAAGAAGGACCCGGCGACCCGCGAGCTGCCGATCATCATGCTGACGGCGCGCGCCGACGAGCAGGACAAGATCCGTGGCCTGGAAGGCGGCGCGGATGATTACATCACCAAGCCCTTCTCGCCGCGCGAGCTGCTGGCCCGCATCAAGGCCGTGCTGCGCCGCCACGGGGTCGACGAGGAGGAAGAGCGCTACAACGCCGGCGCGCTGGAGCTGAACGGGGCGAGCCACCGCGTCACCGCCCGCGGCGAGGTGGTCGCGCTCGGGCCTACCGAGTACCGGCTGCTGAAGTTCTTCATGACCCATCCGGACCGCGTCTACAGCCGCGCGCAACTGCTCGACCGGGTGTGGGGCGGCAACGTCTACGTCGAGGAGCGCACCGTGGACGTGCACATCCGCCGGCTGCGCAAGGCGCTGGAAGCGACCGATTGCGACCGCCTGATCCAGACCGTGCGCGGCGCCGGTTACCGCTTCTCGGAAGAGGCCGATCGGTGAGTCGAGGGCCGTGGGCCTATGTCGCGGCGCGTCTCGCCGGGCTGACAGGCGCCGCGGTACTGCTCGGTTTTCTCTTCGGCCACCTGTTCGCCTGGCTGTCCGCGCTGCTGCTCGCCTACCTCGGCTGGCACCTGTGGCACCTGTGGCAACTCGAGTCGTGGATGCGCAAGCGCTTGCGCGAGCCGCCGCGCGACGCGCCCGGCATGTGGGGCCGCGTGTTCGCCCAGCTGCACCGGCTCCGCCTGCAGAGCCGGGCACGCAAGAAGCGTCTCAACCGAGTGCTCAAGGAGTTCCGCAAGTCGACCCGCGCGCTGCCGGACGCGGCCGTGGTGCTCGGCCAGAACCATGACATCGCGTGGCTGAACCAGGCGGCCGAGCGGCTGCTCGGGCTGCGTCCCGAGGACCGCGGCCACCGCATCGAAAACCTGTTGCGCGCCCCGGAGTTCACCGAATTCATGAAACACGACGACCCCGTCCAGCTGTTGCGCATGGTCTCGCCGGCGGACGACCGGCTGCGACTGTCCGTCCAGGTGGTGCCCTACGGCGACACCCAGCGCCTGCTGCTGGCCAGGGACATCACGCACCAGACGCGCCTGGAAAACATCCGCCGCACCTTCGTCGCCAACGCCTCGCACGAGCTGCGCTCGCCGCTGACCGTGATCAGCGGCTACCTGGACGCGCTGGCGGAGGACCCTGAACTGGTGGAGCACTGGCGCGAGCCGGTGGGCGAAATGGCGCGCCAGTCGGATCGCATGCGGCGCATCATCGAGGACCTGTTGACGCTGTCCAGCCTGGAGGCCGCCTCGCCGGAAGCCGAGCGCGAGCGCGTGGACGTGCCGGGCATGCTGACCACGCTGCGCAAGGAAGCCGAGGGGCGCGACCGGCGCCCGGCGCACATCGAGTTGCAGCTGGAGACCGGCGCCGGGCTCTACGGGGTGGAGTCGGAAATCTATTCGGCCTTCGCCAATATCATCAGCAACGCGATCAAGTACACGCCCGCGGAGGGCAGCGTGCAGATCCGCTGGGCCCTGCACGGCGACGAGGCCTGCCTGTCGGTGACCGACACGGGCGTGGGGGTGTCCGCGGACGCCATCCCGCGGCTCACCGAGCGCTTCTACCGGGTGGACAAGAGCCGCGATCGCGCCACCGGCGGCACCGGCCTGGGTCTCGCGATCGTCAAGCACGTCCTGCAGCGGCACGGCGCCCGCCTCGAAGTGCACAGCGAGCTCGGCGAGGGCAGCGTGTTCAGCTGCTGTTTTCCTGCCGACCGGGTGGCGCCGCCCAATCAAGAAACGGCCGGGTGACCAGGCTGGCATTGAAATAGCGCGGGTCGCCCGAGACTTCCTCGCCCAGCCAGTGGGGCCGCTCGAAATCCTCGTCCTCGCGCGCCAGCTCGATCTCGGCGATCACCAGCCCGGCATTCCGGCCATGGAACTCGTCCACTTCCCAGCGGTGCCGGCCGCAGGGGATCAGGTAACGCGTCTTGTCGATCACCGGCCGGATGCACAGCTCGTCGAGCATGCGCCGCGCGTCCTCCAGCGGCACCGGGTACTCGAACTCGCTGCGCGTGATGCCCCGCGTGAGTCCCTTGATGTTGATCCAGGCGCGCTCCTCCGCAACGCGCACGCGGATGGTGCGCGCCTTGTCGAGCGACAGGTAACCCTGCTGCAGCCGGTGCCCGACCGCGTCGCCTTTCCACTCCGCCGAGGACACCAGGAACTTGCGTTCGATTTCCGTCGCCATGGGCAAAGTCTATCCGCTTCGGCCCGCGGCCGGCAGCCCCGGCGGATGCCCGTTTTTCTTGTACGGTCCAGCGCGGTAGTGCGAACATGGCAACTTTAATCCACCAGCGCGGTCAGAAAACCCCGATGGAACACCAGGACATCAGCCACCACTGGTCTCGCCAGTTCAATGCCGAGCTCGAGGCCGTGCGCAACAACGTCATGACGATGGGCGGCATGGTCGAGGAGCAGCTGCGCCGCGCCGTCGAGGCGCTGGTGCGCGGCGACAGCGCGCTGGGCGAAGAGGTGGTGCGCGACGACTACAAGGTCAACAACCTCGAGGTCTCCATCGACGAGGAATGCAGCCGCATCATCGCCAAGCGGCAGCCGACGGCCAGCGACCTGCGGCTGGTGATGGCCGTCATCAAGACGATCACCGACCTCGAGCGCATCGGCGACGAAGCGGAGAAGATCGGTTACCTGGCCACGCGGCTGGCGCTGCAGGAGCGGCCGGTGGACCGCTACCGCGGGCTGCGGCACATGGGCGACCTGGTCGGCGGCATGCTTCACCAGTCGCTGGACGCCTTTGCGCGCATGGACCCGGAGTTGGCGATGCAGGTGGTCGAGCAGGACAAGTCGGTGGACCAGGAATACGACGGGCTTTCGCGCCAGGGCATCACCCTGATGATGGAAGACCCGCGCAGCATCCGCCGCGTGCTGGACATGCTGTGGGTGGCCCGCGCGCTGGAGCGCATCGGCGATCATGCCAAGAACATCTGCGAGTACGTGGTCTACATGGTCCACGGCAAGGACATC
>DATFKW010000181.1:0-5371 GCA_035268405.1 Gammaproteobacteria bacterium
CGCGAATGACGGCTTCCGGGTCGCGCGCGCCGCGCCGGCGGCGTGTCCGCTGGCGCACCCGCTCGCCAAACCACTGCGCCTCGGCGATGACCGCGAGCCCCGCCGCCGGCAGCAGCAGCCCCTCGTCAAGGGGCGCCGTGGTGAGCGCCCGGCTGGCGTCGCTTTGCAGGAAGGCGGGCCAGTCGTCCACCGACGAGACGCTGATGCCGTGACCGGCCAGCAGCGAGCGCAGCATCTCGCGCCGCCCGGGAGATTCCGCGGTGAACAGCACGCGTCCCTCGAATTCCAGCAGGAAGCCGAGCAATGCCCCGGCAGGCTGCTCGGCGCGCGGGTCCAGCTTCAGCGCGGGCGGCGCGGCGGCGCCCAGGTCCACGCCGCCGCCGGTCTGCTTGTAGGCCGAGATGCCCAGCCTGCGAAAGCCTGCCAGGCGTTCCTGCAGCGCATCCGGCGGGATGAAGACTTCCTCGGGATCCAGAATCGGCCGCTCGATGTCGTGCGCCAGCTGCGCGTGGCGTTCCAGCACCGCGTCCCAGGACTGTTCCAGCACGGCGTCGGTCTGCGCGGCCTCGACAACCAGCGCGTCTTCCGGCAGGTACTCGGGCAGCGTGGAGAGTTCGCCGAAAAACAACGAGAGATAATATTCCAGCCCGCCGGAGGCGATGCCTTCGCCCACGTCGCGGTAGAGGCCCACGCGCGAAGGGTCGCCGGGAAAGCGCTCGCGAAAGCGGCTGCGGAACTCGCGGATGGCTTCCGCGGAGAAGGGATACTCGCGCCCCGGCAGCAGCCGGATCCGTTCCAGCCGGTCCAGCGAGCGCTGCGTGGACGGATCGAAACGGCGGATCGAGTCCACCGTGTCGTCGAACAGGTCCACGCGGAAGGGCAGCTCGCTGCCCATCGGGTAGAGGTCGAGCAGCGAGCCGCGCAGCGCGAACTCGCCGTGCTCGGTGACCTGGGGCACGGCCAGGTAGCCCGCATCCCTCAGTTGGGCCCTCAGCGCGGTGGGGTCGAGCCGGTCGCCGAGCGCGATTTCCAGCCCCTGGGTGGCGGTCCAGGCGGGCGGCGGCAGGCGCTGCAGCAGGCTCTGGCTGGCGGCCACGACCACGCCGCGCCGCAGCGCGGGCAGGCGCGCGAGGGTGGCGAGCCGCCGCGAAGTGATGTCCGGGTGCGGCGAGAAGGCATCCCAGGGCAATGTCTCGGCGTCCGGCAGCAGCAGGACTTCGGTCGTTGCCGCCGCGAAAAAGCCGATCTCGCCGGCCAGCTGGTCCGCGTGGCGAGGCGAGCGCGCCAGCACCAGCAGCGGGCCGGAGTGGCGCGCGGCGGCTTCCGCAATGGCGAGCGCGGGGGCGGCGCCGTACAGCTGGCCCCACTGCAGCGGCCGGCCGGCCGCATCGGGCAATTCAAGATGCTTCCAGGGGCGGGTCATCAGGGGACGGTCAGTCCCGGTAGCGCAGCAGCAGGTCGCCGTAGGCGTCGATGCGCCGGTCGCGCAGGAAGGGCCACATGCGCCGCACGCGCTCGGAGCGCCCGAGGTCCAGCTCGGTGACCAGCGTCTCGGGCGCGCTGCCGGCGCGCGCGAGGATCTCTCCCTGCGGCCCGCAGGCGAAGCTGTTGCCCCAGAAAGTGATGCCCGCCGTCGCCCCGGAGGGATCGGGCTCGAAGCCGGCGCGGTTACAGGCCAGCACCGGCAGGCCGTTGGCTACCGCATGGCCGCGCTGCACCAGTTCCCAGGCTTCCTGCTGGCGCTGCTGTTCGACCTCGGGGTCCTCGGCGGAGCGGCCGATCGCGGTGGGATAGAGCAGCAGCTCGGCGCCCGCCAGCGACATCAGGCGCGCGGCTTCCGGGTACCACTGGTCCCAGCAGACCAGCACGCCCAGGCGGCCGACCGAGGTCTCTACGGGGCGCAGGTCGTCGTCGCCCGGCGTGAAATAGAACTTCTCGTAATAGGCGGGATCGTCGGGAATGTGCGCCTTGCGATAGCGGCCCACCAGGCGGCCGTCGCGCTCCAGCACCACGGCGGTGTTGTGGTAGAGCCCGGCGGCGCGCCGCTCGAACAGCGAGCCGACGATCACCACCTCCAGCTCCGCGGCCAGTGCGCCCAGCCACTCCGTGCCGGGCCCGGGAATGGGCTCCGCCAGGTCGAACATCGCCGGGTCCTCCACCTTGCAGAAATAGCTGCTCTGGTGGAGTTCCTGCAGCAGCACCAGCCGCGCGCCTCGCGCAGCGGCGTCCCGCACGCCGGCCTCGGTCAGCGCGCGGGTGGCGGCCAGGTCAGCGCCGACGGCATGCTGAACCAGCCCGACCTTGAGCGTCGAGTCATTCACGAGACGGCGCCGGTTCAGGATGCCGGGCGTGGCGGCCGGTCGGGTTTCTCGACCGCGTGGATCACGCGATTGTGCTCGAAGACGACGACGAACTCGTCGTAGTCCCAGCGCGTGATAGGGGGCTCGCCCACCGGCCCGGAGACGGCCGCGGGCGCACCGAAACGCGCCTGCACGCTCTCCATCCGCATGCCGCGGTCGGGCATCTCGATCTTGGCCGCCTCGAGCTTCTCGATGATCAGCACGTCGGCCTTTGCAGGGGGCACGCTCGCCAGCAGGGCGACGGCCGCCAGAGCGAAAAGCGTCTTGGACATGGCGCAACTCCAGTCATTACTTGTGCTGAATATACCACCGCAGCCCGCCCCAAGTCGGCATGCGCGTCTCAATTTGTGGCCGGGGCTGTGATTTAATGGCCGGCCATGTTTCGCCCTCTGGAAATCTATATCGGCCTGCGCTACCTGCGCGCCCGGCGGGCGAGCCGCTTCGTCTCGTTCATTTCGCTGGTCTCGCTGCTCGGCGTGGCGGTGGGCGTGGCCGCCCTGGTCGTGGTGCTGTCGGTGATGAACGGCTTCGAGCAGGAGCTGCGCAGCCGCCTGCTCAACCTGAGCGCCCATGGCGTGGTGACCGCTCCGGAAGGCCGCATGCGGGATTGGCGCCCCGTGCTGGACCGGGTCGAGGCGACCCCGGGGGTGGCCGGCGCGGCGCCCTTCGTGGAGGCGCAGGCCATGCTGGCCCACGAGGGGCGTCTCAAGGGCGCCCTGCTGCGCGGCGTCGATCCGGCGCTGGAAAGCGCCGTGTCCCGCGCCGAAGACCAGCTGCTGGCCGGCTCGCTGCAGAACCTCCGCCCCGGCGGCAACGGGCTGGTGCTGGGCCGGCTGCTGGCGGCGCGGCTGCGGGTGGGCATCGGCGACGCGGTCACGCTGCTTCTCCCGGAAGGTGGCGCGGACGGAGCCCGCCTGGTCCCGCGGATGCGCCGCTTCACCGTGGTCGGCCTGTTCGAAGTGGGCATGGAGGAGCAGGACGGCGTGCTGGCGCTGGCGCACATCGAGGACGCCGCCGCGGCCCGCGGCCGGCCGGGCGAGGTTTCCGGCCTGCGCGTCCGCATGGAAGAACTGTTCGCCGCGCCGCGCATCGCGCGCGAACTGGCCGCGACCCTGGGGCCGGGTTACGAGGCGCGCGACTGGACCGCCGAAAACGCCAGTTATTTCCGGGCGGTGCGCATCGAGAAGACGATGATGACGATCATCCTCTCGCTGGTGGTCGCCGTGGCGGCCTTCAACATCGTCGCCACGCTGGTGATGGTGGTCACCGACAAGCGCGCCGAGATCGCCATCCTGCGCACCATGGGTTTGTCGCCCGGCAGCGTGATGCGCGTCTTCCTGGCGCAGGGCACGGCCATCGGCGCCGTCGGCACGCTGCTGGGCGTGGCGCTGGGCGTTCCGCTGGCGCTGCACGTGGGCACGGTGATGCCGGCGCTGGAATCCCTGTTCGGCTTCAACGTGCTGCCGGCCGAGGTCTATTACATCACCCAGCTGCCTTCCGACCTGCGCGTGCACCAGGTGGTGCTGGTGAGCGCGATCGCGTTCCTGCTGTGCCTGTTGTCCACCATTTATCCCTCGGTGCGCGCGGCCCGCACGGAGCCGGCCGAGGCGCTGCGCTATGAGTGAGGCGCTGCGCTATGAGTGAGGCGCCTTACCATGCATAGCGGCTGGCCGTGGCGCGTCGGGTTGCGTTACCTGCGGGCGCGCACCCACAACCGTTTCGTGTCCTTCATCTCCGGGATCTCGATCCTGGGCGTGGCGCTGGGCGTGGCCGTCCTGATCGTGGTGCTGTCGGTGATGAACGGCTTCGAGACCGAATTGCGTACGCGCATCCTGGCGATGACTTCGCACGCCTCGCTGGAACCCTTCGGCGAAGGCCTGGCCGACTGGCGCGCGGTGCGCGACCGCGTCGAGGAGGACCCCGAGGTGCGCGCCGTCGCGCCGTACACACAGGGCGAGGCCATGCTGCTGCACCGGGAAGCGGTGAGCGGCGCAATCGTGCGCGGCATCCTGCCGGCGGAGGAAAGACGCGTGTCCGGGCTGGCGGACAAGATGGTCGAGGGCGGGCTGGACGCGCTGGTCGCCGGCCGCTGGAACATCGTCATCGGCAGCGCGCTGGCGCGCGAGCTCGGCGTGTCCGTCGGCGACCGGATCGTGCTGGCCATTTCCCAGGGGACGGTCACGCCGGCGGGGATCGCGCCGCGCGTGCGACGCTTCACCGTTGCGGGCATCTTCGAGGCCGGCATGTACGAATTCGACCGGGGCCTGGCCTTCGTGCACCTGGACGATGCGGCCCGCCTGTGGCGCATGGGTGACCGGGTCTCGGGGCTGCGGCTGTCACTGCACGACATGTTCCGCGCGCCGGAGGTGGCGCGCCGCAGCGCCGAGCGCCTGGAGGGCGGCTACTACGCGACCGACTGGACGCGACAGCACGTCAACTTCTTTCGCTCCATCCAGATGTCCAAGCAGATGATGTTCACCATCCTGCTGCTGGTGGTGGGCGTGGCCGCCTTCAACATCGTCTCCACGCTGGTGATGGTGGTGAAGGACAAGCAGGGCGACATCGCCATCCTGCGCACGCTGGGCGCTTCGCCGGGCGGCATCATGACGGTGTTCATGATCCAGGGCACCCTCATCGGCCTGGCCGGCACGCTGGCGGGGCTGGGGCTGGGCGCGGCCCTGGCCCTGAACGTCGAGCAACTGGTGCACTCGCTGGAGGCGGCGCTGGGCACCACCTTCCTCGCCGCCGACGTGTATTTCATCAGCGACCTGCCCGCCGAGCTGCGGGTCGGCGACCTGTCGCGCATTTGCGGCACGGCCTTCCTGCTGGCCGTGCTGTCCACCATCTACCCGGCCTGGCGCGCCGCGCGCAGCCAGCCGGCGGAGGCCCTGAGGCATGAATGAGACGCCCCCCGTCCTGTCCTGTCACGCGCTCGGCAAGCGTTTCGTCGAAGGCGGCAACACCGTGGAGGTGCTCGACGGCGTCGAGCTCGAGGTGCGGTCCGGCGACCG
>DATFKW010000182.1:0-2291 GCA_035268405.1 Gammaproteobacteria bacterium
CGGCCGAGGTGCTGCTGGGGCGCGACTGGACGCTGGAGCATCCCGCGGCCTGGGCGGAGGCCGAGCGGGACGAGGCGGCGAAGTGGGCGGACGAGCAACACGGCGCGACGCTGGCACTGAAACCGGCCGAGGACCTGGAGCGCGGCCTGCGCATACGCCTCAAGGGCGCGACCGTGGACATGAGCATCGCCGGGCTGACGGCCGACATCCGCCGTATCCACGGCGAACTGCTGGCGGCCCTGCACCGTGCTGACGAGCGCCGCGCTGACCAGGGCGATGCGGACGCGGGCCAGGGTCGAGACAAGGGCCACGCCGACGAGCGCCGCGCAAACAACGGAGAGTCGTCATGAGCAAGGCCGTCATCCAGTGGATCGGCGGGCCGGTGCTGAAGGCCCGCGCCTCCGAGCCCTTCCACGTGCACGAGGCGCTCGCGGTGGGCGAGCAACGGCTGCTGGGCGAGGTCATCCAGCTGTCCGGCGACACCATCACCGCGCAGGTCTACGAGGACACCACCGGGCTGCGGCCCGGCGACCCGGTGGAAGGCACCGGCCTGCCGCTGTCGGTGGCGCTCGGGCCGGGTGTGCTGGGGCAGATCTTCGACGGCCTGCTGCGCCCGCTGGGCGACGTCTCGGAGCACTGGTTCCGTCCCGGCCTGGCCACCAGGCGCAAGGGCGAGTTCGAGTTCAAGCCCTGCGTGCAGCAGGGCGACGCGCTTGAGGCCGGCCAGGTCTTCGGCGAGGTGGCGGGCGAAGGCCCCGGGCGGGATTGCCTGGTGCCGCCGAATCTCTCCGGCGAGGTGCTGTCGATCGAGGGCGCAGGGGCGTATACGGAGGACGCAGCGCTGCTGGTCCTGAAGACGGCGGACGGCAAGGAGCGCAAGCTGTCCATGCAGCACGACTGGCCGGTGCGCCGGCCGCGGCCCACCGCCGGGCGTCTGCCCGCGGACGCGCCCATGGTCACCGGCCAGCGCATCCTGGACACGCTGTTCCCGGTGGCGCGCGGCGGTCGCGCCGCCCTGCCCGGCGGCTTCGGCACCGGCAAGACGGTGCTGCAGGAGAGTCTCGCCAAGTGGTGCGACGCGGACATCATCATCTACGTGGGCTGCGGCGAGCGCGGCAACGAGATGGCCGAGGTGCTGGACGAGTTCCCCGAGCTGGAGGACCCGCGCACCGGCCGGCCGCTGATGGAGCGCACCGTCATCATCGCCAACACCTCCAACATGCCGGTGGCCGCGCGCGAGGCGTCCATCTACACGGCCATCACGGTGGCGGAGTACTTCCGCGACCAGGTCCTCGCGGTTGCGCTCATGGCCGACTCCACCAGCCGCTGGGCCGAGGCGCTGCGCGAGGTCTCCGGGCGGCTGGGCGAGCTGCCGGGCGAGTCGGGCTACCCGGCTTATCTCGCCTCCAGGCTGGCGGATTTCTACGAGCGCGCCGCGCGCGTGAAGACGCTGTCGGGCAAGGAAGGCTCGGTGACGGTGATCGGCGCGGTCTCGCCGCCGGCGGGCGATTTCTCGGAGCCGGTGACCAGCCATACCAAGCGCTACGTGCGCAGCTTCTGGGCGCTGGACCGCAGCCGCGCACAGGCGCGTTTCTACCCGGCGATCCACCCGCTGACCAGCTACGCAGAGGACGTCGACACGCTGGCGCGCTGGTGGCAGATGCAGGGCAACTCGGATTGGAAAGAGCACCGGCGCCGGCTGCTGACGCTCTTGGAGCAACAGGCCAAGCTGGAGCGCATGGCGCGCATCGTGGGCAAGGACGCGCTGCCCGACGAGCAGCAGATGACGCTGCTGGCGGCGGATTTGATGAACGAGGGATTTTTGCGGCAAAGCTCTTTTTCCGAGGTGGATCGCTACTGCTCGCCGAAGCGCCAGACCGCAATGCTGCGGCTGATGATGCAGTTCATCGACCTGGCCGAGGAAGCCGTCGAAAAGGGCGTCGCGCCGGCGAAGATCGGTGAAATGCCGATACTGCGCAAGCTGCAGCGACTCGGCGAAGAGTTCGCCGAGAGCGACCTGGACAAGAAGGCGGAGCTGGCCACCGAGATCGGCGAGGCTTTCGCCGCGCTGGAAAAGCAGGAGAGCGCTGATGCGAGCTGACGTGATTCTGGAAGGCGCCGCCCACGGGCTGGAGGGGCCGCTGCTGTTCGCGCGGCGCGAGGCGGACGTGGCGCTGAACGACGCCGTGGAAGTGATCGGCGACGACGGCTCGGCGCGCGTGGGGCGCGTCTCGGCGCTGGACGACGAGAACATGGTGATCGAGGTGCTGGAGTCCACCACCGGGCTGGGC
>DATFKW010000183.1:0-3379 GCA_035268405.1 Gammaproteobacteria bacterium
GGCGGCGACACGCGGTCCGCCGGCTGCGCGGTAGCGACCGGAGTCCGTGACGGGTCACTCGAGGGCATCTCATTAACCGAGAGGGGCCCGTCGCGGGATCCGGTCGCGGCCGACTGCCAGCGTCGCGGCCGACCGCCAGCGTCGCAGCCGACCGCCAGCGTCGCGGTCGACTGCCAGCGTCGCGGTCGACCGCCAGCCTCAGCCGGTGGCGTTGACCGCCGTCGCCTCCGCCACGACCTGCCGCCGCGCGAGCAGAAGCTGGCTCATGATGGCCCGCAGGGCGGCCGGTTTCACCGGCTTGCGCATGATGGCGAAGCCGGCGCCGCGGGCCCGCTCGCGCACTTCTTCGCCGTAGTCGGCGGTGATGATCACGGCCGGCACTTCGCCCCAGCGGGCGCGCACGGCGGCGATGCTCTTCAGGCCGGTGTCGCTGCCGTCCAGGTGGAAGTCGGCCAGCACCAGGTCCGGCGCCCGGCCGGCGCCGTCCAGCGCCTCCAGCGCCTCGGCGGTCCCGGTCGCGGTCAGCACGTCGCAGGACCAGCCCTCCAAAAGCTGCGCCATGCCTTCCAGGATGCTTTGCTCATTGTCGATGCAGAGCACCTGCGCCTGGTCGAGACGCGCGGCCACCCGCGGCGCTTCCGGCGTCCCGGCCGCCGGGCTCTGCGCCGTGGAGACCGGCACCTCCACGGAGAACACGGAGCCGCGGCCGAGTTCGGAGCGTACGCGCACCTCGTGGCCCAGCGCCCGCGCCATGCGCTTGACGATGGCCAGGCCCAGCCCCATGCCCTTGGCGCCCAGCTCGTCGCGCGCCTGGAAGCGCCGGAACTCCTCGAAGATGTCTTCTTCCAAGTGCTCGGACGAGATGCCGGGCCCCGTGTCGTAGACCTCGATGGCGAGCCGGTCGCCGCGGCGGCGGCAGCCGATCAGCACCCGCCCCTCGCGCGTGTAGCGCAGCGCGTTGGACAGGAAATTCTGCAGAATGCGGCGCAGGAACTGGCGGTCGGTCTGCACCGTCACGCTGCAGGGCATGACGCGGAAAGCGATGCCGCGCTCGCGCGCGATGATGCCGAACTCCACGCCGAGAGTGGCGATCACGTCGTCGACCCGGAAATCGGAGCGGCGCGGCTCGAGGGCGCCCGCATCCAGCTTGGAAATATCCAGCAGCGCCGTGAGCAGCTCTTCGGCGGCGCGCAGCGAGCTGTCGATCCGGTCTACCGCCCGCATGGTCTTGTCGTCGTGACCGCCCTGCCCCAGCGCGGAAGTGAACAGGCGCGCGGCATTGAGCGGTTGCAGCAGGTCGTGGCTGGCGGCCGCGAGGAAGCGCGTCTTGGACAGGTTGGCCGCCTCGGCATCGCCCTTGGCTTCGCGCAACGCCCGCTCGATGCGGTTGCGCAGCTCGATCTCGGCGCGCAGCCTGCGATTGACTTCGGACAACTCCCGCGTGCGCTCGGCCACCCGCTGTTCCAGCGTCCCGTATGCCTCGCGCAGGTCCTGCTGCGCGCGGCGCCGGGCAGTGATGTCGTGGAACAGCGCGTAGAAGCCCTGCACCGCGCCGTTGCCGTCGAACTCGGGAATGTAGGTGGCTTCGGCATAGCGCGGCCGGCCGTCCTCGTCGGCGGTCGATACCTCGAAACTCTGGCGGATGCCGGCCAGCGCGCCCTCCATGTGCGCCTCGCGCTCCAGGAAGCGCTCGCGTCCCAGGACCTCGTTGACGCGGTAGCCGCAGATCTCGTCGCGGTGCAGGCCGACTGCCCGCTCGTAGGCCTTGTTGACGAAGCGATAGACGAGGCTGCTGTCCACGTAGGCGATCAGCACCGGCACGTTGTCGGTGTAGACGCGGATGTTGCGCTCGCTCTCGCGCAGCGCCCGCTCGGTCTGCTTGTGCTCGGTGATGTCGCTGAAGCTGGCGACGTAACCGCCCCCCGGCAAGGGGTTCACGCGCATTTCGATGACCGCGCCGTCGTCGCGGATACGCTGGAACACGTGCGGCTCGCCGCGCTCGAAATGCGCCAGCCGCTTGGCCACGTGCTCTTCCACGTCGCCGGGGCCGCAACGCCCCAGCGCGGCGTTGTACCGGATCAGCGACTCCACCGGCGTGCCGACCCGCAACAGGTGGTCCGGGTACTCGAACAGCTCGGCATAACGCCGGTTCCAGGCCACCAGGCAGGAGTCGGCGTTGATCACGCTGATGCCTTCGGCGACGTTCTCCAGCGTGCTCTCGAGCAGGTCACGGTTGAAGCGCGACACCTGCGAGGCTTCGCCGACGATGCTGGCGACGTCCTCGATCTGCAGTTCCACGCCTTTCAGCGCGGAGATCAGCACAGTGCGGGCGGCCGAGGCTCCCATCGCGCCCGACAACAGGCGCTCGGTCAGTTCCAGCGTCGCCGGATCGGCCCGCAGGCTTTCCGAGAAGAGTTCCCCGCGCTCCGCGAAATGCGTGTCGAAGGCCGCCGCGGCTTTCCGCGGCCCGATGAAGCGCTCCGCCAGGATGCGCAGATCGCCGACCTTCACGGCGCCCTTGATGCGGTCGGCAAAGGACGGCGCCAGCGACGCCGCGGCGCCGTCGCCGAGGAAGGCGGCCGCCTGGCGGCGCTCCATCATGCGCGGCACCGTCTGGTAGGACACGCCCACGAAGAAAGCGATGTTGGCGCCCAGGCTCCAAAGGACCCCGTGCGTAACCGGGTCCAGCCCGTCCAGCCCGAACAGCGCATAGGGCTTCAGCCATGCCAGGCCGAAAGGCCCCTCGCTGAGCAGGCTGATCGGCAGCCAGCCGGTCTGCGCGAACGCCGGCACCAGCAGCGTCCACACCCAGACGCCGAAACCCGCGACCATGCCGGCGATGGCACCGGCCCGGGTGGCCCCGCGCCAGTACAGGCCGCCGATCATGGCGGGCCCGAACTGCGCCGCGAGCGCGAAAGATAGCAGGCCGATGGACGCCAGCGTGCCGTACATGCCGATCACCCGGTAGGCCAGCCACGCCAGCGCCAGGATGCCGACGATCAGGACCCGCCGGATGCGCAGCAGCAGCCGGGCCAGGTCAGGCCGGGCGGAAACTTCGCCGCCGCGCCACTTCACCAGCGCCGGCATCACGATCTCGTTGCACAACATGGTGCTGCAGGCGATCGTGGCTACGATCACCATGCCAGCAGAAGCGGAGAAGCCGCCCAGGAAGGCCAGCAGCGCGAGTCCTTCCTGGCCGCTCGCCATGGGCAGGCTGAGCACGAAGTTGTCGGCATTCACGCCGCTGCCCTGGGTGACGATGCCGGCCGCCGCAATCGGCACCACGAACAGCATGAAGAGCCCGAGGTAGGCCGGAAAGGCCCAGCGCGCCAGCGCCAGGTCGCGCGGCCCGGTGTTCTCGACCACCGCGACGTGGAAC
>DATFKW010000184.1:0-12260 GCA_035268405.1 Gammaproteobacteria bacterium
CGCACCGTGCCGACGATCTCGTGGCCGGGCACGATCGGGTAGCTGGTGATGCCCCAGTCGTTGTAGGCGGTGTGCAGGTCGCTGTGGCAGACCCCGCAATATTCGATCTCGATCACCACGTCGTCGGGCCGCGGTTCGCGCCTCTCGATCGGCAGGGGCGCCACGCCTGAGTCCGGTGATCGGGCGGCATAGGCTTTGACCTGGGGCATGGCTGAACTCCTCGCGGCGGATTGGCTGGTGAGCGCGGATTATGCCATTCCTCGGGCGCTTCCCGGCGGCATGGTAGCCTCGATCCGTCGCGACGCCCCGCTTCTCGAGGAACGGCGTCGCGGCTTGGGCCACAACACGGCAGGAGACCCGGCATGGGCGACGCTTACCGCGCGTTCATAAGCTACAGCCACGCGGACGAGGCATGGGCGTCCTGGCTGCAGCGCGCCCTGGAGCGATACCGCGTGCCGGGACGACTGCGCGCGGCGCGCGCTGACCTCCCGCGACGCCTGTATCCCGTGTTCCGGGATCGCGAGGAACTGGCTTCCAGCAGCGACCTGGGCGAATCCATCCGGGCGGCCCTGGCGCGCGCGGAAGCGCTGGTGGTGATCTGCTCTCCCGCGGCTGCGGCCTCGCGCTGGGTGAACGAGGAAATCCGGCTGTTCCGCGCCATCGCGCCTGGCCGCCCGGTACTGTGCCTGCTGGTCGACGGCAGTCCCGAGGCTTCCTCGGCGGACTGCGCCTTCCCGCCGGCGCTGCTGCGTGACGGCACAGACGTGCCCTTGCCCGAGCCGCTGGCCGCCGACCCGCGCGAGGGCGGCGACGGGCGGCGCGGGGCCCTGCTGAAGATAGCCGCAGGCCTGCTCGGCGTCGGAGTCGATTCCCTGCGACAGCGCGACCAGCAACGCCGCCTGCGGGCCGCGTCGGGTCTCGCCGCGCTGGCCTCGGTGATCGCCGTGGTCACCATCGGGCTGGCGATCAATGCGCAGCTGGCCCGCGAGGAAGCCGAACTGCGGCGCGGGCAGGCGGAGAACCTGATCGGCTTCATGCTCGGCGACCTGCGCTCGCGGCTCCAGCCGCTGGGCCGGCTCGACGTGCTGGACGCGGTCGGCGACCAGGCGATGACCTATTTTGCCCAGCTCGGCGACAAGGGCAGCGAGGAAGAGATCCTCGCCCGTGCGATGGCCCTGCGCCAGATCGGCGAGGTACGCTTTCAGCAGGGGCAGCTACAGGAAGCGCTGGATGCCTTCGAAGATTCGCGCGCCATTGCCGCGACCCTGTACGAGGCGTATCCGCAACAGGATCGCTACCTGTTCGAGTTCGGCCAGGCAGAATTCTGGTTGGGTTATGTCGCCTGGGAACAGGACCGCCTGGAGGCTGCCGGCGAATCCATGCTGGCATACATGGCGCACGCTCGCGCCCTGCTCGACCGCGACCCCGACAGGAACGACTACCGCCTCGAGCTGGCCTATGCCTACACCAACCTCGGCGCCATAGCGCGGGAACGGCGCGCACAGGAAACCGCGCTGCAGCATTTCCGCGATTCGATCGCGACGGCCCAGCCGCTCGCCGACGCCTCTCCGGAAGACACCCGCCTGCTGATGCTCCTCAGCGAGAACTGGTCCTGGGTCGGCTCCGCGCTGCTGGATCTCGGTCGGCTCGCAGAGGCGGAGAACGCCTTCGCCGCGGGACTCGGCTACGCGGAGTCGGCTTACCGGCTGAGCGAAAGCCCGCTGCACAATGACCAGGTGAGCAGCATGGCCGCGTTCCTTGGCGACGTGCACCTCAGGCGTGGCGAGCTGGAAGCGGGACGGGCGCGCCTGGCCGAGGCGCTGGCGATCGAGGAGGCGCTCGCCGAACACGATTCCGCCAATGCACGCTGGCGCCGGGCCGGGTTCAGGACGCGCAGGCAGCTGGCGGAAATCGCCGTCGTCGCCGGCTGGAGCGAAGCGGACCAGGCCATGCTCGATATCGCGATTGCAGGTTTCGAATCACTTCTGGCGCAGGAAGTCAGCTCTGCGGAATTCCGCCACGGCCTGGCGCTGGCGCATCGCACCCAGGCCATGGCCCACCTGCAGGCCGGCCGGCCCCTGGACGCCGTCGCCAGCGCTCGCGAGGCGGGCGAGATCCTGGCGGCCGGCGGTCCCGAGCTGGCCGCCCAGCGCGCGAGCGCCGCGGCGATCGAGGACACGCTCGGACTTGCCCTGGCGGCGGCGGGAGATCCCGCCGCAGCGGCGGTCGCCTGGCAGGCAGGACTGGCCGCGCTGCCGCCGCCGGATGCACGCGACCTGGCGCAAAAGGCCATGTTCTGCCGCTTGGCGGCCTGGCTGGGCCGCACCGAAGAGGCGCGCGCGGCCGCACAGGAGTTGCGCGCCCTCGGCTACGCCGATCCGCGACTCCCGCTACCGGTCTTCGACCACCACTGAGCCCGCAACAGCTATTCCCGCCGCTTTGGTGTAGCGTCGCTGTGCCACGAGAAGTGTCAGCAACAACAACAAGCAGGAGAAAGTCATGCCGACCAACGCCAACGTCACGCTCGACGTCCGTAATTTCCCGTCCGCCGCAGGCAGCGGTTACAACAACGTCGCCGCATCAAACGGCAACACCTACAGCTACCGCTACACGGGCGGCACCGACGGCCAGGGCAGCGTCTACGAACATGACCGCGGCACGGCCACGATCAGCGTCACGCTGTCAGCCGATTCGCGCTACCAGGTCATTGGCGTGTTCTTCACCGAGCCGGAGGGTCATCCTACCGAGTTCTCCGGCACGGTGACTTCGCCCACCACGGCCACCATCACCGATCTCAACGACGCCGTCGGCAGCGGGCGCTTCGGCGTCACCGTCAGGGATAACACGGCGAACTGCACGGTGCCCTGCGACCCGATCATCAGCAACGAGCCGCACTAGGGTCTTTCCGGCGCCCTGGCACCGCTAGGCGCCCTGGGCCTGGGAGTAACCGGGCTGGCCGTCGAAAGCGTAGAGATTCTCCGTCTTTACGACGTCCAGCCCGGCTGCCGCCAGTTGTGACAGCAAGGCCGGCACGTCGCGCGCGGAGACGACCGAGCCGCCCGCCGAGAAGCGGCAGCGCCAGTGGTCAGCGCGCAGCGTCTGCGAGCGGCCGCCCGGATAGACCTTCACGCCGCGGTTGGTGATCAGCTCGAGCCGCAGCCCGCCGGCCTGGCTCCACTGGAGCCGGCGCCCCAGGACTGCGGGATCGCGTCCCGCCTCGTCCCAGTGCAGGAAGACGTCCACGCCGACCAGCGCCTTGGATGCCTGCGGAGCCGGCGCCGGCGCCTCCTCGAGACACGGCATCGGCACGCGGCGGGCGGGTTGCGCCGCCGGCAGGCGATTCGGCCCCAAGCCGAGGCGCTCGACGACGGCCGCGGCAAAGGCCTGCGTGCCGACGCGCCGCTTGCTGACGCCCGGCCGGAAGATATCGCCGGTGTGGATGCCGTCCTCGAGGGTGCGCAGCCAGGCGTTGTGGATGAGCGTGGCGGGCGCGTCGCGCCCGAGGTGATTCAGCATCATCACCGCCGCAAGCAGCAACCCGGAGGGGTTGGCGAGGTCGCGCCCGGCGATGTCGGGGGCGGAGCCATGCACCGCCTCGAACATCGCGCAGTCGCGCCCGATATTGGCGGAGCCCGCCAAGCCGATGGAACCGGACACTTCAGCAGCCACGTCCGACAGGATGTCACCGTAGAGGTTAGGCGTCACCACCACGTCGAAGGCTTCCGGGCGCGCGGCCATGCGCGCCGTGCCGATGTCGATGATCATGTGCTCGGCGACGATCTCGGGATAGTCGCGCGCGGTCTCTTCGAAGACCTGCTGGAACAGCCCGTCGGTCAGTTTCATGATGTTGGACTTGGTCATGCAGGTGACCTTGCGCCGCCCGTGCGCGCGGGCGTACTCGAAGGCGTAACGGCAGATGCGCTCGCAGCCCGGGCGCGTGATCAGTTTCAGGCACTGGTAGACCTCGTCGGTCTGGCGATGCTCGATGCCGGCGTACGTGTCTTCTTCATTTTCGCGCAGCACCACCACGTCCATGCCGGGATGAAGCGCCTGCACGAAAGGCGCATAGGCGACGCTGGGGCGAACGTTGGCATACAGCCCCAGCAGCTTGCGCAGCGTCACGTTGACGCTCTTGTAGCCGCCGCCCTGCGGCGTGGTGATCGGGCCCTTGAGGAACACGCCGTGCCCGGTCACCGCTTCGAGCGCCTCGCTGCCGAGCCCCGCAGCCTCGCCCTGCTGATAGGCCTTGAGCCCGACGGTCACTTCGTGGAAGCTCAGCGTGGGGTCGGCGGCGGCGAGCACGCGCAGCACGGCTGCGGTAATCTCCGGGCCGATACCGTCGCCGGCGGCCACTGTGATGGTGCGCGCGGGCAGGGTCGTCGGAATCCAGCCCTGTTCCGGGGCATGAGCGAGCGGGGCGAGTACGGCAGACATGCGGAGCTCCTTAAATACGAAATCTATGTCGTGAATAGTAGAGCGCAACAAAATGGCGGACGCAAGCCCCTGGCCGCGGACGGGCCGGCGGAAGCGCCCGGCTGGACTTTCCTCAGCAACCACACGCACGTCCTGGTGTGCCTGGCGCGCAATCCGGACCAGGTCCTGCGCGAAGTGGCGCAGCAGGTCGGCATCACCGAGCGGGCCGTGCAGCGCATCGTCGCCGAGCTGGAAGCCGGCGGCGTGGTGCGCCGCGAGCGCCAGGGACGCCGCAACCGCTACGCGCTGAACCTGGATGCGCCGCTGCGCCACCCGCTGGAACGGCACTGCACGGTGGGCGAGTTGCTGCGCTCGGTCACGCCGCCCGGGGCATGAGCCGCTACCGGCCGCCGCCGCCGAAGTCTTCGCCCTACATCACGCCCGAGGGCGCGGCGCGCCTGCGCGCCGAGCTGGACCGGCTGTGGCGTGTCGAGCGGCCGGAGGTGGTGCGGGCGCTCGCGGACGCCGCCGCCGAGGGCGATCGCTCGGAGAATGCCGAGTACATCTACCGCAAGAAACAGCTGGGCGGCATCGATCGGCGCGTGCGCCACCTGCGCAAGCGGCTGGCCGTGCTGGAAGTGGTCGACCGCCGGCCCGCGGACACGGCGCAGGTATTCTTCGGCGCATGGATCACGGTGGAGGACGAGACCGGCGCCGAGGCGCGCTTCCGCATCGTCGGTCCCGACGAGTTCGACCAGGCGCCGGACTACATCAGCATGGATGCCCCGCTTGCCCGGGCGTTGCTCAAGCGACGGCCAGGCGACGAGGTCACGCTGGAGCTGGCCGCCGGCCGCAAGACATGGCTGCTGCTCGATGTCGAGTACGAAGCGCCGGAGTGACCTGGCGGCTTCCTTCCTCACGGGTCCGTGGCCGGACCATGACAGGATCTTCTCTCACGGGCCGTGGCCGAACCACGACAGGGTCCCTCTCGCTTGAAAAAGGCAGATGCCGCTCGAGGAACCCTGTCATGTCCCGGCCACTGGGTGGTTGCCGGAGGAACGCTGTCATGTCCTGGCCACTGGGTGGCTGCGGGGGAACCGCCATGTTCCGACCACTGCGGGTTCGCTCGCGATCCGCTCACCGCCCGGTCACCTGGGCGGTCTCCGGAGCGGTGCTGGCGCGCGGTATGCGCCCGGCGGCGCCCGGAAAATATTCCCGCAGCAGGTCGGGGCGTGCAAGGCTCGCCGAGCGATATAAAGATTTTATTGAGCGAGGGGAGCCTTGCGCGGCCCGACCCCCTCTGCGCGGCCCGGTTTCCCGTGTGCGACCCGGGATGGCTTGCGCTGCGCGACCTCCCCCTGGGGTAGAATCGAACGCTTGTTTAGCGACCGTTCCGGAGACCCGCCATGGACTTCTCGTTCACCGAAGAACAACTCATGATCCAGGAAGCCGCCCGCGACTTCGCCCAGCGCGAGATCGTACCGGTCGCGGCCGAATTCGACATCAGCGGCACGTTCCCGGAAGACACGCTGCGCAAGGCCGGGGAGCTGGGATTCATGGGCGTGGAAGTGCCGGAGGAATACGGCGGCTCGGCCCTTGATGCGGTGGGCTTCGCGCTCATGATGGAAGAGATCGCCGCCGCCGACGCGGCGCACTCCACGGTCATCTCGGTCCACAACTCGCTGTATTGCAACGGCATCCTGAAATACGGCACGGAAGAGCAGAAGCAGAAATTCGTGACGCCCGTGGCCTCTGGCGAGGTGTTTGCGGCCTACGGGCTGACCGAGCCGCAATCCGGTTCGGACGCGGCCAACATGCGCACCCGCGCGGTGCGCGACGGCGATCATTACGTCATCAACGGCAAGAAGTCCTGGATCACTTCCGGGCCCGTCGCGAAGTACATCATGCTGTTCGCGGTCACCGACCCGGACGCCGGCCCCAAGGGCGTGTCGGCCTTCATGATCGATACCGAGAAAGATGGCTTTGCCTGCGGCAAGACGGAGCCGAAGCTGGGCATCCGCGCCTCGGCCACCTGCGAGATCGAGCTGTCGGATTACCGCTGCTCGGTGGACGACCGCATCAGCGCGGAGGGCGACGGCTTCAAGATCGCCATGAGCATCCTCGACGACGGCCGTATCGGCATCGCGGCCCAGGCCGTGGGGATCGCCCGCGCCGCTTACCAGGCCAGCCTGGATTATGCGCGCGAACGCCAGGCTTTCGGCGCCCCCATCGGCAGTTTCCAGATGATCCAGAGCAAGATTGCCGACATGAAGATGCGTCTCGAGGCCGCCCGCCTGCTGACGCTCAAGGCGGCCTGGAACAAGCACAAGGCGGCGGCGACCGGCACGCGCAACACCACCGAGGCTTCCTGCGCCAAGCTGTTCGCCTCGGAGGCGGCCATGTTCATCACCCACGCGGCGGTGCAGATCCACGGCGGCATGGGCTACAGCAAGGAAATGCCCATCGAGCGCTATTTCCGCGACGCCAAGATCACCGAGATCTACGAGGGCACCAGCGAGATCCAGCGCATGGTGATCGCGCGCCAAGAGACAGGGCTGCGCTAGGGCGTCAGTCGTCGTCCAGGATCGTGACTTCCAACCGGTCCGGCGTGCCGACCGGCGGGCCGCCCGGCAGTTGCCGCAGTTCGACCAGGAAATCACGATCGGGGCCCGGCACGCTGTCATCGACGATCGGGATAAACAGGACCAGCGAGGATTCATCCGCGGAAGCCGTCGCCTGCTGCCAGGACGACTGGCCGACAAAATCGACGCCGTTCCGGGCACTCCCGTCCACCGTACGCCACAGCACGCCGAACGTTCCCGCCGAGGCGGCCTGGCGGCGCAGCTCCACACGCACCGCGCCGTTGCCCTCGCCAATGCGCAGGCGGCCGGAGGCAAAAGCCATCGGCATCGTCGCAGGCTGGTTCGCCGCGGCGCTGTCCTGCTCCGGCATCGGCCCAGGCGCATCCTCCGCGGGCGGCTCGTCAGGAGCGTCGGCCCCAACGTCGCCCGGACCCGACTCCTGCGCCGAGTCGGGCATCTCGTCAGGCATCTCGTCAGGCATCTCGTCAGGCGCCTGCCCGGGCGCCTCTCGGGGGCCTGCCGCCGACCCGCTGCTCGTGGCCGGCGCATCGGCGTCGCCTTCCGCGGGAGGCATCTCTGCGGGCGGTATCTCTGCTGGCGGTATCGCTGCGGGGGGCATCTCCGTGGGCTGTACGGCCGGCCGCGGCGCGATCGCGGGAATGAGCGGCGCCAGTCGCTCGATCCATGCGTCGGTCTCGAGGCCCCTCAGTGCGACGCCAGCAATGATCCCGGCCAGGAAGGCCGCCGCAACCCATGGCATCACCCGGCGCGGCCGCGCGGGCGGGAAAAAATCCGCGAGGAATTCTCCGGCATGCGCCTGCCGCGCCACAGCTCGGAATGCCAGCGCCTTGCGCAGCACCTGCCAGCGTGACCGCGACATTCCGGCGGGCCGCCGTGCGCGCAGCTTGCGGCGTGACGCCTGGTCGCCCGGCAGACTGCCCCACGGATGCCGCCCGGCAAGAATCTCGTAGATCACGCAGCCCAGGCTGTAGACATCGTCGCGCGGGTCAGCATCCAGGCCGGCGAGCATCTCGGGGCTCGCATAAAGCGGGGTCCAGGCTCTCGGCGCAGCCTCCTCCAGCAGGCCCGCCTCGCCCGCCGGCGCCGCCAGGCCGAAATCAAGCAGCCGAACCTCGCCGCCCTGGGTGACGAAGACGTTCGATGGCTTGACGTCACGATGCACGAGTTTGCGCTCGTGAAGATAAGCCAGCGCCTGCGCCAGCTCGCGAATCACCCGCATGGCTTCGTCGGCGGGCAGCGGCTCCGGGTGACTGCGTACCAGCCGGCTTCGCAGCCGCTCTCCGCTGAGCAGTTCCATCACCACGAACGCATGCTCGCCGTCCCGGTCGAAGTCGAGCATCCGCACAATGCCGGGATGACTCAGCTCGGCAAGCAGCCACGCCTCCCGTTCAAGCGCGCGCCGGTGCTCTTCGCCCGCGTGCCCCGGATCGAGTAGCTTGATGGCGACGCGAGCCGCCTCGTCCGCCGGGCCGTGGCGGCGCAGATCGATAGCGCGATAAACCACGCTCATGCCGCCGCGGCCCAGCATCGCCTCGAGCCGGTAACGGCCCGCGAGCACCGTGCCCGTCGTGGGCGGGCTGGCGGCCGACGCTGGCGAGGCGCGCGTCGCAGTGTGCCGCGGCGTCTTGCTCGCGGATGACCCCGGCGGGGTCGCGGGCCCCGTGCTCCTGTTGGTCAGCACGGGCGGGGCTTCGCCACCGGTCGCTTCGGTGGCTTCGGTGGCATCGGTCGCTTCAGCCGATTCGCGCGACCCGCCCGGAGACGTATCAGGCACATCCAGCGACACCGTGATGTCGCCCTTGGAACTGCGATCGAGCTGATGCGAGATCAGCGCATGCAGCGCAGGCGAGATGCGTCCGGACTTTTTCAACGCGGCGATGCGCTCCAGGGCGGGCACCACGTATTCCGGATGACGCGCGAGTTGTTGCTCGACCACCTGGCAAAAATGCGCGTAGTCGCTGCGGCCTTCGATAAAGGCATCCACGGCCCGCTCCAGTTCGGCTTCCCTGCTCATCTCAATATCGAAACCCCAGACCCTGGAGGAAGGCGTCCAGGCCCTCGGTGTAAGGGCGCCCGCTCAGCATGAACCCGGTGTTGTGATCGCCTCGCAAGACCAGCATTTCCGCCGGCGCACTGGCGGCGGCATGCAGCGCCTCGCCATGGCCGAAGGGGATGATCTCGTCTTCCCTGCTGTGTACCACCAGCACCGGCGCCTGCACCGAACTGATGAGCTTCTCGGCGGGATACTCGAGCCGGGCCAGCGCCCGCACCGGGAGGAACCAGTAGAGCTCCGCGGCCAGCGCCGGCACCGAGCGGAAAGTCGATTCGACGATCAGCCCCGCCGGCCGCTCCTCGGTGGCCAGCCGCGTTGCGACCGCACCGCCCAGCGAGCGCCCGAACAGCACGATCCGCTCGGCGGGAACGCCCCGCTGCTCGACCAGGTAGCGCCAGGCGGCGCGCGCGTCCTCGTAAGTGCCCTGCTCCGAGGGTGTGCCGGTGCTCTGGCCGTAACCGCGGTAGTCGAAGATCAGCACCGACAGTCCAAGCTCGTGAAAAATCCGCAGCGACTCCAGGCGGTGCGAGATGTTGCCCGCATTGCCGTGAAAGAACAGCAGCACGGCGCGCTCGGGGCGGGCGGGGAGGAACCAGGCGTCCAGCTCTTCGCCGTCGGCGGTGGCCAGACGCAGCGCCTCGTAGTCCAGGCCGACGTCCGCCGGTGTCCCATCCAGCTGTCGCGAAGGAATGCCCGGCAGGAACAACATGCTTTCCTGCTTGAGCCACAACAGCGTCACCAGCGCGGCATAAAACAGGAGCAGCAGGACGATGACGACCGCGAGCGTTTTCACCGCTCTAAATGGGGCTTATCCCCATTTTCAAAATGGGGATAAGCCCCATTTGCGGCCAGCGCGGCGCCCACGATGCCGGCGTCGTTGCCCAGCGCCGCCGGCACCACGGGCGTGCGGCACTCGAGCAGGGGCAGGAACTTGTCCTGCTTGCGGATCACGCCGCCGCCGATGATGAACAGGTCGGGCCACAGCAGGCCTTCCAGGACGCGCAGCACCTCGGACACGCGGCCGGCCCATTTTTCCCAGGACAAGCCCTCGTTCTTGCGGACTTGCGCGGCGGCACGATGCTCGGCTTCCTTGCCGCGTATGTCCAGGTGACCGAACTCGGTGTTGGGCCACAGCATGCCGTCCACGAAAACCGCGCTGCCGATGCCCGTCCCCAGCGTCAGCATGATCACCGTGCCGCGCCGCTCGCGGCCCGCACCGTAGCGCATTTCCGCCATCCCCGCGGCATCCGCGTCGTTCAGCACGCGCACCGGGCAGCCGAGCGCCTCGCGAAACACCTCGCCGATATCGCAGCCGACCCACGCGGGATCGATGTTCGCCGCGGTGGCCGAGATCCCTTCCCTGACCACCGCCGGCACGGCCACCCCCGCCAGCGCCGGCGCGTCAAACTGCGCGGCCAGCTGTCCCACGGCCTCGGCCACCGCCGTCGGCGTCGCCGGCTGCGGGGTGAGAATCTTGTGCCGCTCGACCACGAGCCGGCCGGTGACCAGGTCCACCGGCGCGCCCTTTATGCCCGAGCCGCCCACGTCAACACCCAGTATGTTCACGATGCTCTCCTCACCACATGCTGCGCATGCGCGCCCCCATGTCCACCACTTCGGCCGCCTGCGCCGTGCCCGGGGCGCCCGGCGCCCCGCCTTCCGCACTGCCGTGGAACCGCGGTTCCAGCTTCGCCATCATCGCCTCGTCGATGAAGCGGCTGCGCGCGCCATAGACGTGCCGGTCGCCATGACGCGGCTGCTGCGGCACCCAGTACTTCAGCGGCGCCACCAGGTGCAGCGACGATTTGGCGCGCGTCATCGCCACGTACAGCAGGCGACGCTCCTCCTCGATCAGCGCCGGCTTGCCGGTGGCGAACTCGGAAGGAAAATTGCCGTCGGCCACGTTCAGCACATACACGCTGTCCCATTCCTGGCCCTTGGCCGAATGGATGGTCGAAAGCACCAGGTAGTCTTCGTCCATCAGCGGCGGCCCTGCGAGATCGCCGGTGGCCTGCGGCGGGTCCAGCGACAGCTCGGTGAGGAACTGCTCGCGCGTCGCGAAGCCGCTTGCGACCTGTTCCAGCGCATCCAGGTCGCCCAGCCGGGCAGGCCATTCCTCGTAGAGGCGCTCCAGCTGCGGCCGGTACCACGCCCGGGCCTGGCCCAGCTGGGCCTGCCACTCGCCCTCGCCTGCGCCCGCCCCGGTCAGCAGCTCGACCAGACCGCGCCAGTAGGGCGCGGCGGCCGACGGCGGGCGCCAGCCGGCGAGCGCGTCCGGCGCGAAGCCCCGCGCTTCCAGCCAGCCGAAAGCCCTGGCCGCCTGCCCCGGCCCGATGCCCGGCATCAGCTGCAGGCAGCGGAAGGCCGCGATCCGGTTGCGCGGGTTGTCCGCCCAGCGCAGGATCGCGAGCAGGTCCTTCACGTGCGCGGCCTCGAGGAATTTCAGCCCGCCGTACTTCACGAAGGGAATGTTGCGCCGCACCAGCTCGAGCTCGAGCCGGTCGCTGTGGTGACCGGCCCGGAACAGCACCGCCTGCTGGCGCAGCAACTGGCCGGTCTCGCGTGCCGCCAGGATGGCAGTGATCACGTAGTCGGCCTGGCTCTCGTCATCCGGCACGGTGACATAAAACGGCTTCTGGCCGGAGGCGCGGGCCGAGCGCAGATCCTTGCGGAACTGCCGATCAGCGCCCTCCATCAGCGCATTGGCGGCGTCCAGCACCGGCTGCACGGAGCGGTAGTTCTCTTCCAGCGTGACGGTCTGCGCGGGCGGCGCGAACTGCCCCGGGAAACGCAGGATATTCTCCACGTCCGCCGCGCGGAATGAATAGATGCTCTGGGCGTCGTCGCCCACCACGGTGAGACCGCGACCGTCGGGCTTCAGGCGCTGCAGAATCTCCGCCTGCAGCAGGTTGGTGTCCTGGTACTCGTCCACCAGGACGTGGTCGAAGCGGGCTCCAATCTGCGCGGCCAGCCCGGGCGCTTCCAGCAAGCCGTGCCACCAGGCCAGCAGGTCGTCGTAATCGAGCAGGCTGCCGGCCTGCTTGAGCTCAACGTAGCGGCGGAAGAGGCGGCGCAGCTCGTCGGCGTGATCGGCGCACCAGGGCCAGCCCGCCTCCAGGCAATCGGCCAGCGCGGCGCGCGCGTTCATGCTGCGCGAATAGATCGCCAGGCAGGTGTCCTTGCGCGGGAAG
>DATFKW010000185.1:0-10537 GCA_035268405.1 Gammaproteobacteria bacterium
CCCAGCAGGCGCTCCCGACCGTCGAGCACCACGCGCATGCAGCCGGAGTACACGGCCTCGATATGCGACTCGCATGCGCAGTGCGCGCCGAATACCGTTCCGGGCGCAAGCAGGTGGACCGTCACCCGGTAACCTTGCGCCTCCAGCCGCGAGCACAGGCGCCGCAGCGCGCTCTCGCCGCCGCGCCCGCCGACTTCGTTCCGAGTGTGACCTGCTGCGGACATGCTTTGATTGTAAGCCCGTCGCGCGTCACGCGCCTCCCAGGCCGCGCAGGAAATCCGCCGGCGACTCGCCGCGCTCCAGCGCCTCGACCAGGGCCGAGCCTACGATCACGCCGGGAACGACCTTGCCGAGCATCGCGACCTGCTCCGCGCTGCGCACACCGAAGCCGGCGCAGACGGGCACGAGCGAGGCCGCGACGACGCGCCCGAGGTAAGCCTCCAGGTCTTTGCCCGCCGCCTTGGCGCCGCCGGTGATGCCGGTCACGTTGACCGCGTAGAGGAAGCCGCGGCTGGCGCGCGCGGCCGCCTCGAGGCGGGCCGGCGGGGTCACGGGACTGACCAGGTGGACCAGGGCCAGCCCCCGGGCGGCAAGCGCCGCGTCCAGCGGCTCGCTTTCGTCCAGCGGCAGGTCCGGGACGATGAAGCCCGCAACGCCGCTCGCCACGGCGCGCTCCGCCAGCTTGTCATAGCCCATCGCCAGCAGCGGATTGAGGTAGCTCATCAGCACTACCGGCGCCGCCGGCGGCGGGTCCATCGCGGCAAGCTCGTCCAGGATCCACGACAAGGTCACGCCCTGGGATATGGCGCCGCGGCTGGCCCGCTGGATGGTGAGGCCGTCGGCCATGGGATCGCTGAAGGGCACGCCCACCTCGACCACGTCGGCCGCCTCGGCGACCTCGGCCAGCGTCTTTTTGAAATCCTCTTTTTGCGGGTAACCGGCAGTCAGGAAAGCCACCAGCGCGGTGCGTCCCTCGTCGCCGGCCGCGCGGATCGCCCCGCTGATGCGCTCGTGCGCGGTCATCGCGCCGCCGCCTTCTTGGGGAAGCGGGCCAGCGTCGGCATGTCCTTGTCGCCGCGCCCGGACAGGCCGAGCAGCACCCGCTTGCCAGGATTGTCGCGCGCCCAGCGTTTCGCGCCGGCGAAAGCGTGCGCCGTCTCCAGCGCCGGCAGGATGCCCTCCAGCTCGCAGCACTCGTCCAGCGCCTCCAGCGACTCGGCATCGCCGGCGTATTCGTAGCGCACCCGGCCGATGGTCGCGAGGAAGGCATGCTCCGGGCCCACGCCCGGATAGTCCAGCCCCGCCGAGACGCTGTCGGTCTCGTAGATTTGGCCGTCGTCATCCGACAGCAGCAGCGAATACGTGCCGTGCAGCACGCCGGGGCGCCCGAAGCTGATGGTGGCCGCATTCTCGCCCAGCCCCGCGCCGTGGCCGCCGGCCTCGATGCCGAGGATGTCCACCGAGGGATCGCCCAGGAAGCCGTGGAACAGGCCGATGGCGTTGCTGCCGCCGCCCACGCAGGCGATCACGGCGTCCGGCAGCCCGCCGGCGCGCTCGATCACCTGGGCGCGGGCCTCGCGGCCGATCACCGCCTGCAGCTCGCGCACCAGGTACGGGTAGGGATGGGGGCCGACCACCGAGCCGAGCAGGTAGTAGGTGTCCTCCGGGTCGGACACCCAGTCGCGCAGCGCCTCGTCGATGGCCGCCCGCAGCGTGCGGTCGCCGCTGGTGACCGGCACCACCTCGGCGCCCAGCCGGCGCATGCGCTCCACGTTGAGCGCCTGGCGCTCGCAGTCGATCTCGCCCATGTAGACCAGGCAGGGCAGGCCGATGCGCGCGCAGGCCGCCGCCGAGGCCACGCCGTGCTGGCCGGCGCCGGTCTCCGCGACGATGCGCTTCGCGCCCAGGGTCTTTGCCAGCATGGCCTGGCCGAGCGCGTTGTTGATCTTGTGCGCGCCGGTGTGCGCGAGATCCTCGCGCTTGAGCCAGACTTCCGCGTTCCAGGCCTGCGACAGGCGCGGCGCGAAGGTCAGCGCGGTCGGTCGTCCCACCCAGTCGCGCAGCTCGGCCCCCAGGCAGGCCTGGAACGCCTCCGTGTGCAGGTGCGCCTCCATGCCCGCCTGCAGCCGGTCCAGCGCCGGCACCAGCGTCTCGGGCACGTAGCGCCCGCCCCAGGGCCCGAAACGGCCACGCGCGTCGGGCAGGCGGCCGTCCAGCAGCGCCTCGAGTCCGGCGGAATCTTCCGTGCCGGTCTTTGCCGTCATGTTCATCAGCCCTGCTCCTTCAATCCTGTTCAAAACCGCGTGCCGCGGCCACGAAAGCCTTCACCCGCTCGGGGCTCTTGACGCCGGGCGCCGACTCCACGCCGCTGGACACGTCCACGCCCCACGGCCGCACGCTCGAAATCGCCGCCCCGACGTTGTCCGGGTGCAAACCGCCGGCGAGAATCACCGGCACCTGCGCCGCAAGCGCCGCGGCTGCCTCCCAGTCCGCCGTGCGGCCGGCGCCGCTCTCCGGACCCTCGAACAGCAGCAGTTCGGGCAACAGCGGCGGCAGCGGCGCGCCGGAACGCAACACCGGCAGCGCCTCGGCGCCGCCCAGGTCCGCGCCGGACAGGTCGACAGCGTCGCTCTGCACCCAGTCGGCGGGGAAGGCCTCCAGCACCCGGGCGATCCAGCCGGGCGGAGGGTGGCGAAACACCGCCACGCGACGCACACCGGCGGGCAAGGCCGCCGCCAGCTCGCGGGCGCGCTCCGGCGTCACCTCCCGCGGCGACGGCGAGAACACGAAGCCGGCCGCGTCGGCGCCGGACTCGCCCACCGCCGCGACGCCCTCGGGCGTGGTCAGCCCGCAGATCTTCACGAATACGCTCATTCCGCCTCCCCCGCGACCGTTTTTGCTGCTGCTGTGGTCGCCTCTGTGGTCGCCCCTTTGGTCGCCCCTTTCGTCGCTTCGTCCACCGCCCTGCGGCCCGCCGCCAGCATTTCCGCCACGCCGGTCGCCGGGTCCGGCGCCCTCATGAGCGCCGTGCCCACCAGCGCGACGCGGTATCCCAGGGTCGCCGCGGCCGCCGCGTCGGCCGGCACGTGCAGCCCGCTCTCGGCCACCGCCGGCACGCCCGCCGGCAGGCGGGGCGCCAGCCGCGCCAGGCGGGCCGGGTCAACGGCCAGGGTGCGCAGGTCGCGCGTGTTGACGCCCACCAGCAATGGCGGGCCGTCGCCGCATTCTTCCAGGCAGTTCGCCGCGCGCTCCAGGTCGGCTTCGTCGAAAGCCTCCAGCAGCACGAACAGGCCTTGCTCGCGCGCGGCCGCGAGCATTTCCGCCAGCGCCGCATCGCCGAGCATCGCCACGATCAGCAGCAGGCCGCCGGCTCCGCCGGCCCGCGCTTCCAGCACCTGCAGGGGATCGACCAGGAAATCCTTGCGCATCACCGGCACCGCCGCCGCGCGCAGCGCCGCGGCGGCGGATTCCATGTCCCGCAGGCTGCCGCCGAAATGCTCGGGCTCGGTCAGCACGGAGACGGCCGCCGCGCCGGCCCCGGCGTAAATTCCGGCGCGCGCCACCGCGTCGGTCTTGACGCCCAGCGCGCCCTCCGAGGGCGAGTTCCGCTTGATCTCGGCAATCAGGTCGAACGCCCCCAGCGCCAGTGCCGGGGGCGGCGCCGTGTCGCGGCATCCCGCCAGCAGCGACGCCTCGCCGCGCGCGGCCCGCGCCGCCCGGGCGCGCACGCGGGACTGTGCCGCCATCTGCGCAAGAAAGCTCAAGCCGCCGGCTCCGCGCCCTGCTGCGCGAGCGTGTCCAGCAGCGCCGCGGCGCGCCCGTCGAGCACGGCGCGCCTGGCCATGGCGACGGCCTCCACCGGGTCCTCGGCCAGGCCGGCCAACTCCAGCGCCAGGGCGGTGTTCAACAGCAGCGCGTCCAGGTGGGGACCGCTTTCCCTGCCCTCGAAGACCGCGCGCAGGCGCATGGCATTGTGCGCGGCGTCGCCCCCCGCGAGCTCTTCCGGCGTGCAGCGCGGCAGGCCCCATTCCGCGGGATCCCGGGTGGTCTCGCTGACCTCGCCGTCGCGCACCTCGATGAGCAGGAAGGGGCCGACCGGCGTGGCTTCGTCCCAGCCGGGCGCGCCGTGCACCACGAAGCCGCGACGCAGGCCCCGGAAGCCGGCGATCGCGTCCGCCATGAGGCGCGCGGCCGCCTCGCTGAAGGCGCCCAGCAGCAGGTACGGCGGGGCCGCCGGATTGGTCAGCGGGCCCAGCAGGTTGAACAGCGTGCGCACGCCCATGGCGCGTCGCACCGGCGCGATGGCCTTCATGGCCGGGTGGAAATGAGGCGCGAACAGGAATGTGTAGCCGGCGCCGGCCAGGCAGGCCACGGCCGCGGCGGCGTCCTGCGGCAGCCGCATGCCGAGCGCTTCCAGCATGTCGGCGCTGCCGCTGCGGCTGGAGACGCTGCGGTTGCCGTGCTTGACCACCGGGACGCCGCAGGCCGCCGCCAGCAGCGACGCGCCGGTGGACAGGTTGAGGCTGCCGGAGCCGTCGCCGCCGGTGCCGACGATGTCCAGCAGCGGCTCGCCGGCGCGAATCTCCGGCTTGTGCGCCAGGCCCCGCATCGCGTTAGCAAAACCGCGCAGTTCCGTGGCCGTCTCGCCCTTGGCGCGCAGGGCCGCGAGCAGCGCGGCGGCCAGCGCGGGCGGCAGGTCCTCGCGGGTCAGGGCCACCAGCAAGTCGCCCGCGGCCTCCTCGTCCAGGTCGATCCCGTCGAGCAGCTGGTCCAGGAGCTTCGGCAACTCGTTCATGGCGCACTTTTCCTGGTCGGGTAATCCGGCGAAAGAAAATTGCCCAGCAGCGCCAGGCCCTGCGGCGTCAGCACGCTCTCCGGATGGAACTGCACGCCCTCCAGCGGCAATTCCCTGTGGCGCACGCCCATCACCTCGCCGTCCCCGGTGTGCGCGCTCATTTCCAGCGCCGCCGGCAGCGCCTCGCGGCCGACCGCCAGCGAGTGATAGCGCCCCGCCTCGAGGGGCTGCGGCAGACCCGCGTAGACCCCGCGGCCGTCATGCGTCACCCGGGAGGTCTTGCCGTGCATCAGGCTCTTGGCGGGACACACCTGTCCGCCCCAGGCCTCCACCAGCGCCTGGTGGCCCAGGCAGACGCCCAGCACCGGCGCCCGGCCTGCAAAGGCGCGGATGATCTCTATGGAACACCCGGCGTCGCGCGGCACGCCTGGGCCCGGGGAGACCACCACGTGCGTGGGCGCCAGCTCGAGCGCCTCGCCCGTGGTGAGCGTGTCGTTGCGGTGGACCAGCACTTCCGCGCCCAGGATGCGCAGGTACTGCACCAGGTTGTAGGTAAAGGAGTCATAGTTGTCGATCATCAGCACGCGCGCGCTCACAGCCCGTCCTCCGCCATCTGCAGCGCGCGACGCAGGATCGCGCTCTTCGCCAGCACTTCGCGGTATTCGCTCTCGGGCACGCTGTCGGCGACGATGCCGGCGCCCGCCTGGAAACTGTATTCGTCGCCCTGGAAAGCGAGCGTGCGGATGGCGATGGCCTGGTCCATGCCGCCGCGCTTCGCAAAATAGCCCACCGTGCCGGCGTACAGGCCGCGGCCCGCCGGCTCGTAGTCCTCGATCAGCTCCATCGCCCGCACCTTGGGCGCGCCCACCAGCGTGCCGGCCGGAAAGGTGGCGGCGAACAGGTCGAAGGCGTCGCGCCCGGCCTCCAGCTCGCCCTTGACGCCGCTGACGATGTGCATGACGTGGCTGTAGCGCTCGATCGAGCAGCTGGGCTCGACGCGGATGGAGCCGGGCACGGCGACCCGGCCCAGGTCGTTGCGCGCCAGGTCCACCAGCATCACGTGCTCGGCTAGCTCCTTGGGGTCCGCCAGCAGCTCCGCTTCCCGCGCCCGGTCCTCCTCGGCGGTCTCGCCGCGCGGTCGCGTGCCGGCAATCGGCCGCAGCGCCGCCTGGCGACCGTCCAGCTTGACCAGCGCCTCCGGCGAGGAACCCGCCACCGAGAGCCCGTCGAGTTCCAGGAAGTACATGTAGGGGGACGGATTGAGCAGGCGCAGCGCCCGGTAGGCCTCGAAAGGGGAAAGATCGCTGCGGCCCGAAAAGCGCACCGAGAGCACCAGCTGGAAGACGTCGCCGGCCGTGATGTTGTCCTTGGCCAGCCCCACCGCGCGGATGAACTCGGCCTCGCTCATGCTGGCCGTGGGCGCGGCATGGCGCCCCGGGCGGCGGAACGGCACGCCGCCGGCGAGCGCCTGTACGACTTCGCGCCGCAGCGCGACGCGCTCCTGCTCGTCGCCGGCGTGCAGCAGCGCCGCGCGCCGCGTCAGGTGGTCGAACACCAGCAGCGACTGCGGGGCCACCCAAAGGCCCTCGGGGAAGTCGCGCCCGGCGCCCGGCACGCGCTCGAAATGGCGCACGATGTCGTAGGCCGCGATGCCGACCAGGCCGCCGTCGAAGGGCAGCCCGGCCTCCGGCGCCAGCGTGGGCGCGCAGTCCATGGCTTCCCGCAGCGCGGGCAGCAGGTCGCCGTTCACGGGGCGCGTGCGGCCGGCATAATGCAGGCCCTGGCGGTCCAGGCGCACCGTCAGGGCATCGCCGAAGCCGATGAAGGAATACCGCCCCAGCCGTTCGGCGCCCTCCACGCTCTCGAGCAGGAAGCGCGGCCCGAAGGGCGCGAGCTTCATGTACGCCGAGACCGGCGTATCGAGATCCGCGGAAATGTCAAAAGGCGATTGCATCAGTCCTCCTCGAGGGGCGGCGGGCCATCCGGGAGGAGGTCACGAAAAACCCATCCCCGGTGACGCCGGAGACGGGTTCGGAGCGTGAGCCGCTTCAGCCGGCTGCGCGCGACCGGACCCCCTCCGGGGAGCCGTTGTGCCACCACCAGTGGCCGCGCGCGCTGCATCTTTCGGTGTTCATGCTGCCTGCGATGTTACCCGGCCGCCGTCGCCGGTCAAGTCCCGGCGCTTTTTCAGCCACCGACGGCGGTCCACGACATGCCGTAATACAACACCAGCGCCAGCGAGACCGCCAGCCACACCAGCACGGTCAGCGGCACGCCCACGCGCAGGAAATCACGCGCCAGGTAGCCCCCGGCCGTCGCCACCACGAGGTTGGGGCGCGAGCCGATCGCGGTGGCGAAACTCAGGTTGGCGCCGAACAGCACCGCCAGCACGAAGGGCTCCAGCGGCGCGCCCAGTCCGCGCCCCACCGCCACCGCCGTCGGCACGGCCAGCAGGGCCACCGCCACGTTGGGAGCAAGGCTGCCGGCGATCGCCACCAGCAACATCACCAGGCCCAGCGACAAGGGCGCCGGCAGGCCGCCGAAAATCTCCAGGAACAGGCCGGCCACGAACAGGTGCGCGCCGGTGGCCAGGCTCGCCTCCACCAGCGCCAGGCTCATCACGATCATCAGCAGCAGCGGCGCCGACAGCGCGCCGGCCACCTCGCGCCAGCCGATACAGCCGGTGGCGATCAGCAGCGCCGCGCCGGCGGGGGCGCTGACGCTGATGGGCATCCAGCCGGTAGCGGCGGCCAGCACCACCGCGCCGGTGAGCGCCAGCGCGAGTGGCGCGCGCGTCGTCTTGGGCAGGTCCACCCGGCCGTCCAGCACCAGCATGCTGCCGCTGGCGCGCAGTTCGCGGATGCGCGCCGGGACACCCTGCACCAGGATGACGTCCCCCGCCCGCAGCACGGCGTCCTCGAAATCGCCGGTGACCTCGCTCATGCCCGCGGCGGTGGCGCGGTGGATGGCGAGCGGCAACAGGCGGAAACGGCGGCGGAACTGCGTGGTGGAAAGCGTTTTCCCGTACAGCGGGGAATCCGGCGTCACCACCAGTTCCGCCAGCTGCTGCTCGGACCCCGCGGCATCGCCCGGGTCGCCCTCGGCGCCCGCGAACTCGCCGTGCATGCTGACGCCCAGCAGGCGCTCGAACTCCTTGAGGTGCTCGCGGGTGTCGGCCACCAGCAGGCGGTCGCCCGTCTGCAGGCGCATGGCAGGCAGCTTCGCCACCCGCAGCCCGTCGCCCCGCTGCACGCGCGACACGCTCATGCGCCGCCCGGTGCGCTCGCGCAGCTGGGGCAGGGTCTTGCCGACCGCCCAGCTGTCCTCGCCGATGAAGAACATGGCCTTGAAGATCCGCGGCGCGGCCTGCCGGATGGGCGCCTCGCGCTCCGGCAGCAGGCGCGGCGCGACCAGCCAGAGAAACAGCAGTCCCACGCCCACGCCCGCCGCCGCCGGCACGATGAAATGGAACATGCCGAAAGACGGCAGGCCGAAGCGTTCGGCCTCGTTGACCACCAGCAGGTTCGCCGAGGTGCCGATGGTGGTCATCATGCCGCCGAGCAGCGCGGCGAAGCCCACCGGCATGAGCACCTGCGAGGCCGGAAAACGCCGGCGTCCCGACGCGCCGACCAGCACCGGCAACAGCGCGAGCACCACCAGGGTATTCGACAGGAAAGCCGACAGCGCCGCGCAGACCAGCAGCGTCACCAGCAGCGCCAGCGCGCGCGGCCCGGTCCACACCCTGAGCATCAGGCGGATCAGCGGCTGCAGGGCGCCGGTCACCTCCAGCGCGCGGCCGACCACGAGCAGCGAAATGATGGTAATGAGCGCCGTGTTGCCGAACACCGACAGGAACATCGTGGCGTCGGCCTCGCCGCCGGGACCCCGGAAAGGGAAGAGCTCGAAGCCGACCACCAGGAGCATGAGCACCATCAGGCTGGTGGACTCCTGCGGCACGGCGGGACGCGTCAGGGCTACCAGCGCGAAAAGCGCAAGCCCCAGTACGGCCAGGCCATGCGTGCCCGGCAGGGCAAAGGTCGCGATCGTGTCCATCGGGCCCAGGGGTGGCGGCGGGGGGCTTTCTTTATCATGCCCGGGGGTGAGGTCGCTAGCTTCGCAGCGCCACCGCCCAGGCAAAGCGCAAGGTCTCACCGTACCATCCGGCCGGCAAATCGCCATCCGGCCGGCGCCAGCAGACGCTGTCCGCGCAGGCCAGCGCAGGCAGCAGCCCCATGCCGTCGCGGCCGATCTCCGGCGGGGCGAGGCTCCAGGGCGACAGGCAGACGAGGTGCGAGTGTCGCGCCCCGTGCGCCAGCAGGGCCCGGTCCAGTGCGCCGGCCTCGGAGACTTCCATTGCGCCGGGCAGCGGGAAAGGCTGCAAGCCGCCACCGGCGCCGCGGGTACGCGCGAGCCGCACGGATGCGGCGCAGGCGCCGTCCCGAAACGCCGTCACGCGGCTCTTGACCCATTGCAGCGCCGCGAAGCTGCGCGGATCGCGCCCGCTGGCAATCACGGCCCGGGCGATTCCCTCCAGTTCCAGCGCCAGCCGGCGCGGCCCGCCCGGCCCGAGCAATGCGCCCAGCAGCTCGTCCGCGGTCGTGACCAGCCGGCCGGCGAGCCGGCCGAGGGCCGCCGGCTGATCGCCGCTGGCCGCCACCAGCCCGCCGAAATCCAGGACCAGCCGAAGACGCCGCGGCGACGCCGGTATGAGTTCGCCGCAACCCGGCGACGGGCCGACCCAGCGCTGCCCGCCCGTCACCCCCGACAGGCCCGGCCCGGGCGCCTCGGGCACGAGGCTGACGCCCGGGGCCTCGCCTGCCAGGCTGAGGAGGCCCTCCCACCAGCATCGCGCGTCCGTCTCCGTCCCGTCGTGCAGCACCAGGCCGCGGCGTCGCTGGATCGACTCCAGCGACATCACCGGCAACATCAGGTAGACGGGCGGCGGGCCATGACAGCAACCCACCATGTCCAGGGCCAGGGACACGGGCTGCGCCACCGCAGCCGGCATCGCCAGCGCATCGGGCTCGAGCCGGCCGCCCTCCTGCGCCAGCCGCTCGGCCAGGGCGCCGAGCAAGGCCGCTGTCTCGCCGGGCGCCGGCAGGCCGCCCAGCCGGAGCGTCGTGCGACAACCCGCTGCCCGTGCCTGCGCGAGATCGGAGGCCGGCGTGTCCAGCCCCGCGGGCTCGCAGGCCGCATCCAGAGTCACCACCCGGGCGGGCGCCGGCGGCGTCCCTGCCGCCAGCGCCCGGAGCTCTTCTCGGTCCACCATCCCTGGTCCCCCATCCTGTTTTTTCGTCGAGGGTCACAGTCTGGCGCCGCGGCCGTCCCGGCGATAAGGCCGCGAATGCGGCCATTCCCGACGGAAAGTCCGCCACCCGGCAGCGGCATGCGGGCGCCCCGCCTTGCAGCCAGGCGCGCGGCACACCATCATTCGGGTGTCACACGGGAGGCGCGCGTGAAAATCAGGGACCTGTTGAAACACTGGGAAGGGACTCGGCGGCCGCAGATGACGGCGGAGACCTACGCGATTCACTTGCCGATCGAGGATGCGGCCCGGCTGCATGCGCTCGCCGAGATGTATCCCGGCGTCGCCGAGGAGGACGTGCTGCGCGACCTGCTGGCGGCCGCGCTGGCGGAACTCGAGGCGGCCATGCCCTACGAGGCCGGGGACCGCGTCGCCACCGAGGACGATTTCGGCGACCCGGTCTACGAAGACGCCGGGCCCACGCCGCGCTTCCTGGA
>DATFKW010000186.1:0-6393 GCA_035268405.1 Gammaproteobacteria bacterium
ACAGCGCGGCGGCGCGGAACATGCCGAAATGGACCAGGCCATCGCCGCCCTGGAAGCCCGCCTCGAGCAACAGCCGGAAGAGATGGAGAGCTGGGCTCTGCTCGGCCGGTCCTACATGTCCCGTCGCCGCTTCGAAGACGCTGCCGACGCGTTCCGCAAGGCGGTCGCGCTCGATACCGACGAGACCCCGCAGCTGCTTGCGGACTACGGCGAGGCACTGGCGCTTTCCGACCCGGAGGGTTTGCAGGGTGAGGCCGGCGTCGTGATCGAGCGCGTACTGGCATTGAATCCGGAGAACGCCAAGGGGCTCTGGTACGGTGGACTGAACGCCTTCGACAATGCCAGGTGGGACCTCGCGATCGAGCGGCTGAGCAAGCTGCTGACTCTCAACCCGCCGGAATCGCTGGTTCCGCTGATCGAGGAGCGCATCGCGAGCGCCCGCACACACGCGGAAGGCGGCATGCCCGACGCGATGGCGCCAGAGGCGCAAGGCGCCGCGAACGCGGCGTCGCCGGCGGCGCGTGCAGCCCCTGCGGAGCCCGTCGCGGCACCGGAGCCGGTCGCCGCGGCGGAGGCCCCGGCCATGGACCCCTCGGAAGGCATCCAGGTCTCGGTAAGCCTCGGCCCCGATCTCGCCAGCGTGCTGCCCGGTCCGGCCCCCATGTTCATCTTCGCCCGCCCGCTGGGCGGCGGTCCGCCGCTGGCGGCAATCCGCGCGAGCACCGAGGCGCTGCCGATGTCGCTGGTGCTGACCGACGACAACGCCATGATGCAGGGCGTCACGATCCTGGATCAGCCTGAACTGGAACTGGTGGCGCGCGTTTCGCTCGGCGGCACGCCGGCGGAGACTCCCGGGGACCTCTACGGTACGGTAGAGTATGTCCGCGAAGAGGGCGGACCGGTCAGCATAGTGATCGATCGCGTCGCGGAGTAGTTTCCACGGAGAACACGGCATGACAGATGATCTCAAGGCGGGTTTCGAGCAGGCATCGGTAGACGTCAAGGGCCTCTCGCAGCGCCCGAAGGACGAGGACATGCTGGCGCTCTACGCACTCTACAAGCAGGCCACGGAAGGCGACGTCTCCGGCGGCAAGCCCGGCTTTTTCGATTTCGTGGCGCGCGCCAAGTACGAGGCGTGGGAAGCCCTGCAGGGGACGTCCGCCGAGGACGCCATGCAGCGGTACATCGACAAGGTCCGTGCCCTGGGCGCCTGACGCCCATGAGCGAACGCCTGAGCTTCAAGACGCCGCCGTCCATCGCGGTGTCCTACCTGAGAGCGCTGTTCGACCGCCGCCCGCGGCGGCTGCCGCCCGGTGCCGGCGCGATCCGCATAGAAGCCGAGGCGGGCGGCGTGCAGGCGTCGGCCGCGGACTTGCAGGCCTACCGGCGGGCATGCGCGTTGCCCGACGACGGCATGCTGCCGATGACCTATCCCCACATCCTCTCCGGCGGCTTGCACATGGCCATGCTGCTGCACCCGGGGTTCCCGGTGAAAATGGTCGGCCTGGTCCATCTCGCCAACGACATCGAGCTTTTCGAGCCGCTGCCGGCCGACGCGCGGCTGGCCCTCGATTGCCGGCTGGAGAGCGGGCGCAGCAAGCCGCGCGGCGACGAGTTCAGGCTGGTCACGGAAGCCTTGTGGAATGGTCGCCTCGCCTGGCGCGAGACCATGAGTTTCCTGGCCCCCGCGCCGCGGAATGCGCCCCGCCGCCAGGCCGAGGCGCCGGTGCTGCCCGCAGCGCTGGAGGCCTGGGTAGTCTCGGCCGACACGGGGCGCCGCTACGCGCGCGTCTCGGGCGACTGGAACCCCATCCACCTGGCGGGACTGCTGGCCCGGCCCTTCGGCTTTCCCTCGGCCATCGCGCACGGCATGTGGACCGTCGCGCGTTGCCTGGGTCGCCTGGCGGACGGGCCACCCGGCCCGGGCGCGCGCCTGGACGTCCGCTTCCTCAAGCCGCTGCTGCTGCCCGGCGACGTCCGGTTACACGCTGAAGCGCCGGCAGAGTCCGGTGAGCGGGCGTTCTGGCTCGTCTCGGCCGCCGACGGCATGCCGCACCTCAAGGGGCTCTGGAATCCGGGCGGCTCCGCGGCGTCCGCGGCAGCCGACGGCGATGGTGCCGCTTTCAGCCCAGCCGCGGCAGCAGCCAGCTGACCCACGGCACCGTCACCAGCGGGGTGGCGACGGCCAGCAATAGACCAGGTACCAGGAACGCGCGCGCCTGCAGTTCGCCGGTCGAGTAGGCGATGGCGTTCGGCGGCGTGGCGATCGGCAGGCACATGGCGGTGGACGCGGAGAGGGCGATAATCACGGGCAGCAGGCCCGGCGCGCCGCCCAAACCCGCCCCGACAGCGGCGCCCAGCGGAACCAGGATGTTCGCCGCGGCGGTGTTGCTCATGAAGTTGGAAAGCAGCGCCGTCAGCAGGGCGAAGCCGAGCGCGGCGCCCAGGATTCCCATGCTCCCGACCGGCAGGCCGTCCACCAGCCATGCGGCCAGCCCGGTCTCGGTCACGGCCACCCCGAGGGACAGGCCGCCGGCCATCAATATGAGCACGTCCCATCGCAGCTGCCGGATCTCCGCCACGCCGATGACACCGGTGACCGACAGTACCGTGATCGGCACGAAAGCCACCACCGAAGCAGGCGCGGGCCCGAGAATCCACAGCGCCAAGGTCACGGCGAAAACCACCACAACCACCGCCCGTTGCCAGGCTGGCGCGAGCGGGCCGCCTTGCTGCACGGCCGACAGCGCGCCGCGCTCGAGACGCAGGGCGCCGGCCTGGTAGCGATAAAGCAGCAGGGCGCACATGGCGCCCGCCAGCAGCAGCGCCGGCGGCAATCCCAGCATCATCCATTCTGCGAATGACAGGGCGCTTTCGGTATGGCTCATGAGTCCCGCGGCGATGGCATTGGGCGGGGTGCCCACCAGGGTGCCCATGCCGCCCAGGTTGGCGGCCGCGGCAATGCCCAGCGGCAGCGCCGGCCGGAAGGTGTGGCCCGCGGGCAAGGTGCGCAGCAGGGGCGTCACCACGGCGATCATCATGGCCGCCGTCGCAGTGTTCGACATGAACATCGAAAGCACGAAAGTGATGCCCATTGCCGCCGCCAGCACAGCGGTCGCGCGCGAACCGGCGGCGCGGAAAACGAGTCCGGCCAGGTTGCGGTCCAGGCCCGTGCGGGAGGCGGCTTCGGCCAGGATGAAGCCGGCAAGGAACAGCCAGATCAGCGGGCTGGCGAAGGGCGCGATGAAAATCTGCCAGCGCTCGGGCTCATCCGCGCCCGCAAAAACCCCGTCCGGTCGGCCCAGCAGCATGATGGACAGGCCGATCACCAGGAAAGACACTGCGAAGGCCGGAATGGCTTCGGTCGCCCAGAGGCCGGCCGCAAGCACCAGGATGAACAGGCAACGCCTGGCGGCGGGATCCAGCCCGGGCCAGTCCGGCAGCCAGGCGACCAGGGCCGCAAGCAGCAGGCATCCCAGGACACGCAGCAGCGCTCCGGTGTCGTCGAACTCCACCGCCGCCACGAAGCGACGGGCGGCGCGGCGCGTGTCCCTCATGACTCAGCCCTGCGCCATGCGGGTCGGCAGGAAATCAGGCCGCCTTCACCCGCGGGCCCGCGTCGATGACCTCTTGTCCGGCGACATCCTCGTAATGCGCGAAATTCTCCGCGAACAGCTGCGCCAGCTTGTGGCAGGTGGCATCGTAGGCTTGCTTGTCGTCCCAGGTGTTGCGGGGCACGAGAATCTCGTCCGGCACGCCGGGACAGGACTGCGGGATCGCGAGGCCGAACACCGGGTCCGTCTGCGTCGCTTGCTGCGCAAGTTCGCCCGAGTGGATGGCGTCGATGATCGCCCGCGTGTAGGACAGCTTCATGCGCTTGCCGACGCCGTAGGCGCCGCCCGACCAGCCGGTGTTGACCAGCCAGACGTCGGCGTCGTGCTTGCGGATATGCTCGGCCAGCAATTCGGCGTACTTCGCGGGGTGCCAGACCAGGAACGGCCCGCCGAAACAGGGCGAGAAGGTGGCCTCGGGTTCGGTCACCCCCATCTCGGTGCCGGCGACCTTCGCGGTGTAGCCGCTGATGAAGTGATACATGGCCTGCTCGGGCGTCAGCCGGCTTACCGGCGGCAATACGCCGAAGGCGTCGCAGGTCAGGAATATGATGTTCTTCGGGTGCCCCCCCACGCAGGGGATCTTGACGTTCTCGATGTACTCGATGGGGTAGGAGCCACGGGTGTTGGCGGTGATGGTCGTGTCGGCGTAGTCCACCTCGCGGGAGCCCGGGTCGTAGACGACGTTCTCGAGGACGGCGCCGAAGCGCAGCGCCCGGTAGATATCCGGCTCGGCTTCCTCGGAGAGGTCGATGACCTTGGCGTAGCAGCCGCCCTCGATGTTGAATATGCCCTCGTCGCTCCAGCAGTGCTCGTCGTCACCGATGAGCTGGCGCTTGGGATCGGCCGACAGCGTGGTCTTGCCGGTGCCGGAGAGCCCGAACAGGATCGAGGTATCGCCGTCCTTGCCTTCCGTCGCGGAGCAGTGCATCGAGAGCACGCCGCGAGCCGGCATGAGGTAGTTCATGATGGTGAACACGCCCTTTTTCATCTCACCGGCGTATTCGGTGCCGAGGATGACCATCTCGCGGTGCCCGAACTGCAGGCTGATGCTCGTCCCGGAGGTCATGCCCGGGACGCGCGCGTTGGCCGGGAAGCTGCCGGCATTGAAGATCACGTAATCCGGCTCGCCGAAATCCTCGAGCTGCTCCGGGGTCGGCCGGATCAGCATGTTGCGCATGAACAGCGCGTGATAGGGACGCGCGCAGATGACCCGCACCTTGATGCGGTACTTGGGGTCCCAGCCGGCGAAGGCGTCGATCACGTAGAGCCGGTCGCGCGTACCGAGGAAATCGACCGCCTGGGTCCTGTTGATGTCGAAGGCTTCCTGGTCGAGCTTCATGTTGACCTTGCCCCACCAGACGTCCTCGGCGACATTCGGGTCGTCGATGATGCGCTTGTCGGCCGGGCTGCGGCCGGTCTTGACGCCCGACATGGCGACCAGCGCGCCCGAGGCGGTGATCGCCGAGCCCCGGTCCCAGCGCAACGCATGCTCGTAGAGCAGGGCGGGGGGCAGGTTGCGGTGAATTTCCTCGACGCCGATGCCGTATTGTTCCAGCGAGAAACGGGCTGCCATCCGGTGGGCCTCCATGATTTTTCCGGCGGGAGATGCTCGATCGAACCCGCTGCAAAGCTCTCGTTCCGGCACGCGCCTCCGGAACGCCGTAGTAAAGCGCGTAAGTATATACCGTGGCAGGCAAAAACCCACGCTTGCGGGAATCCACAGTACGCGCCGGCTTGATCTGCGTCATAGACTCGGCCGGGATCATGCCGGGAGCCCCTTATGCGAAAAGCTGTTGACGTCCTTGATGCGCAACGCCTCGATGCGGACGCCATTGCGCCCATGGCCGGGCGGAGTGCCGCCCGGCGCGAGCTCGTCTGGGAGCTCATCAGCGGCGGCACCGGTTTCGCGCTCACGGTTTTCATTTGGTTCCACGTTTTCGACGTCGGTTCGCTGCTTTTCGGGCCGGAGGGATTCGATCGCCTGGCCGAGTTCCTCGAGGGGCTGTATATCGCCCAGCCGATCGTGGTGATCGTGGCGGCGCTGTTTTTTGTCCATGCCGTGCTCGCGGCGCGCAAGATCCCGGCACGCAACCGCGAGCGCCGCCGTTTCAACCGCCTGGCGCGGGAATTGTCGCGCGCCGATCGTCGCTGGAAAGCCGGCGAGGGGACGGAGCGACCCCACGAGGATTCACGCCTGTGGGTCTGGCAGATCAGGACCGGCATGCTGATCCTGGTGCTGGGCAGCTTTCACATCGGCATGATGGTCATCGACACCTTCACTTCCCTCTGGGGCGAGCGACACGGGATGGAGGCTGCGACCACCATGGAGCGCGTCGCGGCCGGACTGTCCTGGTTTTACCTGCTGTTGCTGGTATTGCTGGCGGTGCATGCCTCGGTCGGAATCTACCGGCTGGCCATCAAGTGGGGCGTGGGCGCGAAACGCGAGCGCACCGCGCTGAAGCGCTTCGTGCGCATTCTCGGCGTCGCCTTCCTGGTGGCCGGGGTGATCGTGCTGGCCGTCATGGCCGGCTGGATCCCCGCGCCCTTTGCCTTCCTGATGGGGTCCTGAATTGAAGATTACCGACGTCCTGGTCATCGGCGCCGGTCTCGCCGGCGAGCGTTGCGCCATCGAGGCCGCCGCGGCAGGCCATTCCGTGCAGATTCTTTCCCTGGTGCCGCCGCGCCGCAGCCACAGCTGTGCCGCCCAGGGCGGCATGCAGGCGGCCCTGGGCAACTGCGCCAAGGCGGAAGATGACAGTCCCGACGTGCATTTCCTGGA
>DATFKW010000187.1:0-2163 GCA_035268405.1 Gammaproteobacteria bacterium
ACCAGCTTGCGCAGGTCCTTGACCTTGACCGGCTTGGAGACGAAGTCGTAGGCGCCCAGCTTGAGCGCGCGCACGGCGGTCTCGACGTTGCCGTGGGCGGTGATCACGGCCACCGGCACGCCGGGCGCCTGGCGCTGCATCCACTGCACCAGCTCCAGCCCGTCGCCGTCGGGCAGCCGCATGTCGGTGAGGCAGAAATGATACTCGCGGGTCTGGAGCTTGTGGCGCGCCTCGGCCAGGTCGGCCGCGGTGTCCGGCTCCACGTCCATGCCCTCCAGCGTCATCGAGAGCAGTTCGCGGATGTCGGGCTCGTCGTCGACGATCAGGACGGTCGGTCGGCTCACTCAGGTCTTCCAGCGCTTGGGATCGGCAAAGATAATACGAAAAACGCTGCCGCCGTCGTGACGCGGTTCATAGAGCAGGGTCGCGCGGTTCACTTCGCACAGCTCGCGGGAGATGAACAGCCCCAGGCCGCTGCCGCTGCGCGTCTCGGTGCCGGTGCCGGCGCGGAAGAAGGGCTCGAACACCCGTTCCGCGAGCTCGGGCGGGATGCCGGGGCCGCGGTCGCGCACCTCCAGGTAGGGCCGCTCGCTGCCGGCGCGACGTCCGATGGCCAGCTCGATGCGCGGCGCCTCGCCTTCGGCCACCGCATACCGGAGCACGTTCTCGCACAGGTTGCAGGCGACCTGGTGCAGGTGCCCCGGGTCCATGCGCACGTCGATGGGCGCGCCGGAGATCTCCAGCTCCATCGCGCCGTCCGGCAGGCCGGCCGAGCCGGTGAACTCCTCCACGAACTGCTTGGCCCAGGCCACGAGGTCGATGCGCTTCGGGTCCACCTGCTCGCGGCGCGACAGCTGCAGCACGTTCTCGACGATGTTGCTGACGCGGGTGGAGTTGTTCTCGATGATGGCGGTGAGCCGCTGCTGGCCGGGCGCCAGGTTGTCGGCCTCGCCCAGCAGCTGCGCGGCGTGGCTAAGGGCGCCCACCGGGTTGCGGATCTCGTGGGCGATGCTGGCGGACAGGCGGCCCAGCGCGGCCAGCTTGGCCTGTTGCGCCCGCTCCGACTGCAGCGAGGTGTCCTCCAGGAACACCAGCAGGGCGCCGCTGCGCGGCCGGCCGATGGGCGCGAAGAAGGGCTCGATCTGGGTGGCGCCGTCGGCCGAGGGGAAGGGCGCCGGCGGGTCGCTGCTGCCGCGCTCGCGCCACTGCAGCACCGCCTGTTCGAGGCGCCGCGAGGCCTCGCGCACCGGGCGGCCGCGCCAGCCGGCGCCGATCCCCAGGTACTTGGCCGCCGCCTCGTTCATCAGCCGGATGCGGTCGTCGCCGTCCAGCACCACGATGCTGTCGCGCAGGTTCTGCACGATGTACTCGTTGAGCTGGTTGAGGTTCTCCAGGTCCACGCCGCGCTGGCGCGCCAGGGCCTCACTCTCGGTGAGCCGGCGCGACAGCGGCGAGATAGCCAGCGCCAGGAACATCAGCAGTCCGCCGAACAGGCCGGCCGGCGTCAGGTCGCTGGCGCTGAGTTCGCCGCGCAGGATATCCACGCCCTGGCTCGCCAGCACCGCCAGGCTGGCCAGCGCCGCAAAGGCCAGCGCCCGCAGCCGCGAGGAGACCAGCGCCAGCGCGCTGATGGTGATGATCAGCAGGTTGGCGACGCCGCTGCCCAGCCCGCCGCTGGCCCAGGCCAGCGCGCTGATGGCGGCGATGTCGAACACGCCCTGGGCGACGGCCTGCCCGCCGACCGAGGGCCAGTGCTGGTTGACCGCGAAGTCGTTGAGCGCCGCCCAGGCGAAGGCCGACAGGGTGGCGGCGAGGAACAGGTCGGGGTGCAGCTCGCCCACCAGCCGTGGGTCGGACGGGTAGATGAACATGCCGAACAGCAGGGCGGCGTAGAGCAGCCGGAAGGCGTTCAGCAGCCGCAGCGTGCGCCAGGCGAACTCGGGGGCGATGGTGTGGGGCGAGGCGTTCATCGTTGAATGCTTGCGAAATATGACAGAATACCGGCCTTTCAACCTGGAGTCTCTCCGGAATGAACCTCCACGAATACCAAGCGAAGCAACTGTTCGCCGAATACGGCATCCCGGTCTCGCGCGGCGTCCCGGCCCGCAATGCCGACGACGCGGCCAAGGCGGCCGAGGAGATCGGCGGCAGCACCTGGGTGGT
>DATFKW010000188.1:0-9157 GCA_035268405.1 Gammaproteobacteria bacterium
GCCATTCCCCATTTAGGGCTCCAGAAATAAGGCCATTCCCCATTATTCTTCCCTGAGGTCCTGCGCCACAGGCCGGCGGCTGGTCCGCCAGGCGGGGTAAAGCCCGGCCAGCAACGCGGCGGCCAGCGCCAGCAGCAGCCCCTGCAGCAATTCCCCGGCGCTGATCTGGAAGCTCATGGTCCAGCCGAAGGCGCGGCGGTTGATGACGAACACCAGCAGCCCCGCCAGGGCGATTCCCAGCGGCATGGCGAAGATACCGGCCGCAAAACCCAGCAGCCCGGTCTGCGCCACCACCAGCGCGCGCAGCTGGCGCGGCAACCAGCCCACCGCGCGCAGCACGGCCGTCTCGCGCACGCGCTCCAGCTGCAGCGCCTGCAGTGCCGAGAGAATGCCCAGGAACGCCACCAGCCCCACCAGCACCTGCAGCACCCGCGTGACGGTGAAGGTGCGGTCGAAAACGGCCAGCGAGGCCTCGCGCAACTCGGCGTTGTTGGACAGCCAGATCGAGCTGCCGGGCGGCAGCACGCTCTCGATCGCGCGGCGCGACGCCGCAGTGTCCGCGCCCGGCTCGAAGCTGACCCCGATCCCCTCGCTGCACTCGTCATCCCACAACTCGCGGTAGCGATCCCGGTGCAGGGCGATCACGCCGCGGTCCGAGGTGTAGTCGCGAAACACGCCGGCCACGGGAAAACCCCGCTCTCCCGCCGGCGTCGGCAGGGTCAGCACGTCGCCCACTTGCGTGCCCCGCCGCATCGCCCACGGTTCGGACACCAGCACGGCTTCGCCGGCCGAAAACCGCGCGCGCGCCTCGGCGGGATCGCCCGCGAGGATCTCGGAGCCGAGGCCCTCGCTGCCCGCGTCCACCGCCCACAGGCGCCATTCCTCGGCGCCCACCTGCAGGCGGAGGCGCTGCGAGTAGGTCACCTCGCTGACGCCGGGCAGGGCGCGCAAGTCGGCCGACAGCTCGCCGACCCCGCCGGCGCTCTCGCACCACGCTTCGTCCACCGCCAGGTAGAAATCGGCCACGAGGGTCTGGCGCAGCCAGTCGTCCACGCTGACGCGGAAACTGCTCACCATCAGGCCGACGCCGATCACCGTGGCGACGGCCACCGTCAGCGCGGCCACCGCCACGCCGGTACGGCTGAGCGAGGCGGTGGTGCCGCGGATGGCCATGCGCATGGGCACGGGCGCGCGCGACGGCAACAGCCGGTCCAGCAGGCGCATCAGCCCGGCCGTCGCCGGCGGCGTGGCGAACGCGCAGGCCAGGAATACGCTGAACAGGCCCGCGAAGGAGATCACGAGGGAGTTGCGTCCCGCCGCGAGCAGCAGCACCGCCACGGCGCCGGCGACCGCCGCCGCCGCCAGCAGCCACGGCATGCGCCGCCGGGTGCGCCGCTCCATGGAGGCGCGCGACAACACGGCGCGCGGCGGGATGCCCGCGGCCTCCAGGGCCGGGCCCAGCGCGGCCGCCAGCGTGACGCCAAGCCCGAGCGCCGCCGCCTTCGCAAAGGGCCAGCCGCTCAAGGCCAGTGCATCCACGCGCAAGCGGAAATAAAGGTCGTCGATCGTCTGCACCACCAGCCCCGTCAGGCCGGAACCGAGCACCGCCCCCAACAGCAGTCCCAGCAGCGTCCCGGGCAGCCCGACGATGAGCGCCTCCGAAAGGATCGCGCCCACCAGGCCGCGCCGGTCGACGCCCACGCTGCGCAGGATGCCGATGGTGCGCGTGCGTCGCACCACCAGGAAGTTCATCGTTCCGTAGATCAGGAAAGCGCCCACCAGCAAGGCCAGCAGGGACAGCGCCGTGAGGTTCAGGCGAAAAGCCCGCGTCATGCCGAAAGTGGCGCGCGAGCGCGCGGACGACTCCACCAGTTCCACGCTATCCGGCAGCAGCCCGGCCAGCTCCCCGGCCAGCGACTGCGAAACGATCAGGTCGATGCGGCTCAGGGTGCCGACCTTGCCCAGCAACTCCTGCGCGGTGGCGATGTCCGCGAACACGTAAGCCGACGCGGCCGCGGCGCGCTCGGCGTCCGGCTGCACCAGGCCCGCCACCCGCAGCGACACCGTGCCGGCAGCGGTGACGGCTTCCAGCCGGTCGCCACGCGCCACCCCCAGCTGTTCGGCCAGCGGCAGCGGCAGCGCGACCGTCCCCGGCTCGGCCAGCAGCGCGAGCAGGTCCAGCTGGCCCGAAAACACCGTCAGCTCGTCGCGGAAGGGGGCTTCCGCGAAGGGGTCCAGTCCCAGCAGCGCCACTCGCCGGTCGCCGGGCAGCGTCAGCGCGCCCTCCACGCTCGGCGCAGCCGCCGCGCCCGGTTCGCCGGCGGCCTGCAGCGCCCTGCGCACCGCGGGATAAAGCGACTCGTCCAGCCCGCCGGAACGCGGCAGCACCTGGTGCGTGGCGCGGCCCATGACCATTTCGGTGGAGGCGTCGAAGGCCCTCCTGGCGCTGGCGCCGGAAAGGTCCACGCCCAGCACCACCGCCACGCCCAGCGCGACGCCGGCGACCGCGAGCACGTATTGCCACGGGTGACGCGCGAAGAAACGCCGGCCGGAGCGCGACAGCAGCCGGCTCACGGGATGGAGATCTCCAGGCGACCCTCGTGGATGGTGAACACCCGGTCCGCCACGCCGATCACCTCCGGGCTATGGGTGGCCATCACCAGGGTGGTGCCCTGCCGACGGCACAGGTCGTCCAGCAGGCTGAGCACCTGCCGCGCGGTTTCCAGGTCCAGGTTGCCCGTCGGCTCGTCGGCGATGACCAGGCCCGGCCGGTGAATCAGTGCGCGTGCCAGCGCGATGCGCTGTTGTTCCCCGCCGGACATCTCCTCCGGGAAGGAGTCGCCGCGGCCGGGCAGCCCCACGGTTTCCAGCCAGTGCTGCGCCCGCTCGTCGGCCTCGTTGCGGTCCACGCCCAGCAGCTCCAGCGGCAGCAGCAGGTTCTCCCGCGCCGTGAGCGTCGGCACGAGGTTGAAGAACTGGAACACGAAGCCGATCTCCCGCCGCCGCAGCCGCGCCAGCCCGTCCTCGGAAAGTCCCGACAGGGGCTGGCCGGCAATGCTCAGCTCGCCCCGGGTGGGCCGGTCCAGCCCGCCGATGATGTTCAGCAGGGTGCTCTTGCCGGAGCCCGAGCGACCGACCAGCACGACCAGTTCGCCGCGCGTGATGGCCGCGCTCACGCCGTCGAGCACGGTATGCGGGCGGCCGTGCTCGTCGTAGTCCTTGCAGACCGAGTCGAGTTCTATGTGGGCGGTGCCTTGCGGCTCAGTCATGGCGGGCGTCCTTGCGGTCACGGCCCCGTGTTCGCCCAGTGCGGCGTTCCGGTTCCACCGCCGCTGCCTTTCAGCGCGCCGCGCTCAGGCCTCTCTCTCCAGGTCGCGGAACTGGCGACGCAGGTCATAGCCGGAATCCGTGACGATCCGCTCGAGCACGCGGACCCGCTCCTCGAGCCGTTCGAGCCGCGCGTCGTCTGCGGGCGGCGTGGCGTGCCGATACTTGACCCATTTCGCGAACATCCCAGACATTACGCCGAGAAAGACGATGATGATGACCATTTCGAAGACGTTCACGAAATTTCCTCCTTTGGGGCTGACTCGATCGCGGCCGCGCGACGGCCCATGGGCCGTGCCAGTCGTGCCACGCGTGTCGCCCGCGTCAAACCGGCCTCTGCTCGCTGCGTTCCAGGTCCCTGAACTCGCGCTCCAGCGTGAAGTTGCGCGAGGTCACGTAGCGCTCCATGCGCTGCAGCTTGGCATCGGCCGAGCGGAAGCGGTGCCGCACCTCGGAGAGCGTGGCCGCCGGCGAGACGCGCACGCCGCGCCAGAAATCCTTCTCCTCCTCGTCACGATAAAGCTGGCCGGGCTTCATTGGCAACAGCCACCAGAGGCCGAAATACACCAGCAACAGCGTCGGGAAGAAAAACATGGCCACCAGCGTCAGCACGCGCGTCAGCGCCAGGTCGAAGCCGAAGTACTCGGCCAGCCCGGCGCAAACGCCGCCGACCTTGCCCTTGTCGGTGTCGCGATACAGGCGCGCGGGGTTGGGCTCGCGTCTCATGCGCGCACCCTCCCGGAGCCGCCGCGGCGCCATAGCTCGCGCTCGTCGCGCTCGCCGTAGTAGGTCAAGGGCTTGGCCGGTAACAGCAGGCCCGCGGCCACGTAAAGCAGCAGGGTCGGCACGGTGAACAGCAGCAGGCACACTGCGACGATCACCCGCAGCGGCACCAGGCGAAAGCCGAACTTGTCCGACAAGCCTGCGCACACGCCCAGGACCAGGCCGTGGGCGGGATCGCGGTAAAACAGCGCGCCCGCAGGTGCATGGCGAGTGTTCATGTCTTCCTCCTCCAGTCCGGCACCTGGTCGTCCAGGATCGTCTCCAGCGCGTTGATGCGGCTCTCCATTTTCTGCGCGTCCTGCCAGAGCTCTTCCAGCATGCGCTGCTCGTCCCCGGAAAGCGTGCGCGACGATTTCCACTTCGTCACGTAGTGGAGGATCACCACCAGCGGCAGCACCACCGCCGCCAGGATGACCAGGAATACGCCAAACATCTCGCTCATGACCTTGTACCTGTCTGCCCGAATCGCCCGTCAAGCTTTCTCACCACCGCCGCCTCAGGCCTTGTCCTGGTTCTCGCCCCCGACGCGCTTCTTCAGCGCGGCCAGCTCGGCCTCCACGGACTCCTCCGACTCGAGGCTGACGAACTCCCGGCCGAGGTCCTTGCGCTGGCCCATGTCGTAGGACTCCACGCGGCCCTCGACGTCCTCCAGCTTACGCTCGAAGCGCTCGAACCTCACGAGGGCGTCGTCGATTCGGGTCTCGTGGATCTGGCGGCGCATCTCCAGCTGGTGACCGGCGGTCCTGTGACGGACCAGCATCGCCTTCTGGCGCGCCTTGGCGTCGGCCAGCTTTTCCTGCAGCCGCGCCATGTCGTCGTTCAGTCGCGCCAGCGCCTCCTCCACCTGGGCATGCTGCTCCTCCAGGCCGGCAACGCGTTGCTCGGCCTGCGTCTTTTCCGCCAGCGCGGCGCGCGCCAGGTCGTCGCGGCCCTTGCGCACGGCAAGCTCGGCCTTGTTCGCCCAGTCATCGCCCTCGCGGCGAGCCTCGGCGAGGCGACGCTCCATCTGCTTGCGGTCCGCGATCGCGCGGGCCGCCGCCGAGCGCACCTCGACGAGCGTGTCCTCCATCTCCTGGATGATCAGCCGGACCATCTTTTCCGGATCCTCGGCCTTCTCCAGCAGGGAGTTGATGTTCGAATTCACGATGTCAGAAAAGCGGGAAAAAATGCCCATGACGGTTCCTCCGTTGTCCTGACTGGAGATTTGCAGGAAGCGTGCCAACCCACGGTGGGTTCTTAAGCCCTTGTTTTATTGATAAATTACACACCGGCTTCAGAACGCCGGGGTGTAATTAGGGTTTTCTCGCCATATTAAAACTGGTTCTTTTCACCAAAACCCGGCATTATTGACGCCATGCGGCAAGAGATGGACACCGCGGTGCTGGGCACCTCGCCGGCCTTCGGCGCGATGCTGGAGCAGGTCTCACGGCTGGCGCCGCTGGACCGCCCGGCGCTGATCATCGGCGAGCGCGGCACCGGCAAGGAACTGGTGTCGTCCCGCCTGCACTTTCTCTCGCTGCGCTGGGAACAGCCGCTGGTGAAGCTCAACTGTGCCGCCCTCACCGAGAGCCTGCTCGAGTCCGAGCTGTTCGGCCACGAGGCCGGTGCCTTCACCGGCGCCACGCGGCGCCACGTGGGCCGCTTCGAGCGCGCCGACGGCGGCAGCCTGTTCCTCGACGAACTCGGCACGCTGCCGGCTCGCATGCAGGAAAAGCTGCTGCGCGTCATCGAGTACGGCGAGTTCGAGCGCGTCGGTGGCAGCGCGACGATCAAGGTGGACGTCAGGATCCTCGGCGCGACCAACGAGGATCTGCCGGCCCTCGCGGCCAGCGGCCGTTTCCGCGCCGACCTGCTCGACCGCCTCGCCTTCGACGTCGTCCACGTGCCGCCGCTGCGCGCGCGCCGGGAGGACATCCTGGAACTGGCACAGCACTTCGCCGTGGGCTTTACCGCCGAGCTCAAGCGCCCGTTTTTCGCCGGCTTCAGCGAGCGCGCGCAAGACGCGCTGCTGCGCTGGCCCTGGCCGGGAAACGTGCGCGAGCTCAAGAACGCGGTGGAGCGCTCGATCTACCGTGCGCCAGAGGCCGATGCGGCGGTGGAACAGATCCACTTCGATCCTTTTGCCGATCCGGCGAGTGCTCCGGATACGCCGGGCGCACCGCCGGCGGATTCCGCTCCGCCGGGCGGGAATGACTCGACGAGCCCGGGTGCCCCGCAAGATCCGGCGCCGCCGGCGCCGACTGCGGACCTGCAGGAGGCAGCGACACTGCCGCTGGATTTTCCTGCCGTGGTCCGTGACTTCGAGACGCGGCTGTTGCTGCGGGCGCTGGCCGCGGCGGACCAGAACCGCCGCGTGGCGGCCGACTCGCTCGGGCTGAGCTACGACCAGTTGCGCGGCCTGCTGCGCAAGCACGGCATCGGCGGAACGGGGCGGCCCGGCCGGCCCCCCGCCTAGTTTTCCGCCGCGGCCTCGGGCTCGTCCTGCTCTGCCGCGAGCGCCGAGGTGACGGGCACCGACGGCCCCAGCAGCACCGCGAACCAGCGGCTGCGCGGATCGGTTTCCAGCGCGATCTTGACCGTCATGGTCAACGGGCCGGACAACAGCATGCCGACCGGTCCCAGCACCCAGCCCCAGAAAACCAGCGACAGGAACACGACCAGGGTCGAGAGCCCCAGGCCCTTGCCCATCATGCGCGGCTCGACGATGTTGCCGAAGGTCACGTTCACCGCCACGAAACCGGCGATCACCAGGAGCACGCCGCTCCAGTCCAGCGCCACCGTGGCCAGCAGCACGGCGGGCACGGCGGCGATGATGCTGCCGATGTTCGGCACGTAGTTCAGCAGGAAAGCCAGCACGCCCCAGAGCATGGCGAAATCCAGCCCGACGATCCACATCCAGGCCGCCACCGTGGCGCCCGTCATCAGGCTGACCAGCGTCTTGATGCGCAGGTACTCCTGCAGGCGGTCCGAAAACTCGCGGAACGAGTCCAGCACTTCGCTGCGCGCGCCGAGCGCCTCGCGGACTTTTTCCGGAAAGCCCGAGGCTTCCAGCAGGATGAAAATGATGGTCAGCAGGATCAGGAATACATTGGCCAGCACGGTGCCGACGCCGCTGCCGATCTGGCGCACGAAGGAAAGCGCGGCGGCCGGCTTGACCAGGTCCTCCATCGCAGCGCGGCCGGCCTCGATGCCGTGACCGCTCAGCCAGGCGCCCACCTGCGTCACCATCGCCTGGATCTTCTCCTGGTACTCGGGCAACTCGACGTAGAAATCGTCGAAAGAGGCGCCGACGATCGCCGCCAGCGGCACCCAGATGAGCGCCAGGCCGAGCGACAGCAGCAGCATGGCCAGCGGCAGGGGCACGCGATGACGGGTCAGCCATTGCAGCGGCGGGATGAGGATGGTGGCCAGCACGACGGCGAGCAGGAAAGGCACCACCAGCGGTGCCGCCGCCTTGAGGCCGCCGATGATGATCACGACCGCGGCGCCGCCGAGCAGCGCGTTCACGGGTCCGGGTGCGGGGCGTTCCGGTTCGTTCATGTGGGGCGCGGTCCTGCGGCGTGCCGGCGGGCGCATAGAGTACGATAACGCGCGGATCAACCGATAGCGGTGGAAAGATGACAGTACTCGGCACCCCCTTCACGGAGACCGCCACCCGCCTGCTGCTGCTCGGCTCGGGCGAGCTCGGCAAGGAAGTCGCGATCGAGGCGCAGCGGCTGGGCGTGGAGGTCGTCGCGGTGGACCGCTACGCCAACGCCCCGGCGATGCAGGTCGCGCACCGCAGCCACGTGATCGACATGCTGGACCCGCGCGCCCTGCGCGCCCTGGTCGAGGCGGAAAAACCCGCCCTCATCGTGCCGGAGATCGAGGCCATCGCCACGGGCGAGCTGGTCGCGCTGGAAGCCGAGGGCTGGCGGGTGATCCCCACCGCCGGCGCCGCCCGGCTCACCATGGATCGCGAGGGCATCCGGCGGCTGGCCGCCGAAGAGCTCGGCCTCGCGACCTCGCCCTTCCGCTTCGCGGACGACCGGGCGCAGTACGACGCGGCGCTCGCCGAGGTGGGCATGCCCTGCGTGGTTAAACCGGTGATGAGCTCCTCCGGCAAAGGCCAGTCGACGGTGCGGGGACCGGCGGACGCCGAGCGCGCCTGGGATTCCTCGCAGCAGGGCGGGCGCGCCGGCGCCGGGCGGGTCATCGTCGAGGGCTTCGTGGAATTCGACTACGAGATCACCCTGCTCACGGTGCGCCACCGCGACGGCACCAGTTTTTGCGCGCCCATCGGCCACCTGCAGGTCGACGGCGATTACCGCGAGTCCTGGCAGCCGCAGCCCATGAGCGCGCCGGCGCTGGAGCGCGCGCAGGAGATGGCGGCGGCGGTCACGGCGCGGCTGGGCGGCCACGGCCTGTTCGGCGTGGAGCTGTTCGTCCGGGGCGAAGAGCTGCTGTTCAGCGAAGTGTCGCCGCGACCGCACGACACCGGCCTGGTGACGCTGGTGTCGCAGGACTTGTCGGAGTTCGCCCTGCACCTGCGCGCGATCCTGGGGCTGCCCGTGCCGACGATCCGCCAGCGCGGACCCTCCGCATCCTGCGCGATCCTCGGCGAAGGCGACTCCCGGCGCATGCGCTACGCCGGCGTGGCCGAGGCGCTGGCCGAGCCGGACACCGAGCTGCGCCTCTTCGGCAAGCCCGAAGTCCGCGGCAAGCGCCGCCTCGGCGTGGCGCTGGCGCGCGGCCAAAGCCTCGAAGAGGCGCGCGACAAGGCCCGGCGCGCCGCCGGCCGGGTCGAGATCCGGCTGTGACGAAATGGGGAAGGGCCCCATTTAATGAATTAAATGGGGCCCTTCCCCATTTTTGAAGCTAGGGGGCGATGATCCGGATGCCGCCGCTGCCGGTGGAGATCCTGGCGCTGCCCGCGCCGTCGCCGACCACGCCGCGGAACTTGCTGCGGCCGGTCTCGACATCGCTCAAGGGCGATGCATCGACGCGGATACCGCCGCTGCCGGTGGAAAGACTGAGCCGAAGCGACAAGGGCTGGCTGCTTTGCAGC
>DATFKW010000189.1:0-4897 GCA_035268405.1 Gammaproteobacteria bacterium
TGGCGATAGCCCACCGCGCGGATCGCGGGCAGTCCCGGGTGCAGATCGCCGCGGGCATGCAGCTTCCGCAGCTCGTCCGCGAAACCCGCGGCCATCATCGCCCGGAAGCGCTGCTCGATCGCCGCGTGCAGCGCGGCGCGCGTTGGCGGGGCCAGCGCGAGCTTCAGGAAAGTCCAGCCCCGCGGTGGGTCCTCTCCGGCGGCCTGCAGCTCGGAGAGCGGGCGCCCCGCGAGGCGCCAGACTTCCAGGGCGCGCTGAATCCGTTGCGAGTCGCCCGGCTGGATGCGAGCCGCGGAAACCGGGTCCACCCGCGCAAGCTCCGCGTGCAGCGCGGGCCAGCCTCGCGCGGCGCCCTCCCGGTCGAGCGCGGCGCGCAGCGCGGGATCCGCGTCGGGCAAGTCGGCCAGCCCCCGCAGCAGCGCGCGAAAGTACATCATCGTGCCGCCGACCAGCAGCGGGACGCGGCCGCGCGCGCGGATCTGCGCCATCGCTTGCAGGGCGTCGCGCCGAAAGCGCCCGGCCGAGTAGGCCTCCGCCGGGTCCAGCAGGTCGATGAGATGATGCGGCAACTCGGCGCGCAGCGCCGGCGACGGCTTGGCGGTGCCGATGTCCATGCCGCGATAGACGAGCGCCGAGTCCACGCTGACGATCTCCGCCGGCAGGCGCCGCGCCAGCTCGATCGCGAAACCGGTCTTGCCCGAGGCGGTGGGCCCCATCAGCAGGACGGCCGGCCAGGGCTCCACCGGCGAGTGTCCGCGAGGCTCAGCGTCCACGCAGGAAGAGCTTGTCCAGTTCCGGCAGGCTCAGCCGGGTCCAGGTCGGCCGGCCGTGGTTGCACTGGTCGGCGCGCTCGGTCCGCTCCATGTCGCGCAGCAGCGCGTTCATCTCCGCGAGGGTCAGTTGCCGGTTGGCCCGCACCGAGCCGTGGCAGGCCATGGTGGCGAGCACCTCGTTCATGCGCTCTTCGACGCGCCGGCTGCTGCCCTGCTCCGCCACGTCCGCGAGCAGGTCGCGCAGCAGCGCTTCCGCGTCCGCGTTGGCCAGCAGCGACGGCACCTGGCGGATCAGCAGCACATCCGGCCCGCGGCGATCCAGCTCGAGCCCGACCGCGGCCAGCTCGTCCGCCATCGATTCCGCGAGGTCCGCCTCGCCGCTGGAAACGCGCACGCTGATCGGCACCAGCAGCGGCTGCCCGGCGCCGCCCGAACTCGACAAGGCGTTCTTGAGCCGCTCGTAGAGCACGCGCTCGTGAGCGGCGTGCATGTCCACGATCACCAGGCCGTCGCGGTTCTGCGCCAGGATGTAGACGCCTCCCAGCTGGCCGAGCGCGTAGCCGAGCGGCGCCTCCTCGTCACGGGGCAACGGGCCGTCGCGCAAGTGAGTCCGCGGCGATTGAGTCCCTCCCCATGGCGCGGGACTCGTCTCCGCCGTGCCGAACGCCGGCGCGCGGCCCTGCGGCGAGCCCGCCTCCGCGACCGCCAGGTGCATCAGGTCCTGCACCGGTCGTGTCCGGCTCTCGTTCTCGGCCTGCACCGCGAATCGCGGCGCGGCTGGCGGCGGCCCCTGCGTGACGACCCCGTCACCGGCGCTCGGCCGCGTCCCGCTCAGGGCGCGCTCCACCACCTGGTAAAGGAAGCCGTGGATACTGCGCGCATCGCGAAAGCGCAGCTCCTGCTTGGTCGGATGCGCGTTGACGTCCACCAGCGCCGGGTCCATCTCCAGGTACAGGAGATAAGCGGCATGGCGGCCGTGGAAGAGCACGTCCGCGTAGGCCTGGCGCAGCGCGTGCGTCACCACGCGATCGCGGATCATGCGCCCGTTGACGAAGAAGTACTGCTTGTCCGGTTGCGCGCGCGAGAAGGTCGGCAGACCGAGCCAGCCGTGCAGCCTGAGCCCGCCGGCCTGCTGCTCGATTTCCATGGCGTTGGCGGCGAAATCCTCGCCGCACACTTCGGCCACGCGCTTCCTGCGCGCCGCGGCGTCGTGGGCCGCGCGCAGGTCGAACAGGGCGCGACCGTCCCGGGACAGGCGGAAAGCCACGTCGAAACGCGACAGCGCGAGCCGCCGGGCGGCGCGTTCCACGTGCGACAGCTCGGTGCGCTCGCTGCGCATGAAACGCCGGCGCGCAGGCGTGTTGAAGAACAGGTCCCGCACCACCATGGTGGTGCCGCGGGGATGCGCCGCGGGCGCCGGCGAGGCCAGCTGCCCGCCGTCGGCTTCCAGCTGCCAGCCCGCCGCCTCGCCCTCGGCCCGCGAGGTGACCGAAAGCCGCGACACGGAGGCGATGCTGGGCAGCGCCTCGCCGCGAAAGCCGAGCGTGGCGACGCGCTCGAGGTCGTCCAGGCTGGCGATCTTGCTGGTGGCATGCCTGGAGAGCGCAAGCGCCAGCTCGTCACGCGGAATGCCCCGGCCATCGTCGCGCACCAGGCAGCGCTTCAGCCCGCCGCCGTCGATCTCCAGCTCGATGTGCGCCGCGCCGGCGTCCAGGCTGTTCTCCACGAGCTCCTTGACCACCGACGCCGGCCGCTCGACCACCTCGCCGGCGGCGATCTGGTCGATGAGCTGGGGGGGAAGTTCGCGTATGGACATGCCGCAACAGGATAAGCGGCGGGCCCGGCCGGGGCAAAAAAAGTTTCCCCCGGAACGCCCCGGAGATGCGCCGGACGCGCGGCGGGCTAGCCCCCGCCGGGGATGGCCAGCACCTGCCCGACGCGGATCTTGTCGCCGCGCAGGCCATTGTGGCGCCGGAGCAGCGGCACGCTGACCTGGTATCGATCGGCGATGCCGGAGAGCGTGTCTCCCCGCGCGATCACGATCTCGCGCGGGGTGGCGCCGCGGTTCTTCGCGAACCAGGTGCCCGGCGGCGGATTGACATGGAAATATTCGCGAATGCCCGCCAGCAGGGCGGCCGCCAGCTGCTCCTGGTGGCGCGCCTGGCGCAGCTTCTGCTCTTCGCCCGGGTTCGAGATGAAGGCGGTCTCGACCAGGATCGACGGAATGTCCGGCGCCTTGAGCACCGCGAAGCCCGCCTGTTGCACGGAATGCTTGTGCAGGCGGTTCACCGCGCCGAGTTTCTCCAGCACGAACTCGCCGGCGTCCAGGCTCGCGCCGATGGAAGCGTTCTGCGACAGGTCCAGCAGGACCGACGCGAGCAGGTCGTCCTTGTCGTCCAGCCGCACGCCCCCCACGAGGTCGGCGGCGTTCTCGCGCTCCGCCAGCCAGCGCGCCGCCTCGTCGGTCGCGCCCTTGGACGAAAGCACGTACACCGAAGAGCCGCGCGCGTCGGGATGCTTGAAGGCGTCGGCGTGCACCGACACGAACAGGTCCGCGCCGTGCTTGCGAGCTTCCTCGACACGCTGGCGCAGGCTCAGGAAATAATCGCCGTCGCGCGTCAGCACCGCCCGCATGCCCGGCTCCCGGTCGATGCGGGCCGCCAGGCGCCGCGACACGGCCATGACGACGTCTTTCTCGTAGGTGCCGCGCCGGCCGATGGCGCCGGGATCCTCGCCGCCGTGGCCCGGGTCGATGGCGATCACCAGCTCGCGCTCGCCGTCGCTGGCCCGGATCACGGGCGCCTGAGCCCGGGCTCCCCTGGCCTTGAGCTCGATGATCAGGCGGTGGCCGTACTGCTCTTTCGGGCGCACCAGGAAACTCCGCGGCGTGACCTCCCCGGCCAGGTCCAGCACCACGCGCGCTTCGCCCCCGCGGCGGTTGCCCGCGCGCACCTCGGAGACCAGCCCGTCGCCCCGCGGCAGCCGCAGGCCGGAGGCATCGATGCGCGCCGACTGCAGGTCCACCACCACGCGGCCCGGGTTCTCGAGCGTGAACAGCTTGTGATCGGCCGGCGCCGAGAGGTCGAGCACGACGCGCGTGGTGTCGGGGCCCGCCCACAGGCGCACGCCCCTGACCTCGACGCCGGCCCAGGCGGTGGAGCTTGCAAAAACAGCGGCCAGCAGCCAGCCGATGAAGATATTCCTTGGCATATCCAGAACTTTGGCCGGACTTCGGGAAGGAACTTTAACCATATTCCGAGGGTGAAGGCAATATAGCCCGCAGAAACAAGCAGCTGGAACGTAAAGCTGCGGAGGGTTCTTATGCGGAGGGCGGGCTTTCCGGGGCGTCGGGAGGGGCCGATTCGGCCAGCGCATCGAGGATCGCCCGGCCCGCCCCGGTGTCGGCGGCCAGCAGCGCGCGGCGACCCTCTCCGCGGTAATCCAGCGCCAGGCGCAGGTCCGCGCCGGGCAAGCGGTCCCCGCCCCGCTCGGCCCATTCCACCACGGCCGCGCAGCCCGGCCCCAGCATGTCGAGCAGCCCGAGGTAATCCAGCTCCCCGGGGTCGGCCAGGCGGTAGAGGTCGAGGTGGATCACATCCAGGGACGGCAGCGCGTAAGGCTCGAGCAGGGTAAACGTGGGACTGCGCACGCGCCCCCGGTGGCCCAGCCCGCGCAGCAGGCCGCGGACGAGGGTGGTTTTGCCGGCCCCGAGCGGACCTGCCAGGTGCAGCACCACCGCGCGCGACTCGCAGGCTCGCCGCAAGGGTCCCGCCAGGGCCGCGCCCAGCGCCTCGGTCGCCGCCGCGTCAGCGAGCGCGTACTGCATCGCCGGGATTCATCCAGGGACGCAGTGCGCCGAGCAAATCGCTGGCGAGCAAGCCGCGCTCGCCGCCGCGGGCGGCGTCGTCGGCCGCCAGCGCGTGCGCCAGCACGCCGGCGCACGCCGCGCGCTCCAGGTCGCCGAGCTGCGCGGCAAGCCCGGCGATCACGCCCGTCAGTACATCGCCCATCCCGCCGCTGGCCATGCCGGGGTTGCCGCGGTCGCACAACCACAGCGCCGAGCTCGCGCCGCACACGAGCGAGCCCGCGCCTTTCAGTACCGCGATGCCGCCGAAGGCCGCGCG